>NZ_CP102409.1:1685000-2005000 GCF_024628725.1 Ruegeria sp. YS9
GCGCCGGACTGGCGCAACGCGGTTCGCGCGGCGTCAGTGTCCACGATATCTCCGTTCGCGATGACCGGGATCGATACGGCCTCTTTCACCGCCCGGATCGCCCGCCAATCAGCGTGACCCTTGTAGAACTGACAGCGTGTGCGGCCATGGATCGTGACCATCTGAATACCCGCGTCCTGAGCGCGGCGCGCCACGTCGGGCGCGTTCAACAGACTATCGTCCCATCCCAGCCGGGTTTTCAGCGTCACCGGCAGATCGACCGCACCCACAACGGCCTCGATCAGTGCCAGCGCGTGATCCGGCGTTTTCAGAAGGGCCGAGCCGGAATAACCGTTTGTCACCTTCTTGGCGGGGCATCCCATGTTGATGTCGATCACGCGCGCGCCACGATCGGCCACCTGACGGGCCGCCTCGGCCATCCAATGGGCCTCGCGCCCTGCCAGTTGTACGGCGGTGTTTTCCACATCCGCGGACAGTTCCGCCCGCTCCCGCACGCCGGGTTTGGCCTGCACCATCTCCTGACTGGCGACCATTTCACTGACCACCATGCCCGCACCAAACCGCATCACCAGATCGCGAAACGGGCGGTCGGTGATTCCGGCCATGGGCGCCAGCAAAACAGGCGGTGCTATTTCCTTGTCGGCAAGGTGCAATGTCAACGCGCTTAATCCTTGGGCAGTTGTGGTTTTGATATCGTTTTCTGCGCATATGAACAACAAAACGGCGCGCAACAAGCCCGCAAAACTATCATATGCCCATTTTTTGAGCACATGACCATGGGTGATTGCCTCTGCATTCACCGCCGCCTAAACAATGCCCATCACGAGGAGAGCGCACACATATGACAACAGCCGCCATCATAGTCGCCGCCGGTCGCGGGTCGCGCGCCGGGGGTGGCGTGCCAAAGCAATGGCGCAGCCTTGCGGGCCGGCGGGTGGCCGATTGGACGATCGAGCGCTTTCGAGGACAGGTGGATCACATAGTTCTGGTGCTGTCCGACGAAGATAGCGCCGCATGGGAAGACTTCCGTGAAACCGACCTGATCCTGGCTTCGGGCGGAACGGATCGCGCGGGATCGGTGCGCAACGGATTGGCTGCTCTGGCCGACCGGACCGTGCAGCGCGTTTTGATCCACGACGTTGCACGGCCTTGCGTCACGCGCCGCATCATCACCGACGTTCTGAACGCCCTGGAAACATGTCCGGCGGCGGCGCCCGGGCTGGCGGTGACAGATGCGCTGTGGATCGGGCATGAACAGGCTGTGACCGGCACGCAGGATCGCAGCAACCTGTTCGCCGCGCAAACTCCGCAAGGGTTTCACTATGGTGCCATCACCGCTGCCCACGCCGCCCATCCGGGCGGCGCGGCAGATGATGTCGAGGTTGCCCGAGCCGCCGGGCTCGATGTCTGCATCGTACCGGGCGATGCCGACAATCTGAAAATCACCCGCCCCGAGGATTTTGCCCGGGCGGAACGCATAATGGGAACGGACATGGATGTAAGGCTGGGCAACGGGTACGACGTGCACCGTTTTGGCGATGGGGATCATGTGATCCTTTGCGGTGTGAAGGTGCCGCATGACCGCGGGCTGCAAGGCCATTCGGATGCCGATGTCGGGATGCACGCAGTCACCGATGCGATCTATGGCGCACTGGCACAGGGCGATATCGGACAGCATTTCCCACCTTCGGATCCACAATGGAAAGGCGCAGCCAGCGAGATTTTCCTGCGCCACGCGGTCGAGTTGGCGGAACGGATGGGATACCGTATCTCGAACGTCGATTGCACGTTGGTCTGCGAATATCCGAAAATTGGCCCGCATTCAGAAACCATGCGGGAAAAGATGTCTGAGATCATGGGCCTGCGCGCAGATCAGGTTTCGGTCAAGGCGACAACGTCCGAGCGTCTGGGCTTTACCGGCCGCGGCGAGGGCATCGCCTCGCTCGCCACAGCCTGTCTGGTGAAGGCATGAACGCGGCACAGATGATCGGTACGGTTGGCGGCGTTGGCTATTTGCGCCCCGCCCCTGGCACCTGGGGATCACTGGTGGCCCTGCCGATGGCCTGGTTATTGCACACGCTGGGTGGTTTCCCGTTGCTGGCGATCGCAACGGTTGCAGTTTTTTTCGGCGGCCTTTGGGCCACGCGGGTGATGACCAGGGGTCAGGATGACCACGACCCGTCCGAAATCGTCATTGACGAAGTCGCAGGCCAGTTCATCGCGCTTTGGGCGATTTCCTATCCGTCCTGGGCGCATGGAATCGACATTACCGCGCTCTGGCCCGGCTGGGTTGCTGGGTTCATCCTGTTCCGTCTGTTCGACATCACCAAACCGGGGCCCATTGGTTGGGCTGATCGCCGCGGAGATCCGATGGGCGTGATGCTGGACGACGTGATTGCGGGTGTTTTTGCAGCCATCGGCGTGATGGTTCTGGCAGGTATAGCACACGGAGTTCTGGGGCTATGAACGTGACAGACCTGCTGGACCGCGCCAAGGCGCAAGGCGTGATGATCGCCACCGCCGAAAGCTGTACCGGCGGCATGGTCGCTGCGGCCCTGACTGACATTCCCGGCAGCTCTGCCGTCGTGGATCGGGGTTTCGTCACCTACACCAACGAAGCCAAACAGGACATGTTGGGCGTTCAGGCCGAAACGCTGAACGCGCACGGTGCGGTTTCCGAAGAAGTTGCCCGCGAAATGGCAGAAGGCGCGCTGCGCAATTCATTGGCGCAACTTGCCGTCGCGATCACCGGTATTGCCGGGCCGGGCGGGTCCGAATTCAAACCCGAAGGGCGTGTGTGTTTCGGGTTGGCCGCCGAGGGGCGGCCGACGCATGTCGAAACCGTCGAATTCGGCGCACCCGGTCGCGATGCCGTGCGGCGCGCGGCGCGTGACCACGCCTTGGCCCTGCTGTATACGGCCCTTTCCGCAGGCGCCTAAACTTTTAGCACAAGACCCCTGAAACTGCTTCTTTTGAAGTCAGTTGAAAAAAGGCCGCCAAAACAGGCGCTTTTTTTCGCCTTGCCTCTTTTTTCTCCAACCGACGGTGGCTTGAAACAGCCCACACCGCTCACACAGCGCCGATCCGTGCCGAATTTCGACGGCCCGGCGCACTCATTCGGAAGGGAGAATGGCCCATGAACGGAGCCGATACAGCCTGGATCATCGTTGCAACCGCGTTGGTCCTATTCATGACATTGCCGGGCCTCGCCCTGTTCTATGGCGGCCTCGTGCGTGCCCGAAATGTCCTCAGCGTGTTCATGCATTGCTTTTCAATTGCCTGTTTGATGAGCGTTCTATGGCTGGTCGCTGGGTATTCCATCGCGTTCGGCCCCGGTGAAAGCGGGCTTTGGGGTGGTTTGGGCAAGGTCTTCTTAAACGGCGTCGACGTGGACAGCCTTGCGGGAACCCTGCCCGAGATCCTGTTCTTTGCCTTCCAGATGACCTTCGCCATCATCACCCCGGCGTTGATCGTGGGCGCCTATGTCGAACGTGTGGGCTTTGGCTTTGTCCTGACCTTCTCGGCGCTGTGGATGCTGCTGTGCTATGCGCCCGTGGTGCACTGGATCTGGGGTGGAGGGATGCTGGCTGATGGCGGCATTCTGGGCGAGATCGGCGTGCGCGACTTTGCGGGCGGTATCGTGGTGCACGAAACCGCTGGTCTGGCAGCCTTGATCATCGCGGTCATCCTCGGGCCGCGCCGCAACCGCACGACACCGCCGCACAACCCCGGTTATGTCATGATCGGTGCCGCAATGCTGTGGGTCGGCTGGTTCGGTTTCAACGGTGGTTCGCAACTGGCCGCTGATGGCGGAGCGGCGATGGCCCTGACCGTCACGCACCTGTCCGCAGCCACCGCTTCGCTGAGCTGGGCCCTGTGGGAACGTATCCGTTTTGGCAAGGCCTCGATGGTCGGTCTTGTCACGGGCACAATCGCGGGTCTGGCCTCGATCACGCCCGCTTCGGGTTTCGTCGGACCGGTTCAGGCCCTGATCATTGGCGCCGTGGCCGGCGTTCTGTGTCAGGAAGCCGTCAGCGTGGTGCGCAACAAGCTGAATATCGACGACACGCTGGATGTATTCGCCGTGCATGGCGTCGGCGGTATCTTCGGCACGCTCATGATCGCCCTGTTTGGCCTCGGAACCTGGACCGCTCAGTTGGGCGGGCTGATTATCGTGGGTGTCTTTACGGCAGTTGTCACGTTTGTGTTGGTCAAACTGGTTGCACAGATCACGCCACTTCGCGTAGACGCCGAGACCGAGACAAATGGCCTCGACCTCTCGGTACATGGCGAGCGGGCCTATGACATGAGCAGTTAAGCCCACCTTGGCTGCCCATCGCCCGTAAGGGCAAAAGCGGACCTCTTGGGGGTCCGCTTTTCTTTTGTCCAATCCCTCTCGACTCCGGCCCAAGGGTCGGGCTATCAGCCCGCAACGTGTTTTCAGCCCCGAGGTTTGCACCATGATCCCCAGTTCCTTTCCCGACAGCACCGAAATCGCCCGCCTGACCGCACGGATGTTGCTGGAGATCAAAGCCGTGCATTTCAACTCGCGGGAACCGTTCACGCTGGCCAGCGGGCTGCCCAGCCCGACCTATATCGACTGCCGCAAGCTGATCTCGTATCCGCGCATCCGATCGACCCTGATGGATTTCCTGACCGTCACGGTGATGCGGGACGCTGGCTTCGAGGCGTTTGACAACATCGCAGGCGGGGAAACGGCGGGCATCCCCTTTGCCGCCATGGTCGCCGAGCGCATGGCCCTGCCCATGACTTACGTTCGCAAGAAACCCAAAGGTTATGGCCGCAACGCCCGAATCGAAGGTGCGATGAGCGAAGGTGAACGTGTGTTGCTGGTCGAAGACCTGACAACCGACGGCGGCTCGAAACTGTCCTTTGTCGATGCGATCCGCGAAACCGGCGCCACCTGCGGGCACACCGCCGTCATTTTCTACTACGGCATCTTCCCCGAGACCGAGAAAACGCTGGGTGATCATGGCGTCAAGCTGCACTCGCTCTGCACATGGTGGGATGTTCTGGCCGAGGCCAAGGCACAGAAAGCCTTTGACGACGAGACCCTTAGCGAAGTCGAGGCCTTTCTGAACGATCCGCGCGGCTGGCAAGAGGCCAATAAACCAGCGTAAACCTGTTGTGGACGGAATGGGGACAAACCCGGAAGAATCGGGCAGCTCGCCACGATATATGGTGACTTTCCCCACAATTCCTACATAATAAGGGATGCAGACGCCGGCATCCAAGCGGTCTGGAAAGTTATCCCAAGGCTTTACCCCAAGTTAGCCACAGGTATTTCCAGATAGCTTGCGGTGGTGTTTCATGTGTAGAACCTCGGGACGGGCAGCGGGGACAAAATGAACGAGATCAGCAGTATCGAGCAGGCAGCGGCACAGATTCAGAACGCCGAAACCATGCCGCATTCCATTGAGGCCGAACAACAGCTTCTGGGTGCGATCCTGACCAACAACGACCTGTATGACCGGGTCGCCTCGATCATCGGGGCTGAACATTTCTATGATCCGGTCCATGCTCGGATTTACGAAGTGGCCTCGGCCCGTATTGCAAAGAATGCGCTCGCCTCGCCCGTGACGCTCAAATCGTTCATGGCCGAGGATGAGGGTCTGAAGGAACTGGGCGGTCCCGCCTATCTGGTCAAACTGGCCGGCGCTTCGATCAGCGCATTCGCGGTGCACGACTATGCCCAGATGATCTATGACCTTGCCATCCGGCGCGAGCTGATCCGGCTGGGCCGCGACATCTCGGACAAGGCGGCGCGGGTCGATGTCTCGAGCGAGCCAAAAGAACAGATCGTCGAGGCCGAGCAGCAGCTTTATCAGCTGTCCGAGCAGGGCCAGACCGAACAAGGCTTTCAATCCTTCCTCAAGGCCGTCACCGAAGCCGTCAACGTCACCAACGAGGCCTACCAGCGTGGCGGCGGCATGGCCGGGATTTCCACCGGTCTGGCCGATCTGGACAAGCAATTGGGTGGGTTGCACCCGTCCGACCTGATCATTCTGGCCGGGCGTCCATCCATGGGTAAAACCTCGCTGGCCACCAACATCGCCTTCAACGTTGCCAAGGCCTACAAGCGCGGGACCAAGCCCGACGGCAGCGAAGGTGCGATCGATGGCGGCGTTGTCGGCTTCTTCTCACTCGAGATGAGTGCGGAACAGCTTGCAGGCCGGGTTCTGGCGGAAGCCTCGGAGATTTCCAGCCACAAAATCCGTCAGGGCGACATGACCGAGGCCGAATTCCGCCGTTTCGTGGATGCGGCCAAGGAACTGGAAGCCTGCCCTTTGTTTATTGACGACACCCCTGCCTTGCCGATCTCGCAACTTGCCGCCCGGGCACGACGGTTGAAACGGACCCACGGGCTGGACTTGCTGGTCATCGACTATCTACAGCTGTGCCGCGGCATGTCCGACAACCGGGTGAACGAAATCGCCGAGATCTCGATGGGCATGAAAGCCATCGCCAAGGAACTGAACATCCCGGTCGTTGCGCTTTCACAGCTGTCCCGTCAGGTCGAAAGCCGCGACGACAAGCGCCCGCAACTGTCCGACCTGCGCGAATCCGGCTCGATCGAGCAGGACGCCGACGTGGTGATGTTCGTGTTCCGCGAGGAATATTACAAGGAACGGGAAAAGCCCGGCGATCACGAACTGGAAAAGATGGAAGAGTGGAAGCAGGCGATGGAACGTCTGCACGGCAAGGCCGAAGTCATCGTCGGCAAGCAACGTCACGGGCCCATCGGTACGGTCGAATTGTCGTTCGAGGCACAATTCACCCGCTTTGGCAATCTGGTCAAGCCCTGGCAACAGGGCGGTGAAATCGAGGGTTATTGATCGCGTAAAGAACGCCCGCCCCGTGCTGGACACGCCAAGCGCTTTGGTGTTTTCCCTGCCCGGTGTTAACGTGACGGTGTCGTTCAACCAAAACGTGCCATTTCCGCCCGGAGACCCACAGATTTGCCCGCGATCATATCGGAAATAAGATATCGCAACGGCCCGAACTTTGCTCCGGACGGAGATTACATTGAAATCCGTGTCCCCGTCGGAACCGATGTCACCGGGTTGCAGGTCGATGTTTACAACGCCAACGGCTCGGTACGCAGTTCGACGGATGTCGACACCGGAACGATGACCACCGTGGGCGGGTTCGACTATTACGTGATTTCGGCGCGCATCAACCGATTAGGGGCGGTCTCTCTTTCTGACAATGGTTCGGTTCTCAGCTTTGTATCCTTTGACTCGCAGGTGACAGCGACCCAGGGGCCGGCCAGTGGCCAGACCTCGACCCAGATCGGCAGCAACGGCACGGACGATACCGCGTCGCTGTCATCGAAGGACGGGGTCAACTTTGTCGAGGATCCCAATCCCAGCCCCGGCGCCCCCTGTTTTGCTTCGGACACCCTGATCCTGACGGACCGTGGCGAAATCAGGGTTCAGGATATCTGCCCGGGTGACAGGGTGATGACGACCGGAGACAGCTCGGCAACCGTTCGGCTTGTTCTGTCCCGGCACCTGCGCCAGACCGATCTGTTGAAAACACCCGAACTGCGCCCAGTCCGCATCACGGCCGGCGCCCTGGGGCACGGCCTGCCTCGCCGGGACCTGACGGTTTCACGACAGCACAGAATGCTGGTCCGTTCGGACATCGCGCAGCGCATGTTCGACACAAGAGACGTTTTGGTCTCGGCCATCCGGCTGACAGACCTGCCGGGCGTTTACGTGGATTACGATGCGACGCAGGTGGTTTATCATCACGTTGTCTGTGACCGTCACGTGGTTCTTTTTGCCGAAGGCGCGCCAAGTGAAAGCCTGTTTACCGGCCCCGAAGCTCTCAAATCCCTTCCGCCCGAAGCGTTGCACGAGCTGTTGCAGATTTTTCCGGGTCTCAGCTGCGATAAAGATATGGACCCTGCCTTCTATATCCCCAGCGGCAGACGGCAGAAAAAGCTGGTGGCCCGACATGTCCGGAACAGCAAGGCGATCATAGATCAGGCCCTGTTCTAGGCTGTGGAGCCAAGGCCATCGACCAAAGCGAAAAACCAATCCCACTCACCACAGCGTCGGGTTGTCCAGTGCAGAAACGCATTGCGATGGGCCTTTCAAAGGCTTCAGTTCGTGACCATCCAACGCCTGACCCAACCAGCCATGCGGATGGCTGAGTTTCAGCGGTGGCTGGGCAGTATCCTCGGTGATCTGCACAAATCCCGTTTTGCAATAATAGGCCGGGTCGCCATAGGTCAGTGCCACATCCACACCTGATGCCCGCAAGCGATCCAGACCATAAGAAATCAGCGCCTGTCCAATACCTGTTTTTTGCGAGCCCGTTTGAACGGCCATCGGCGAGAGGATGAACACATTGCGCGTATCCTGCGAAAACGTCATCCGGGAAAAGATGGCACAGCCAAGCAGCTCGTGATCGTTATGCGCCGTGCACACCAGAATGTCTTCAGGCGGCGTGCTGTTGATCAATTCACGTGCGAACGTACCAATTTCTGCGCCCTCTTCCGGCCCTTCCGATGCGGAAAAAACGTCTGCAAAAAAACTTGTGATCTGTGATGGGTCTACGGCCAATCCGCTAGAAAAATCCATGACTTCCTCATTGGTTGACGGTGCGCCCTCGCCTTCGCCGGGACAGAACGATCCTGTTCACAGGATCGCTTTAACTTGGATGTGAAGACAATCCCCGAACCGGGCAATTACAGCGGCAGGTTGCCGAAGCTTCCGATTTTTTGGTGTTTTCCGCCACAACAGACGAAACACCGTCATAAACCGCCAGGTAAATGCGCCATTCCCTCTTGACCTTGGACGGCGCAATGTCATGAACAGTGCCATGAGTACTGCACGTTTGACGATCAATCTTCAGGCGCTCGCCAGCAATTGGCGGGCGCTCGACGCGAAAACCGGGGTCGAAACCGGTGCCGTGGTCAAGGCCGATGCCTACGGGCTGGGCGCCGGGCCCGTCAGCGACACGCTGGCCGAAGAGGGCGTTCGCAAGTTTTTTGTGGCTGCCGCAGAAGAAGGCGCCGCTGTCCGCCAGGCGGTCGGTCCAGGCCCGATGATCTGTGTCTTTTCAGGGCATATGGAAGGCGATACCCAGTTGCTGCTCGCCAACGATCTGACACCATTGATCAATTCGCCAGAGCAGTTCCAACTCCACCAACACGCCCTGCCCAACCATCCGTTCGGCATTCAACTGGACAGTGGCATGAACCGGCTGGGTCTTGAACCCGCCGACTGGGCCGAATTGCGCCCAAAGGCCGAGGCGATGTCACCGGTTGTCATCATGTCCCATCTGGCCTGCGCGGACGAGCCGGACCATCCGATGAACCAGCAGCAGCTTAGAACCTTCCGAGAGATGACCGAAGGTGTCGCCGCGCCGCGTTCTCTGGCCGCGACCGGCGGCATGCTTTTGGGTCCCGAGTTCCATTTCGATTTCTGCCGCCCGGGCATCGGTCTGTACGGCGGCCTGCCCTTTGCGGACGCCAAACCCGTTGTCACGGTCGATCTGCCTGTCATCCAGGTGCGCAAGGTGGCCGTGGGCGAAACTGTTGGTTACGGCAACAGCTGGGTTGCGCGCCGACCCTCTCGTATCGCCACAGTCGCGGCGGGGTATGCAGACGGCCTGCATCGCGCCATCGGCGGCGGCATAGACACCTTCGCCGGCAATCAGCCCTGCCCGGTCGTCGGCCGTATCTCGATGGATCTGATCACGGTGGACGTCACGGACCTGCCGAAAGACCCGGAACGCCTGCGTATCCTGAATGGCCATCAGACCGTCGATGATCTGGCCGAAGCTGCCGGGACAATTGGCTATGAGATCCTCACATCAATGGGCAATCGCTATTCGCGGGGCTATGTGGAATGAACCCTCTCACCGCGCTCGGAGGTCTGGGCCGCACGGTTCTGAGCCTGCTTGCGGCCTTTGGCCGGGTGGCACTGTTCGCGCTTGATGCGATCTCGCATATACTGCGCCCCCCCTTCTATCCGCGCGAATTTGGCATGGCCCTGCTGAACATCGGCTGGCTGTCTCTGCCGGTCGTCGGCCTGACCGCGATTTTCACCGGCGGTGCGCTGGCATTGCAGATCTACGCCGGCGGCGCGCGTTTCAACGCCGAAGCCGTGGTGCCGCAGATCGTGGCCATCGGCATGGTGCGCGAACTTGGCCCGGTTCTGGTCGGGTTGATGATCGCGGCGCGCGTGACATCCTCGATCGCGGCCGAGATCGCCACGATGAAAGTGACCGAACAGATCGACGCGCTGGTCACGCTGTCCACGCATCCGATGAAATACCTCACCGTCCCGCGCGTTCTGGCCGCCCTGATCACAGTGCCTGCTTTGGTGGCCGTGGGTGACATCATCGGAATTGCCGGCGGCTACACCGTGGCCACGCAGAACCTGGGCTTCAACCCGGCGGCCTATCTTAAAAACACCGTGGATTTCCTGGAAACCCGCGACATCGTCTCATCACTGGTCAAAGGCGCGGCCTTCGGCCTGATCGCAGCCACCATGGGCTGCTACTACGGCATGAATTCCGGCCGTGGCGCGCAGGGCGTGGGCCGCGCCACAAAAGGCTCGGTCGAGGCCGCCGCCGTGTTGATCCTGGCTGCAAACTTCGTTCTCACGGGGGTATTCTTCTCGCTATGATCCGGATGGAGAACGTACATAAAGCCTTTGGTGACAACCACGTGTTGCAAGGCATGAACCTTGAGATCCCCAAGGGTACCTCGATGGTCATCATCGGCGGTTCGGGCACCGGCAAATCGGTCGCCCTGAAATGCATTCTGGGCCTGATCAAGCCCGACAGCGGCATGATCTATGTCGACGGCAAAGACGCGAGCAAAGGCGACCGTGACGCGTTTCTGGCCCGGTTCGGGATGCTGTTTCAGGGCGCGGCCCTGTTTGATTCACTGACCGTCTGGCAGAACGTCGCCTTCCGCCTGCTGCGCGGCTCGCTGAAGCGCCCGACCGAAGAAGCCCGCGAGATCGCCATCGAGAAACTCCGCCGCGTGGGCTTGAAATCCGACGTGGCCGACCGCTTTCCGGCGGAACTGTCAGGCGGCATGCAAAAACGCGTGGGCCTCGCGCGCGCGATCGCTGCCGAGCCCGAGATCATCTTTTTTGATGAGCCCACAACGGGCCTCGACCCGATCATGTCCGGCGTCATCAACGACCTGATCCGCGAAATCGTGACCGAAATGGGCGCCACCGCGATGACCATCACCCACGACATGAGCTCGGTCCGCGCGATCGCCGACAACGTGGCCATGCTGCACGGAGGCGTCATCCAGTGGACCGGCCCGGTGAGCCAGATGGATGCGTCTGGTGATCCCTATGTCGAGCAGTTCATCAGCGGGAGCGCAGAGGGGCCGATTGAGGCGGTGCGCTAGGCCTCTCCTATTGCCAGTTCATGTTTTAATTTCTCATAGGCTTGGTCGACGTGATCGAAGCGTAGGAGGTACTTTCCGCGCGGAACAACAATTTCGGGCGTTTCAATTCGAACCAAATCAAGGGTCTGCCCAAGATGGGTTCCTGAAAAAAGAACATATTCAGGATCCTGCCCTGTTAGGTGATTATACAACCTCCCTCCGAACCATTTTGCCCGACCTTGGGCTCGCTTTGCTTCGTAAAGGCGCAAGTGAAGCGCTCGAAAAAGCTCTTCTCGATCAAATGGCTTGATATCTGCGGCTATACTTCCCGCCGAAAGAGCGCCCATGAGGCCTATTGTCGTTGCTTCCTTAACACCAGTTTGAGTAGCGGAAGGTCCTTTGACAACTTTCACGATTGGCTTGGTCATTTCAACTCAAAGAGGAATAGAATAAGTTTCGGTCAAGCTAAGCCGTACTCCCGAACTTGCAACAAAAAACTTGCTGCTTTTTCCGCTGCTTCATAGATATTCACTGTATTGACCGAGATTCATAATGACCCTCCGCCTCGCCACCCTCTCGCTGCTGATCCTCTACCCCATCGCGTGGTTCGCCCCGCTGATGCGCGCAGGGTTCCTGCCGATCTTCGGCCTCAGCGAAATCAGCGTCATCACCGGGCTGCAATCCTTGTGGAAATCCGATGTCTTCCTCGCGCTGATCGTCACCATCTTCGCGCCTTACATCAAAACCATCGGCACCGCGCTGAAGGTTCCCACGCGCGACGAAAAAACTCAAAACTCATCGACGGAATTCCGAACTTCACGCGTTACACCAGTGTAACTCTTGTTTTTTTGGAGCTTCCCCATGCCCACTTCTTATTCGCGCACCCAAATCGCCCTCCATTGGGCCATTTTCTTGCTGATCGCGGTTCAGTTTCTCTTTCACGAGCCGATTTCTGAGGCATGGGATCAAATCGAACGCGGATTACCCGTCTCTTTTCAAGCACCAGTTGCTCTCCATGTATTCGGAGGCCTGCTTATCCTTGCACTTGCGATTTGGCGGATCGCATTGCGCCTGACCCGCGGTGCACCATCACTTCCGAAACAGGAAACCGCCGCGATGAAACTCGCTGCTCATGCAACCCATTTCTCGCTATATGCCTTGATGTTGCTTTTACCGGTCTCTGGCGCCCTTGCATGGTTCGGAGGAATAGAAGCATCCGCCGAAGTGCATGAAGTCATGAAAACGCTGATGCTTGTTCTGGTTCTTCTGCATATTCTGGCCGCCCTGTTCCATCAGTTCGTCCTGAAAACCAATTTGATGGCCCGTATGAGGCGGGCAGAGTAACCTTCCAAACAAGCATCCTTGCACAGACGATCCAACGACGTACTGTTAGGCGGTCAAACGTAACAGAACTGGCCGCCATGACCCTCCGCCTCGCCACCCTCTCGCTGCTGATCCTCTACCCCATCGCGTGGTTCGCCCCGCTGATGCGTGCAGGGTTCCTGCCGATCTTCGGCCTCAGCGAAATCAGCGTCATCACCGGGCTGCAATCCCTGTGGAAATCCGATGTCTTCCTTGCGCTGATCGTCACCATCTTCGCCCTGTTTGCGCCTTACATCAAAACCATCGGCACCGCGCTGATCCAATGGAATCTGCTGGATGCCCGCGTCCAGCCGGCGCTCAACATCCTCGGCAAGCTGGCCATGGCCGACATCTTCCTGATCGCGCTTTACATCACTTTGGCCAAAGGCATCTCTTACGCGACCGTTGAGACCGCATGGGGTCTCTACCTGTTTACAGCCTGCATTCTGGCCTCCATCGCGCTTGGCCATATTACAGAGATGACATCCACATCACGAAAAGCTCAGACCTAATTGATTGAAAACACAAATCTAAGTATCATCTTTATATTTCTAGCAGCAGTGTTTTGTAGTTTTCGGGTCCGCAGCGGATCGCACTAAGTCGTCAGATCACCTTCCGCTTTGGCCCGGTGTGTTCCGGTTTCAAGAAGGAGTTCGACGATCATGGCCGCCCTCCACAGTATTACAATGCAATTTCAGAATGCCTTTTTAAGACTGACATTTTTCCTGATCTGCCTGGCGGCCTTGTCGGCCGTTTCAGCCACGTTGTTGTCCGCTTTTGGCGTATTGCCCTGGCTCTCGATGCAGGCCGGATTCGGCGAGGCTCCACCAGCGGATACCGGCATGTTCATCCAGATCGGCCTGACAGCGCTAATTCTCATGCTGGCGTTTTACCTGCCGGCCAATGCCCGAATGATGGCGCTGGAAAACAACCACCGCAAATTCGCGCTCAACATGCATGACATCGCGCAAGCGTATCAAATGGCCCATGCCGCCGATCGCGGCGGGCTGTTCATGATGTCGTCCGAGTTTGACGCCGTAAAGGAACGTATGGGTTTTCTGCGCCAGCACCCTGATCTGCAATCGCTTGAGCCAGAGATTCTGGAACTGGCCGCACAGATGAGCCAGATCAGTCAGGAACTGGCCCGGACCTATGGCGATGCGCAGGTCGAACGCGCGCGGATGTTCCTGCAACAGCGGCAAGAAGAGATCGAGCTGTTTCAGCAGCGTCTGGAAGAAGCGCAGGTCATCCAGAACGAATTGCGCCAGTGGACGCGGGATGTGGAAATGGAAGAGACGATCGCTAGGTCGCAACTTACCCGTCTGCGGGATGAGCTGTTCGAGCTTCTGCCCGAATTGTCCACCCAACTACAGGCTCCACGCAATGAGAGTTCTTCCAAGGCGGCCAGCGTGATAGCAATGTCGCCCCTTCGACCAGCGGAATAGGCGCGACCGCGCCCGGTGCGGGCGATGGCCCATCGGGGCCTGAGGCCGCAGCGCGCCACCGGCGGTGACGAAAGCCGACAAGGGCTTGAAGAACCGCCCAACCTCGGGCACGAAGAGCGTCATGGCAAAGACGACATCCTTCTCCTGCTCGGCCTGCGGCACGACGCATACACGATGGTCCGGGCGCTGCGATGGGTGTGGCGAATGGAACACCATAGTTCAGGACGCGCCCCTTTCGGCTGGCCCGGCCAAAAAATCCCTCGGCGGAAAACGCGGCCAGTCCATTGCACTCACGGATTTGTCGACCGAGGAAACACCGCCGCCCCGCACCCTCTGCGGGGTTGAGGAGCTCGATCGTGTTCTGGGCGGCGGGCTGGTCCCGGCCTCGGCCCTTTTGGTGGGCGGAGACCCCGGCATCGGGAAATCCACCCTGCTGCTGCAAGCCGCAGCGCGTTTTGCACGTGCGGGCGTGAAAACCATCTATGTCTCGGGCGAAGAAGCCAGCGCACAGGTTCGCATGCGGGCCCGCCGTCTGGGGCTTGAAGACGCCCCCGTTCAACTCGCCGCCGAAACCAATCTGCGCGACATCCTCACAACGCTTGAAGCGGAGAAACCCGGTCTGGCCATCATCGACTCGATTCAGACCATGTGGGCAGACAATGTCGACAGCGTACCCGGCTCTGTTTCACAAGTCCGGGCTGCGGCACATGAATTGACCACGTTTGCGAAACGGCACGGTGTTTCGATCATCATGGTTGGCCACGTCACCAAAGAGGGCCAGATCGCCGGCCCTCGCGTGGTCGAACACATGGTTGACACGGTGCTTTATTTCGAGGGCGAGCGCGGCCACCAGTTCCGCATCCTGCGCGCAGTCAAGAACCGCTTTGGCCCGGCGGACGAAATTGGTGTATTCGAAATGACCGGCAAGGGGTTGGCACAAGTCACCAACCCCTCGGCCCTGTTCCTGTCCGAACGCGGCAAACCAAGCCCCGGCTCTGCTGTTTTCGCCGGAATTGAGGGTACCCGCCCCGTGCTGGTCGAATTGCAGGCGCTCGTCGCACCCTCACCTCATTCGCAAGCGCGCCGAACCGTCGTTGGATGGGACAGCGGAAGGCTGGCAATGATCCTCGCAGTGCTCGAAGCGCGCTGCGGCATCCCCTTCGCGGGTCTTGATGTCTATCTGAACGTCGCCGGAGGATTGAAAATCAGCGAACCCGCTGCCGATCTGGCCGTTGCCGCTGCGTTACTGAGCGCACGCGAAGACACGGCCCTTCCCACGGATACGGTCGTTTTCGGAGAAATCTCGCTGTCAGGGGCACTTAGACCGGCCCCACAGACCGAAAACAGGTTGAAAGAAGCGCAAAAACTTGGTTTCACAGCGGCAATTGCTCCGGCAGGTGGCAAAACCGGCACTGTGGCAGGTCTGACACTCACCCGACCCTCTGATTTGGTGGGGTTTGTTGGCGAAACCTTCGGAGCAGGTTAAAGTCGCGCCCCGAGGGGCAGAAAAAGAACAGGCGAGGGCCATGGAAGGTTTTACAATAATTGACGGGGTGGTCGCCCTGATCATCGTGCTGTCGGGCTTGCTGGCCTACTCACGCGGATTCATGCGCGAGGTTCTGGCCATTGCAGGCTGGGTCGCAGCGGCCGTTCTGGCATTCATCTTTGCCCCACAGGCCGTACCGCTGGTCAAGGAAATCCCGGTGGTCGGAGATTTCCTGCGCGACAGCTGTGAACTGTCGGTGATCACCGGCTTTGCAGCAGTCTTCGCCGTGGCGCTGATCGTGGTCAGCATCTTCACGCCGCTGTTTTCATCGCTGGTCCAGCGCTCGGCTTTGGGCGGCCTGGATCAGGCGCTGGGGTTGTTCTTCGGCATCGCACGCGGCATTCTGCTGGTTGCAATCGCCTTCTTTGTCTATGACACGGTCATGACCGGCCAGTCCTATACAATCGTGGACGAAAGCCGCTCGGCCAAGGTGTTCGAGCAGTTCAGCAGCCAGATTGAAGAACAGAACCCCGAAGCGGCTCTGGGGTGGGTGACTGCACAATATGAAGAGTTGGTCGCCAGCTGCACGGCAGGAAACGAACAACCCGAAACCACGGCACCAGCTGACGGGTAATCTTGGGGTGCATAGCGTGAGGAAAGCCCGGCATCGTCCGGGCTTTTTCGATTCACATATACCCTTCCCCGCCACAAACCGTGCAGCGGATCGTTTTCAGCCCGAAACACCCGTCACACCGGCTGGAAATCGGTTTGCCAAGAATATCGCGGCTTTTGACAACTTCGCCCACGCCGTTGCAGATCTGACAGGGTGCCCGCCCCATTCCCCGGCACCTGTGGCACCGTTGCTTGATCCGCTCCTGCTTGTTCTGTTGAGGTTTATGTTGCCACATTCCGGCCCTTTGCGTGCTTCACCCATCCTGACTTGCACTTATTGACTGGCATGACAGCATATATGATTGCACATGTCATCTTGTTCCTGACCCTGCCCCGATCCCTGAAATCCCGACCTGCGGCAATAGGTGAGTGGATCCTTTGATGACAGCCACGCCATTAGGCATTATGTGGAGGCCAACCCGCCACGGAATCGGAGCCACCGATCTTGTTCTTTCTGTACGAATGCGCGCTGGTCGTTGTGATGGTCGCCCTATTGGCGTCGTTGTCGCCTGCCACCAAACCGACTGCACGCGCCTTGCAGAGGATCCGATGCCGAACTGCGGTCAATCCTCAGGTCAAATCGTCATAGAAGTTGGAGCCCCGTAAATGTGTGGGATTTTGGGAATCGCAAGCCGGACACATGATGTGTTTGCCGAAATCTATGACGGGCTGCTGATGTTGCAGCACAGGGGTCAGGATGCCTCTGGGATCGTGACCTACAACGGCGAATTCTTCCGCGAAAAGAAGGCCAACGGTCTGGTCAAGGACGTGTTCAATGCCCAGGATGCCGAAAGCCTGTTGGGTCGTGTGGGCATGGGTCATGTGCGCTATCCGACGGCGGGGTCCCTCAGCGCGGCCGAGGCGCAGCCCTTTTTCGTGAACGCCCCCTACGGCATCTATCTGGTTCACAACGGCAACATCACCAATACCGCTGAACAGCGCGAAAAGGTTACCGGCAAATACAGCCGTCACCTGCGCACCACGTCGGATTCTGAAATCCTGCTGAACGTGCTGGCCGACAAAGTGGCGGATGCGATCAAGGTGAATGGCAATCGCGAACCCATCCGCAATCTGTTTGCCGGTGTGAAGATGACGATGGAACGCGTTCAGGGCGCCTATTCCGTGATCTGTCTGGTCGCAGGCGTCGGCATGCTGGCTTTCCGCGATCCGTTTGGCATTCGCCCACTGTCGGTCGCCAAACGCGAAGTAGACGGAGACGGTGATGATTATGCCTTTGCCTCGGAAGACGTGGCCTTTGGCATCAACGGCTTTGAAAAGCTGCGTGATCTTCGGCCGGGTGAGGCAATTCTGATCGATCTAGACGGCAACATGCACGAGTTTCAGGCGGTCGAGGGCAAACTGACGCCCTGCATATTCGAGTATGTCTACCTGGCCCGTCCGGATTCTTTGCTGGACGGTGTTTCGGTTTACAAGACTCAGATGCGCATGGGCCAGACGCTGGCCAAGCAGATTCAGGAGTCGGGGCTGGAAATCGACCGGATCATCCCGGTGCCCGACAGCGCCCGCCCCGTGGCTCTGGAAGCCGCGAAGATCACCGGCATCCCCTATCGCGAAGGGCTGGTGAAAAACCGGTATGTCGGGCGTACGTTCATCATGCCGGGTCAGGCGGAACGGCAGAAATCCGTCCGCCGAAAGCTGAATGCCGTGCCGCTGGAATTCGACGGCCACAGTGTTCTGCTGATCGACGATTCCATCGTACGGGGCAACACCATCAAGAAGATCGTTCAGATGTGCCGCGATGCCGGGGCCAAGAAGGTCTATGTCGCCAGCGCCTCGCCGCCGGTCAAATACCCCAATGTCTACGGTATAGACATGCCCACCAAGGCCGAGCTGATCGCGAACGGCAAGGACATCGAAGAGATCCGCGAAGAACTGGGTGCGGACGCCCTGTTCTATCAGCACCTGGAAGACCTGATCTGGGCCGCCAAGGAAGGCAATCCCGAGATCGAAGCCTTCGACTGTTCCTGTTTTGACGGCAAATACATCACGGGCAGCGTCAGCGAAGGCTATCTGGACAATCTGGAAAACAGCAGCCGTGTCAGCCAGAAACGCGCTGACATGCAGGTCCCGGGCGGGTCCTGGAATGCGGCAAAACTGGCCTCGGGCTGATCGGACGATACGGAACTGACATAGTCGGTTTTCCATTCTGAATGGCGAATCAGAACGGCGGATCGTTCCGGGCAGTCGATGGCCGTCGGCCGGTCCGGTTGCTGTCACGTGATGTGGATGAGTGGAAATTTGCCACAACCAGTCGGCGAAATCCACGCATTCACAAGGGCTTTTTTCAAAGGCGCCAAATCGTGATGACACCTGTCCGCGCAGCGCTTTTGTTCGCTTGAGCGTTTTGTTATCCGGCGGCCACCACTCACTCAACAAGGGGTTCCGGGCCATGTCCCGGACCACGGATCATGTCAAACGCCACAGTCAAAAGCGCGGCCACGCAGCGGGGCGCGCTGAAGAAGAATTCCGTCTCGGTTCTGGGCGTATTCGGGCCGAAAGCAGACATGCGCGCCCTGATGCGCCTGTCATCAGGCCGTGTAAAAGAGGTCAAACCCGGAAGCCGCGTTGCCTCGGGCACAGTGGTCGCGATTGATGAGCATGGCATCATGCTGCGACAAAGCGGCCAGACCAGGCGTATCGCCATCCCCGGCGGCTGATCACATCTTGACGCCCCGCGCGCGGGGGTTCAAACCGCAGGCATGACCGATACGACCAAAATCGCCCTGATAACCGGGGCCTCTCGCGGGCTGGGCGCTGCGCTGGCCGAAGCGCTGGCGCCCGAATACCACATCGTCGCAGTCGCCCGGACCACTGGCGGGCTGGAAGAACTGGACGATCGCATCAAGGCCAAGGGTGGCTCGGCCACGCTGGCACCGATGGACATCACCGATCCCAACGCGATGGCAACCCTGTGCCGTGGGATCCATGACCGTTGGGGCAAGGTGGATCTGTGGCTGCACACGGCCATTCACACCTCGGCGCTGACGCCGGTACATTTCGTCGACCCCAAGGAATGGACCAAGGCAGTCAACACGAATGCAAACGCAACTTCGGTTCTGATCCCATATGTCTCGCCCCTGCTGGGTGAAAACGGCCACGCTGTGTTTTTCGATGACCCGAAGGCCGGTGAGAAATTCTATGGCATCTACGGCGCCACCAAGGCCGCGCAAATGGCCCTGGCCCGCAGTTGGGCGGCCGAGACCGAACGTACCGGTCCGCGCGTCTCGATCGTGGAACCAGCGCCGATGCCCACCGCCGTGCGTGCCCGGTTCCACCCAGGCGAAGATCGCGATGCGCTGACGAGCACCGCAGATGAGGCCGCCCGGATTCTGGCGCTGCTTTAGGAAATGGCCCTGACGGGCCATGCCTCCGGCGGGGATATTTTTAGCCAGATGAAGATGGGATCAGGCGATATGAACGCCGTTGCGCCCGGCCAGATCGACGAAGAACTGCCAGGCGACACGGCCCGAACGCGATCCGCGCGTGGCCTGCCATTCAATTGCTTCGGCGCGCAGGATTTCGGCATCGACCGAAACGCCATAGGCCGCGCAATAGCGGTCGATCATGGCAAGGTATTCGTCCTGATCGCAGGGATGGAATCCCAGCCACAATCCGAAGCGGTCGGACAGTGATACCTTTTCCTCGACCGCCTCTGACGGGTTGATGGCGCTGGAGCGTTCGTTTTCAATCATGTCCCGCGGCATCAGGTGGCGGCGGTTCGAGGTCGCGTAGAACACCACGTTTTCCGGGCGACCTTCAATACCGCCATCCAGAACGGCCTTGAGCGATTTGTAATGCTGGTCATCGTGACTGAACGAGAGGTCGTCGCAAAACAGGATGAACCGATAAGGCGCCGCGCGCAGGTGGTTCAGCAGACGCGCGACCGAGCCCATATCCTCGCGTTGTAGCTCCACAAGCTTCAGGTCGGGGTGGTCCGCGCTCAGCGTGCCGTGGACGGCCTTCACGAGGCTGGACTTGCCCATCCCACGCGCGCCCCACAACAACGCATTGTTTGCCTTGTAGCCGGCCGCGAAGCGGCGGGTGTTGTCAAGCAACGTGTCGCGCGACCGATTGATGCCGACCAGCAGATCCAGATCGACGCGGTTGACCTGTTCAACCGGTTCCAGGCGTTCCGGTTCTACATGCCAGACAAAGGCCGGGGCCGCATTGAAATCCGGTGTGGCCAAAGGCGCCGGCGCCATGCGCTCCAACGCGGCAGCAATACGGTTCAGGGCTTGGTCGTCCATCGGCTCCTCCGGTCAGATACGGATCGGTTCAAAGCATGTTCTGGTTGGCGCAACAAGGCCCGCGAACGAAAAAGGCGCGCCCGGTCGGGGCGCGCCTCGGTTGTTGTTTCAGCAGATTACTTGTCGTCTTCGAATTCCCGCATCAGATCTTCGTCTGCTTCGGCTTCTTCATCGTCATAGTAGCCGTCGGCACGCAACTGCTCTTCCCGTTTCCTTTCAACCCGGGCCACCAGGAAGATCGAGATCTCGTAGAGGCCATAGACCACAACAAAGAGAATAATCTGCGTGATCACGTCCGGAGGCGTCACGATCGCCGCCAGCACCAGAATGCCAACCACCGCATATTTGCGCATGGCCCCCAGACCTTCGGCGCTGACCAGCCCTGCCTTGCCCATCAGGGTCAGAAGAACCGGCAATTGGAAGCACAGCCCAAAGGCCACGATGAACTTGATCGTCAGGTTCAGGTATTCCTGCGCCGAGCCCTGAAACACCACGCTCAGCGGCGCTGTAGTTACTCCATCGGCCACGGCTTCACCTTCAGCCCCGAACTGCTGGAACCCAAGGAAGAAGTCATAGGCCAACGGCGTGACGACGTAGAAAGCAAAGCTTGCACCCAGAAGGAACATGAAGGGCGAGGCCAGCATGAAAGGCAGAAACGCATTCTTTTCCGACTTGTAGAGGCCCGGAGCCACAAAGCGCCACATCTGCATCCCGATATAGGGAAACGCCAGAATGAACCCGCCAAGCAGCGAGACCTTGATCGCGACAAAGAACCCTTCCTGTGGCGATATGAAGATCAGGCCGCAATCCTGTCCACGCTCATTCAGAACCTCACACAGGGGATTGGTCAGAAAGTTGAAGAGCGGCGTGGCCACCGTAAAGCAGATGATCATCCCGACCAGAAAGGCCACGACGCAGTGGATCAACCGCGTACGCAGCTCGGCCAGATGCTCGATCAATGGGGCCGAGGTATCTTCGATCTCGTCGGTCTTGGTCATGTTTCGCCTTCAGTCTTCAGCGCCGCTTCGGCTTCTTCGGCCTTGGCCAGGGCCTCGGCAGCTTCCTTGGCTTTGCGCTCGGCGGCGGCGCGGGCCGTTGAGGCCTGAATTTTCTTGGCCTGTTCGGCTCGCTCGGCTGCCAGTTTACCGGTTTCGCTGTCAGGATCGAACTTGGTGGGATCCATGCTTTTCGCCATATCCTGCGCGGCTTGTTTCACGCCATCCATGGCCGAGCCAACCGGATTCGCGGCGGCGTTGAGACCTTTCTTGATCTCGTTCACACCGGCCTGATCGGCCGCCTCGTTCATGGCGCTGCTGAATTCGCGTGCCATGCCACGGGCCTTGCCGACAAATCGCCCCACATTGCGGAACAAAACCGGCAGGTCCTTCGGCCCGACGACGATCAGGGCGACAATGCCGATGACCAGAAGTTCGGTCCAGCCCAAGTCAAACATCCGCGCTTACGCCTTGTCTTTCTCGGTTTCAGGCGTGACGTCCTTGGCCAGTTCCGACGCGTCCTGCTCCAGTTCTTCCGAACCGTCTTTGACGCCCTTCTTGAACGCGGTGATGCCTTTGCCGACTTCGCCCATCAGCGAGCTGATCTTGCCGCGGCCAAACAGAACCAGAACCACGACGGCGATCAGCAGAAGACCGGGAAGGCCGATATTGTTGAGCATGTCTCTTCTCCTTTTTCATCGACGCATATGCGCGTCGGGAATATGAACTGGGACCGTGTTTACGCCTCCAGGCCCTGTCCCAAAAGGGATACGGCACAGATTGAGGGCGAAAATTGACCTCATCTGCAAAAAACTATGGGCTCGCATTTTCCAACTGACAGGTCTATGTCAGTTGGGCGTCATTAAGAGGACGGTATCGAAACCTGGTCAACGGAGAACCAAATGACCCATGTTGCTGAAATCGTCACCTTCACTCTTGCCAACGGCACCACCCCTGAAGAGTTCGTGAAGCTCAGCCAAGCATCCGAAGCCTTTGTTCGCAGCGCGCCTGGCTTTGCCCACCGGCAGCTTAGTCAGGGCGCAGACGGGCGCTGGACCGACTATGTCGTCTGGACGGACATGAAGGCCGCGCAGGACGCTGCGGCGCAGTTCCCGCAACAGGAATGTGCAGCAGGCATGATGGCGGCCATCAACCCTGAAAGCGTTCAGATGCGCCATGAGGCTGTATTATGGAACATGACTGCCTAGGCGCGGTCCGGACGGCGTGTCATGCGCCGAACTGACCGCCTGTTCGATATCATCCAGATCCTGCGCGACGGCAAACTGCACCGCGCGCAGGACATCGCGGACCGGCTGGAAGTGTCGGTCCGCACCATCTATCGCGACATGGATACTCTGGTCGCTTCGGGCGTCCCGGTCGAAGGTGAGCGCGGCGTGGGTTACATGGTGCGCGAGCAGATCACCCTACCGCCGCTGAATCTGACCCCGGCCGAGCTCGAGGCCCTGAACCTCGGTATGGCCATCGTGGCCGAGGCCGCGGATCCAGAGCTGAAAGCCGCCGCGAACTCTCTGGCAGACAAGATCGATGCCGTTCTGCCCACACAGGTTGTGGCCGAAGCCGATAGCTGGAAATTCGCGGTCTACCCTTTTGCCGATGCAGCCCGCGGGCTTGCGCATATGGCTCCGATCCGCGCCGCCATCAAATCACGCCAGAAACTTCGGCTGTCCTACCGCCGCATTGACGGCGTTCTGACCGAACGCACCATCCGTCCGCTTCACATGGAGTATTGGGGCCGCGTCTGGACACTTACCGCATGGTGCGAATTGCGAAACGGTTTCCGCGTCTTCCGCATCGACCTGATCGAATCCGTCTCGCCGCTGCCAGAGATCTTCGCAGACGAACCCGGCAAACGCCTGAGCGACTACGACCCAAACGCCTGACGCACTTCATCTTTTCAAAAATACTCCCGCCGAAGGCATGGCCCGAAACGGGCCATACGCCCTCATTTCAGGTAGGGATCCGGATCCACCGATTCAAACCCTTTGCGTACCTCGAAATGCACATAGGCATCATCCCCGCCCCTCAACTGCGCCAGCTTTTGTCCACGGCGCACACGATCCCCTTTCTTGACGGTGATGTCATCGACATTGGCATAGACCGTCAGCAGATCGTTTTTGTGTTTGAGAACGATGATCGGCACCTGATCCGCGTCCGCGGTAATCGCCGCAACGGTTCCGGCCTCAGCCGCGTTGACGGCTGTGCCAGGGGCCGCAGCAATGTCGATACCTTCGTTCTTGCCCTTTTTATAGCCGCGAATGATGGTGCCGCTGACCGGCAGCGACATGGCCGAAGATCGCGTGTTCGTCGGGGCTTCAGCCGTCACATCAGGGGCTTCAACCAGCGGCGCGACCTTTTCGTCGGGCAAGGGCTGCGTGGCACTTGGAGGCGTCGGCGTCGGCGATCCCTGCCCCGGCTCGGTTACCTCGGTGGCCGCAACCGGTGCCACAGCAGCGCTTTGACGTGGGGCGGGCTGGTTTTTAACGGGGATCAAAAGAAACTGACCTTCACGCACGGTGAAGTCAGACCCAAGGCCGTTCCATTCCGCCAGCGATTCCACCGGCACCTGATAGAGGCGTGAAATCGTATACGCGGTTTCGCCGCGCTTGACCTTGTGGCGGACTGGTTCCGGCCCGCTTGCGACCGGCGCCGGGGCTGGCTTGGCAGGCTCCAGCGTCGTTGTCCGGACGCCCCCCGTTTCAGGGGCCTGATCAATGGCGGCTCCGGCAACTGATGCGATATCTACGCCGCTGCCTGCACCCACCGAACGCGGCAAGGCGAGAACTTCGCCCTCTCGCAGGGTATCGGTCGTCTGAAGGCCGTTGAACCGCGACAGCTCACCCTCGGGCAGGCCGACACGCGCGGCCACATCGCGCACCGTGTCGCCCCGTCGGGCCACGACAACCTGGTAGTTCGGATAGGTTATCACCCCGCGGCTGTCGGGCGACGGGCGCGACGTTGTTGACGACTGCACTGCATCAGTGGTCGAAAATCCGCCGACCTGACCGCGCAGGTCATAATCCAGTGGCCCTTCACACCCGGCCAGAATGGCCAGAGCGGCCACTCCGGTCGCGCAGCGACGCATAGCTGATTTGGATACTGCACTCATAATTCTGTCCTCAACGCCTGCCCCTGTTGTCCGGGGTTCCGGCGACCAATTTACAAAGCCTGCTACGCCTCGTCCTTGCCAAGCCCCTCAAGCAGGGGCACGAAACGGACCGACGTCAATTCTTCATAGTCCAGACCGGCCTCGGTGCGCGTTACTTTGATCAACTGCTGCACCGTGTCCGACTGACCCACGGGTAAAACCATGATACCCCCGATTTTCAGCTGCGCCAAGAGCGGTCCCGGAGGGTCTTCGGCGGCCGCCGTCACAATGATCCGATCAAACGGAGCCTGTTCCGGCAAGCCAAAGGATCCATCCGACAACATGGCCGTGATATTCGTAAGCCCCAGATCGGCAAACAGCTTTCCTGTCTCGCTGACAAGCCGCCGATGGCGTTCGACCGTATAGACCCGGCGCGCCAGTTTCGACAGGATTGCGGCCTGGTAACCTGACCCTGTTCCGATCTCGAGCACGGTGTCACGCGGCCGCACGTCCAGCGCCTGCGTCATGAGGCCGACGACCGATGGCTGACTGATCGTCTGACCGCAGGAGATCGGCAATGGCATGTCCTCGTAAGCGCGATCCGCGAACAGGCCAGTGACAAAGCGGCCCCGGTCAACCTGTTCCATTGCCTCCAGAACGCGCGCATCCGTGACCCCCCGTTTGCGCAGGGCAAACAGGAACTGCATCACGGTTTCCGGGTCCAGTCCGCTCATTCGACCGCCTTCAATGCCTCCAGCATGTCATATGCGGTCAAGTCGGCGCGCATCGGTGTGACCGAGATATAGCCTTCCAGATTGACCGCAGCATCCGTTCCCGGCGCTGTCGGGTTATGCTGATAGCCACCCTTGATCCACAGGAACCGCCGCCCCGAGGGCGAGCTGTGCGGCTCGACCGAAAAATGCGTGTCGCGCCGGAAACCCTGCGCTGCAACGCGCGTACCGCGCACCTCATCTGCCGGAACAGGTGGAAAATTCACGTTGTAAAACAGGCGGTAATCACCCTGCTCCGCCGGATTTGCATCTAGAATGCGCCGGACCAGATCGGCCCCGAACCGAGCGGCAGCTTCGAACGGGTCGTCCAACCCCAGATTTCGCGGGCCGAAATACTGTGACAAGGCAATCGCTGGAATACCTTGCAGCGCCGCTTCCATCGCGCCGCCAATAGTGCCCGAATAAAGCGTGTTCTCGGCCGAGTTGTTGCCCCGGTTCACGCCGGACAGGACCAGATCCGGTGGGCAGTCCGACATCACGTCATGCAACCCCGCCAATACGCAATCCGCGGGCGACCCTTCCGCCGCATATCGCCGTTCGCTCAGCTTGGCGATCATCGTGGGGTGGGTGTAACTGATGCAATGCCCGACGCCGGATTGCTCGAAGGCAGGTGCGACAACCCAAACCTCGCCATCAGGCCCTGCCAGTTCGGCAGCGATCGCCTCCAGCGTGATCAAGCCCGGAGCGTTGATCCCGTCGTCATTGGTCAGAAGAATACGCATGTGCCCGATTTACCCCCGCGTTTGGCCCTTGATAGACCCAGCCCCGCGATGCGGCAAGCGACGTGGACCTGCAATCTGAGGCTTTCGCGCACCACTTGCACGGAAATCGAGAGGTCAACTCTGTGCCCCGGGGAAAACGAAACACTTGTCACGACGAATGGTCAGCCACATGACACGGCCCGGATTGGGCACAAAGACATTCGGAACCGTCGCCCTGAGGACCGAGCCGTCGTAATCCATGCGAAACTCGACCAGGCTTTCATTTCCCAGAAAACGCGCGCGTTCGACCACGCCCCGCGCCGCAACGCCATCAGTCGCGGTCGGCAATGGGCCTTTGCCGTTGCGATCGAAATCCAGTTTGACGTGCTGGGGGCGGAAGACGATCTCGACATCCGTTCCATCCGGAATACCCGGTGCCAGAAACTGGCCGAACGGCGTGTCGGCCAGCGCTCCGTTTACCTGCGCTTGCAGCACATTGATATCACTGAAAAACGCCACGGCCGCCTTGTCCGCTGGCCGGGTGTAGACGTTGTAGGGCGCGCCCTGCTGGACGATCTTGCCGCGCCGCATCAGCGCGATCTCGTCCGCCATCCGCATTGCCTCTTCCGGCTCGTGCGTGACCAGCAGGACAGCCGCATCCTCTTCTTTGAGAATGGACAGTGTCTCGTCCCGAATACCGTCGCGCAGACGGTTGTCGAGGCCCGAAAAGGGCTCGTCCATCAGCATGATCCGGGGCCGTGGCGCCAAAGCGCGGGCCAGGGCCACGCGTTGCTGCTCGCCGCCCGACAACTGATGTGGGAAACCGTCGATGAACCGCATCAGGTCCACTTTGCGCAGCAGTTCCTCGACCCGGGCACGTTTCTCGTCCTTGCTGCCCTTCAGGCCAAAGGCCACGTTGTTGGCCACGCTCAGATGAGGAAACAGCGCAAAGTCCTGAAACATCAACCCGATCTCGCGCCGCTCTGGCGGCACCCGAAACACGGTGTCGCAGATCAGCTTGCCATCGACGTAGATCTCGCCCGAGTCCTGCATCTCGACCCCGGCAATCATGCGAAGGGTGGTGGATTTCCCGCAACCTGACGGCCCCAGCAAACAGGTCACTTTGCCGGCCTGCACAGTCAATGACACGTCATCCACGACGACCCGCCCTTCGAACCGGCGAACAATGTTGCGAATTTCCAGACGCGGAGGAGTTGCGTTACCTGTCACCGATGGACCCCATTGCCTTTCCCGATCAAATCCATCGGGCTTGGGCGGGGATAGCAACCCCGCCCCTCAGGTGCAAGGGATCAGCAGCAACCGCCGGATGATATCGTTTCGCCTGTGGCCTCGAACGGGCTTTCACCGCCGCAGCCCTCGAAAACACCGAAATGGGTAGAGAAATCGCCGATAAAGTCGAAATGGCGGCCAAACCGCGTGTCCCGCAGCATCATCCAGGTATTGCCGCAGACCGGAAAGACCTTGCCGGTTTCGATAACGTGGTGATCATCCAGAACAAACGCATGCGGGGCGTTGGGAACAGTGCCTTTGTAGATCACCGCCTGACCGTAATCTTCACAGGCCGGTTCCAGCGCCGGCAGCTTGAACAGACGATAGGTCGCCGACAGGAATCTGAGCGGGGCAACACGTTCTTCCAGCGCAGGGTTCTCGATGGTCAGCGGGCGGTGCGTCACCCGGCGCGGATCGCCGAAACCCGCTTTGCGCGCCATCGACAGGAAGTCGTTCCAGTACAATGCACCCGACAGGCATTCACCATACAGAACCTCATCCTCGGCCATCGCCTGCGGGACGCGGCGGTCGGCATAGACGTCCGAGAAGTACATCTCGCCACCTTCTTTCAGCAACCGATGCGCGCCGCGCAGCACGGCTTCCTTGTCGGTCGCCAGGTTGATGACGCAATTCGACACGATGATGTCAAACGATCCGGGCTCCAGATCCAGGTCCTCCAGCTTCTCGATATAGCCGTGATGGAATTCCACATTGCTTTTGGCGTGCCCAAACGCCTTGGCGTGATAGTCCTGATGCGCGCGGGCAACATCCAGTTGTTCGGGCGTCATGTCGACCCCAACCACCCGGCCCTTTTCGCCGACCATGGCAGACAACGCATAGACGTCGCGCCCCGCCCCGCAGCCAAGATCGAGAACCGACATGCCCTCGAGATCCAGCGGCGCGATCAGACCGCAGCCGTAATACCGGGTCAGCACATCGTCATGGATCCTGGACAATATCCGCTTGAGATGATCCGGCATGTCGTCAGGCGTGCAACAGGCGTTGGTCTGCAAATCCGCACTGCTTTGTAGGACTTCACCATAATAATTCTGCACCGATTCATGCTTCATCGCGGTCTTCCCCTTGCAAGTGGCTGCATCGCAGCTAATCCAGAGATCCGCGGTTCGCAATCCGGGTAAGGCGCTTCTGACAAAAGTGTGAGCCTTCTGGCGGGGCTTTACGCCAGCAGCTCGAAATCCACACCGGCGCGGATATTGCCATTCACCTGAACTTCAAGCCGATGCGCTCCGGGCACCAGTTTGAAAGTCGTGGCATCGCCTTTCAGCTTGTGACGCTTATCAAGATTGAGCTTTCCGCCTGTCAGGGTCGCCTGTTTCAACTTATGCACCTTGGCCGAAGTTTTCCCCCCAGGGCGTTGAAAGTGAATGACATAATCCACCAGGACGAGCTGTTCATCTTCTCCGCTCAAACCGACTGAAAACTCCAATGCGCCGCCAATGCGGGCTTGGGATTTCAGGTCAATCGTTACTGCAACATCGGCATCCGGGTTAAATCCCAGCATTTTCATTGCCTCTGGATGCCCCGCCTTGACCAGTCCGCGAAGCGCATGGGAAGTCATCCAATCCAGCTCTGCCGTGGTCTGTCGCGCTTCGGTGCGCCACTTGTCCAGACGTCCCAGAACCAGGCCGGGGTCTTTCTTGGTGATGTCATTCAGATGGTTGGCCACTGACCGCGTGACATACCGGGTGGAATCCCCGTGCAATCGGTCCAACAGCGGCAACGGGTCCGTCAAACCCAGACCGATGCCCTGCCCCCATGGCAGACGGGGCCGCGTTCCCTCGCTGACCAATCGGCGCACGTGATAGCTGCCGTGGGTGCACCAGTCGTGCATCCGCTCAAGCACCCTGTCAGGGGCCTGGTTCAGGAAAGGCCGAATGGCCCATTCCATCGAAAACCTCTGCGTCAGCTCCTCCAGCACATCCAGAGACAGATCAACGTGATCCAGCCCGATGGAGGCGACCCATTCGCCCAGCGGCGCGAAAATGAAATCGCCGAAGTCATCATCCGATCTGGCTGGGTCCAGCGGCGGTGGTAAAGCTCGCAAAATCACCGGGGCGACTGTTGGCAAGTCACCCGGCAGGGCCTGTTGCAGACATGTCGCGATCCAGGCCATACGCTCTTTCAGTTCCAGTTCAGGCAGGCGCGACATGACCTGTGCCTGAAACGCAGAGGCGTCGAAACCCGGTTCAGCGTCCAAGAACAAGTCGCTGAGAAAGCGGACTTTCTCAGCATTGAACAACTGATCTTTCAACGAAAACCCCTGCGCCATGATCACATCGTCAGGTTGGTCGCACCGCCGTCCAGCAGGATGTTCTGGCCGACGATGAAGCCCGCATGTTGCGAACACAGAAACGCGCAGGTGGCACCAAACTCCTGCCGCGACCCATAGCGTCGGACCGGGATCGTCGCCGCACGGTTGGCGCGTGCTTCGTCGATCGAAATACCCTGTTGCGCCGCCACACCGCTGTCCAGAGAATCCGCTCGATCCGTGGCATGAATACCCGGCAGCAGGTTGTTGATGGTCACCCCGTGTGGCGCCACCTGACGCGAGGTTCCGGCCACATAGCCCGTCAGACCTGTACGCGCCGCGTTTGACAGGCCCAGTACCGCAATCGGCGCACGCACGGATTGCGAGGTGATATTCACCACCCGGCCCCACCCCTTGTCCATCATCGACGGCAACAGCGCCTTCATGAACGCGATCGGCGTCAGCATGTTGGCATCCAGCGCCTTGATGAAATCATCGCGCTCCCAGTCCGACCACAGGCCCGGCGGCGGTCCACCGGCATTTGTCACAAGAATATCAACGCCCTGCGCGGCCTCGATCACCTGCGCCTGACCGTCGGGTGTGATCACGTCGCAGGCCACGGTCTGCACCTCGACGCCGTGTTCGGACCGCAGGCGCGCGGCCTCAGCCTCCAACGCCTCGGGGCCGCGTGCGTTCATCACCAGATTCACGCCAACCGCGGCAAGCGCCTCGGCGCACCCAAGACCCAATCCCTTGCTGCTGGCACAGACCAGCGCGCGCTTTCCTTGAATTCCCAGATCCATCGGATCCTCCCTGTCAGTCATTGCCGCATGTCTAGCACCGGCCAGACAGGGAAGACCAGAAACGGATCGTCGATCAATAGAAGAACTCCTCCCGGACGATCTTGCCGTCAGCGACGTGATAGACACCCACTTCGCGCATATCGAACGCTTCGCCGGTTTCCTTCACCTTGCCCTGCACTTCGAAAATCACGGCAAAACGGTCTTCGCCATGGGGAAACGGGTCGCTGACGGACGCAGCAGAAACCTCATGGGCGCTTTCCCACCACTCGTGCTTGCCACGGATGGCTTCGACCCCTTTGGTCTCCCGGCCCATTCCCTGAAAATCCTGCCCTTCGACCGAAACGGCATCCGGCGCATACAGCTTGGACAGGTTTTCCTTGGCCCGGTCTTCCCGGCAACCGGCCACCAGTTCATCTGCAATCTCTTTCAAATTCATTGATCCACTCCATCATTTGTTCACTATATGTTCTTATTGCCACAGCCGTATGATTCGAACCAGCCCCTTTGTCTTGCTTCGGCAGGATTCCCCGCATATACGCGCGCTCATGCTTGATACCTCGAACCAACCCACCCTGCCGCCCGAGATCGCCCGGCGCCGGACATTCGCCATCATCTCTCACCCGGATGCGGGCAAGACGACGCTGACGGAAAAGTTCCTGCTGTACGGGGGTGCAATCCAGATGGCCGGTCAGGTCCGTGCCAAGGGCGAGGCGCGGCGGACCCGGTCGGACTTCATGCAGATGGAGAAGGATCGCGGTATCTCGGTTTCGGCTTCTGCGATGTCGTTCGACTATGGGAACTTCCGGTTCAACCTGGTGGATACACCCGGCCACAGCGATTTCTCGGAAGACACCTATCGCACGCTGACAGCCGTGGACGCGGCCGTCATGGTGATCGACGGCGCGAAAGGTGTGGAAAGTCAGACGCAGAAACTGTTCGAGGTCTGCCGCCTGCGCGATCTGCCGATCCTGACCTTCTGCAACAAAATGGACCGCGAAAGCCGCGACACGTTCGAGATCATCGACGAAATCCAGGAAATGCTGGCCATCGACGTCACGCCCGCGGCCTGGCCCATCGGCGTGGGGCGCGATTTCATCGGCTGCTATGACATGCTGCGCGACCGGCTTGAACTGATGGATCGCGCCGACCGCAACAAGGTAGCTGAAAGCATCGAGATCAACGGGCTGGACGACCCCAAACTGGCGGAACACGTGCCCGAGCATTTACTGGACAAACTGCTGGAAGAGGTCGAGATGGCCCGCGAGCTGCTGCCCGCGCTTGACCCGCAGGCGGTGCTGGAAGGCCACATGACCCCGATCTGGTTCGGTTCGGCCATCAACTCGTTCGGCGTCAAGGAATTGATGGAAGGCATCGGCGCCTATGGCCCGCAGCCACAGGTTCAATCCGCCGAACCGCGCCAGATATCCCCGGATGAAAAGAAAGTCGCAGGGTTTGTTTTCAAGGTTCAGGCCAACATGGACCCCAAGCACCGCGACCGGGTGGCGTTTGTCCGCATGGCCAGCGGTCACTTCAAGCGCGGCATGAAACTGACCCATGTGCGCAGCAAGAAACCGATGGCGATCTCGAACCCGGTTCTGTTCCTCGCCTCTGACCGTGAGCTGGCGGAAGAGGCCTGGGCCGGAGATATCATCGGCATTCCCAACCACGGGCAGCTGCGCATTGGCGATACGCTGACCGAAGGCGAAGCGCTGCGGGTGACCGGCATCCCGTCGTTTGCGCCGGAACTGCTGCAAGGCGTCCGCGCCGGCGATCCGATGAAGGCCAAGCATCTGGAAAAAGCCCTGATGCAGTTCGCCGAAGAAGGTGCGGCCAAGGTGTTCAAGCCTTCGATCGGTTCGGGCTTTATCGTGGGGGTCGTGGGCGCGTTGCAGTTCGAAGTGCTCGCCAGCCGGATCGAGATGGAATATGGCCTGCCGGTGCGGTTCGAGGCCTCGCAGTTCACCTCGGCGCGTTGGGTCAGCGGTGACAAGGCAGAAGTCGAAAAATTCGTGAATGCCAACAAACAGCACATCGCCCATGACCATGACGGCGACATTGTCTATCTGACCCGCCTGCAATGGGATATCGACCGGGTGATCCGTGACTATCCCGCGCTGAACCTGACTGCGACAAAAGAGATGATGACCTGAGGCAACTGTCTGATTGCACAGGCAGGTTTGGCTGTGCAATCCTGCGCGCATGAGTGACGACGAACTGACCTATCCCGGTGGCCTGCCCGACATGCTGGACAGCTATGAGAACCGGCGCAGCCCGTTTCAGTTCGGCACCCTGACCCTGCCCGGGCCTGACGTCGATCTGGATGATCTGGCCAAACGCATCGTGCCCGACAGCGCCACCGAATTGCCGCCCGGGCGCAACACCACCTGGGATCGCAAACACGTTCAGATCGCGCGGGAATTCGTCGGGAAATCAGAGCTTGCCTTCCTGAACGCCCAGCTGATCTCGAACCTCAGAAAACGCTCCTTTCCGCGTCAGGCCCCTGCGCTGTTCTGCCGGTTGTGGGACGAACAATCCGACCATCTTCTTTCCGTCCTCGACCTTCGTTGGCTGGTGTCTTCTGTTCAGACCTTTGCGGATCACGGTCAGACCCCGACGCAGCGCGAGGTCGGACATGCTTTGCGCGTGTTCTTCAGCATGATGAAGCTGTATGAGTTCGAGCGGCTCTTCTCGGGGCTGGCCCCGGAAACGCCGTTTCAGTTCAAGGACAGGAACCACGTGCCGCTGCCCTATCAGATGAAAGGCTTTTCCTTTGAAAAAGGCGGGCTTGACGTCAATCTCATCGCTCCGATCTGGACCAGGGCGATGAATGATCCCACGATTGCGCCGCTGGTGGATCACCTGATGATCCAATTGAACAAGGACCCAGGCGGAATTTTTCGACGCCTGAAACGCATGCGCGACGCCCGCGCACCGCGCAAATGACCACCTGGGGCATTGTCTCCATGGTCCGGGGGCCAACCGAAGACGTCCTTCGGTTCGTGGCCCATCACCTCGAACTGGGGGCGGATTTCATGTATATCTACATGGACGAACCCAACCGCCGCACGTTCAGGGCACTGAGAATGCACCCCAAGGTTCGGGTTCGTAACTGTGATGACGCCTTTTGGGAAAAACGCGGACGCGCACGGCCGGAAAAGCATCAGGTGCGCCAGTCGGTTCATGCCACTTTTGCCTATCGAAACACTCGGCTGGATTGGTTGACACATATCGATGTGGATGAGTTTCTTTGGCCGGCGGCCCCCATTTCCGATATTCTGCGCGATGTTCCAGACACGGTTCCCGCGGTGCGTGTCCGCCCGTTAGAAGCCTTGGCCGGGGGCGATGACCTGTACAAAGCTCATATCCCGCATGGCCCGAACCGCGAAGCGCTGGTCGAGACCATTTACCCGAATTACGGCGCCTTCGTCATGGGCGGATTCCTGAGTCACGTGCAGGGAAAGCTGTTCGTGCGCACCGGCTTGAAAAACCTGAGCATCCGCATCCACAACCTGTTTCAGAACAAGGCGCTGCTGCCGTGCAAATACGAGCTTCCCCAGATCGATCTGTGCCATCGTCATGCCCCGGACTGGGATCACTGGATAGCGCATTACCAGTTCCGCATGGATCGTGGCTCGTATCAGGCCGGCATGGCTCCGAATGTTCCGCGCGAACAGGGAGGGCTGAGCAAGAATGAACTGCTCAACTGGATCGAGGCCGAACACGGCATGGACGGGCTGCGTGCGTTCTACAATGAAATGAGCGGCGCGGACGCACAGGTGCGCGCCAACCTGGAACGCCTCGGCCTGCTGCGCCACCGCCCTTTGAACCTGGACGAAAAGCTGGAGAAACACTTTCCCGGAAGTTGCTGAATTGTTGCTGAAATTCACCGCAGGCGACAGGCAGGCACAGGTGAAATTCTCTTCATTTGACCCCGGCCAACGTTTTTGTTATGTCCGCGTACAAGCCGAAATGTCGCATCACGCGTATGGCCATCCGGGCCCGGCACATCTTTGACGCGCGGGCCAGGTCAAGTGTCCGCAAAAACCGGACTTACATGACAAAATTCAACGAACTGAACCTGAACCCTAAGGTCCTCAAAGCCATTGAGGAAGCCGGATACGAAACCCCGACCCCAATTCAGGAAGGCGCGATTCCTCCCGCTCTGGAAGGTCGCGATGTCTTGGGAATCGCCCAGACCGGCACCGGCAAGACCGCCAGCTTCACACTGCCGATGATCACCTTGCTGGCCCGTGGCCGCGCCCGCGCGCGCATGCCGCGCTCGCTGGTCCTGTGTCCGACGCGGGAACTGGCCGCCCAGGTGGCCGAGAATTTCGACACCTATACCAAACACCTTAAACTGACCAAGGCGCTGTTGATCGGCGGCGTCAGCTTCAAAGAGCAAGAGGCCCTGATCGACCGTGGCGTCGACGTTCTGATCGCCACGCCCGGCCGCCTGCTGGACCATTTCGAACGTGGCAAGCTGCTGCTGACCGGCGTGCAGATCATGGTGGTGGACGAAGCCGACCGGATGCTGGATATGGGCTTTATTCCTGACATCGAGCGCATCTTCTCGCTGACGCCTTTCACACGGCAAACGCTGTTCTTCTCGGCGACCATGGCATCCGAGATCGAACGAATCACGGATACATTCCTGTCGGCCCCTGCCCGGGTTGAAGTCGCCCGCCAAGCGACCGCATCCGAGACGATCGAACAGGGCGTTGTCATGTTCAAAGGCGGCCGCCGGGATCGTGAAGCAAGTCAGAAACGTAATGTTCTGCGTGCTTTGATCGACGCCGAAGGTGAAAAGTGCACCAACGCAATCATCTTCTGCAATCGCAAGACGGATGTCGATATCTGCGCGAAATCGCTGAAGAAATACGGCTATGACGCTGCCGCGATCCATGGCGATCTGGACCAATCGCAGCGGATGAAGACACTGGACGGGTTCCGCGACGGATCATTGCGTCTGCTGGTTGCATCGGACGTCGCAGCGCGCGGTCTGGACGTTCCGGCCGTCAGCCACGTGTTCAATTTCGACGTCCCCGGCCATCCCGAAGATTACGTACACCGAATCGGCCGCACCGGTCGCGCCGGGCGCGAAGGCAAGGCCATCACGATCTGCTCGGCCCGCGATGAAAAAGCCCTGGCTGCGATCGAAAAGCTGATCCAGAAAGACATCCCGCGCCTCGACAATCCGGTCAAGGAAGAGCCCAGGCCTGAAAAGCCGAAGCCCGAGAAAAAAGCCCGGGACTCCGAAGTCAAGAAAGACGCCCGGAAAGAGCGAGAGCCCAAAGCGCGTGGCCGCGGGCGCAAGGAAGACAATGGCCGGCCCGTGGTGGGTATGGGCGATCACCTGCCCAGCTTCATTGCCCTGAGCTTTGACGAACGTCGCGCCGGCTAAATCGCCAACACCAAGGCCAGTATCGAAACACCCAACAGCAACATCCCGGCGATTTCTCGCCGGGTGATCGTCTCGCGGAAAAACAGGATCGACGCCATCAGGCTGAAAATCAGCTCTACCTGCCCCAACGCTTTGACATAGGCTGCGTTTTGCAGGGTGAAGGCCCAGAACCAACAAAACGAACCGCCCAGGCTGGTCAGGCCGACAAACACGCCGGTCGATCGGGTCTGCCACACCGCGCGCAGTTCGGCCCGGTCGCGCCACAACAGCCACAGGCCCATGCTGACAAACTGAAACGTCACGACGGCGGCCAGGGTGATCAGTGCGCGGAACCAGGCGTCGGCATCACCCAATTGCAACGACGCCCCGCGATAGCTGACCGCGGAAAACGCAAACAAAACCCCTGATCCAAGCCCCAATTGGGACGCGCGGTTGGTCAGATGCCGCCACCAGACGCCGCCCCCACCGGGGGTTTTCGACAGCAACAGAACCGCCATCAACCCCAACAGGATCGCAACCAGAGCGCCGCCGGAAACGCTGTCGCCCAAAACCAGAAATCCGACAATCGCGGTCTGAATGACTTCTGTTTTCTTGAAGGTGATTCCAACCGCAAAATTTCTTTGTTTGAACAACGCAACAACACAGATCGTAGCCAGGATTTGAGCCGTACCTCCGATGACAGCGTAAAGCCAGAATACTCCGTTAAGTGGTGGCAGACTGGCCCCGGTTATCTGTAACGCCACAAGCAGCCCGGCAACGGCCAGCGGCATGGAATACGCAAACCGCGCAAAGGTCGCGCCCGCGGCAGACAGCTTCACGCGGCTCAAGGATTTTTGCAGCATGAACCGTACGGTCTGAAAGCTGGCGGCGGCGATGGTGACAGGGATCCAGAGACTCATGTCACACGTTGTGTCGCCAAATCAGTGCTTTGGCCAGAGCGGATGCGGAACCGGGTCCTTGGCGCGCAGCAGATACTGCCGGAAAATCTGTGCATAGGAGCGGTAAACATACGCCTCATTGCAGGCCAGATACCTGTCTTTGCCATCCCGATACAACGACGGCAGCCGATACCATGGCGCGGCGGGATTCATGTGATGTACAACATGCAGGTTGTTGTTCAGAAACAGAAATGCCAGCGGCCCGTTGTCTTCGATAATCACGGTCCGCGCGCGGGACTTCTCGTGCGCGCGGTGTTCCAGAAAGGTACGGATTTTCAGCAACGCCAGCCCGATATAGGCGGAAATCAGATAAGCCCAGATCGGCATGGCCGATTGTGCAACGATCCACAGCACCGCGACCGCGCCGGGGATATGCAAAGCCCATGCCAGCAGGATCGCCCTGTCGCCGCGCCGCAGCCCCCGCCATTCGTCGCGCAGAAACAGAACCTGCCCTACAGCCGGACCCAGAACCATCCGCCCCAGAAGCGTGTTGTTCAGGGCCAGCACAGCCTGCACGCCACGCGGCAGATCCGCCCAAACCTTGGGATCCATATAGTTGGACTCGGGGTCGTCATACGGGTCGGTCAAGGTGGCATCCTGATGATGCGCCAAATGCAGATCGCGAAAACGGTTGTACGGAATGGCCAGGGTCAGCGGCAACGCCATCAGCGCCTCATTCAGCCATTTGGCTCGGAACGGGTGCCCATGCAGGGCTTCGTGCGTCAAAGACGAATGCAGGGCTGCAACAAAGCCCAATACCGGCACCGCCAACCACACCGAAACATCCGCCAGCCAGAACAGCCCGACCAGCCATGCGGCATAACAGCCGAGGATCAGGGCAAATGTACCCCATTCGGGCGATTTGGGTGTTGAGGGCTCAGCCATTGCGCCCCCACGAAATTCCGGCCCAAATTCTTTCATAGACAATGTATAGCGTCAGGCCGATGGCGGTATTCACCAGCGCCAATGCCCCGCCGACGGCGGCCGAACCCGTGGCGATCAGACCCACCAGCGTCATGGTGGCCAGACCCATGGCATTCCACACGATTGCTTTCACGACAGATCTTCGCCGTGTTTCCATTCCGAACCCCATTCTTTTTGCTTTTACAAAGGGGTTACATTTCATTTCTCACGCTGAAAATTCTGAATATGATTAACAAAACTCAACAACTGTGATATTTTTGAACTTATGCAGGAAAACATCGACAAGCGCGACCGCGCCGCTCAATTCCGCCTTCGCCTTGCCCGCGCGATGGAGGACCGCCACATCAGCCAAAGCGCGCTTGCGCGCCATATCGGCGTGGACCGTTCAACCGTATCTCAGTTGTTGACCGATCATGGTGCGCGTCTTCCCAACGCGCATGTTGTGGGTGGCTGTGCCGCGGCACTGGGCGTTTCGGCAGACTGGTTGCTGAGCCTGTCCGACAGACCGGAAAGCGCGGCAGAAATACTGGCCAGTACCCTGTCCATTACCGAAGCGCCCCGCGCCTTGGTCGATGAGCGGATTTTCGACTGGCACAAAGAAGCCGCCGGGTACAAGATCCGTCATGTCCCGGCCGCCCTGCCCGACATGCTCAAGACGCGTGCGGTACTGGAATGGGAATATGCCCCCCATCTGGGGCGCACGGCGGATCAGGCCATCGGAGCGTCCGAAGACAGGCTGACCTGGATGCGCAGTGCGCAGTCAGATTACGAAATTGCCATGCCGTTGTACGAGATCGAGAGCTTTGCAAGCGGCACGGGGTATTACCATGGCCTTTGCCCGGAAATTCGGCTGGAACAGATCGATCACCTGCTGGCCTTGTGTGAACAACTCTATCCCCGGATGCGGATCTATCTGTTTGATGCCAAAAGGCTGTATTCCGCCCCGGTAACGATTTTCGGGCCGCTTCTTTGCGTTTTTTACGCCGGAAGTCACTATTTGGCGTTTCGCGACCGGGATCGGATCAAGACATTTTCACGCCATTTCGACACTCTGGTGCGCGAGGCCGATGTGGCCGCCCGCGATTTTCCGGACCACATGCGACAACTCAGAGCGGATGTATCCGGCAAGAATTGATGCAGCGGCGCAAAACCTGTGCTATCGTCCCTTGGCGCGAACCATCGGGCATTCCGACCACAAACGGAGGACCACAGGAATGGACGCAATTCAAACCGCTCAATACGCACGCGCCCTGTATGCTGCGCACGGAGACCGGGCCGAGGCGGAAGCCGCGCAAAAGATGCGCGAATGCGAAGCTGCCGGAAACCAGAAAGAGGCGCAGGATTGGCAGGCGGTCCGTCAGACCATCCGCCAGATCCGGGGACCAAATCAGGGCTGAGTTACAGTTTCGGGTCGGGATTGACGGTGTGCCCATCCACCGCGATCACCTGCCCAGACACCAGCCGCGCTGCGTCTGAAGCAAGAAAGACGGCCATATGGGCGATATCCTGCGCTTCCACAAAGCGCCCCATTGAAGTGCCCGAGGCATAGCCCTGATAGACCTCATCGCGGGTCATGCCTTTCGCGGCTGCCTCTCGGGCCAAGACACCTTCCATGCGCGGGCCTTCCACGGCACCCGGGCAAATGGCGTTTGCGCGAATGCCCAGCGGCCCCAGTTCCATCGCCAGCGTTTTCATCAACCCTATGACCGCCCATTTGGCCGAGGCGTAAGGCGCTCGGAACGGATAGCCGTACTGACCGGCGGTCGAAGAGGTCAGAATGATGCTGCCCGCCCGCGCCGACTTCATCATCGGCGCCGCGTATTTGGCGGCCAGAAAGGCCCCGTCCAGATTGACCGCGACACAGGCGCGCCATGCATCAAGATCGATATCCTCGATCGCGTTGGTCGGCCCGGCGATTCCGGCATTTGCGCACAGCACATCCAGCCCGCCGGCTGACTCGACGGCCTGAAACACCGCGCTCATGTCGGCCTCATTGGTCACGTCAGCCCTGTGCGCCGCCCAATGGTCGGGCAATGTATCCAAAGCTGACGGGTCGATATCCGTCACCCAGACATCATAACCGGCGGCGTCAAACGCCGCGGCCATGGCCCGACCGACGCCAGATGCCCCGGCTGTTACCAAAACGCGCCGGGTCATGAGGGCTTGCGAATGCCAGCACCCGCCCCTTCAGGGTAAGGCAAACCGGCCTGTGCCTCGGCAATCCGCGCCATCGCGGCTTCGATCCTGGGCGACGGCGGGCTGGGGCGGCGGGTTTCAAGACTGACATGCAGCAGGAAACTCTCGCCCGTGGCCAACAGCTTGTCGCCATCATACATGCTGTGAAAGACATGCAGCTTCTTGCCCTGCCCCAGCAGCATCTGCGTGCGCACATCGATCTTCGCCCCTGCATGGACCTCGTCGATGTAACGGATGTGGTTTTCAGCGGTGAAATAACTGCCACCCGACGCGATGTATTCCATATCGCAACCGATGATCTCCATGAAACGGTCCGTGGCGGCGGCAAAAGCTTCCAGATACTTGGCCTCGTTCATATGGCCGTTGTAATCCGTCCAGTCCAGCGGCACGGCGCGGGACAGGGTCAGAATCGGCTGGCTCAGATCCGCCTGGTCCAGCGTCGGCAGGGCGCCCGGTTTCAACAGCGCATCATGCTGGTTCAGCACCGCCCCCGCACCATAGTTCTGCGCCTTGAGGGCACGCATCATGCCAACAAGGTTGTTGTCGCGAATGCGCTCCAGTTCACGGATCGAATGCATCCCTGATTGCGCGTCTGACTGATCGGCGATCAGGTCGACCAGTTCATCGGTGAATTCCGGCACGTCCATCAGCTTGGTCCAGGGCCATTTCAAGGCTGGCCCGAACTGAGCCATGAAATGTCGCATTCCCGCTTCACCTCCAGCCACGCGGTAGGTTTCGAACAATCCCATCTGCGCCCAGCGGATGCCAAAACCCATCCGGATCGCCTCGTCGATCTCTTCGGTCGTGGCGATGCCATCCTTGACCAGCCACAACGCCTCGCGCCAGACCGCCTCAAGGAACCGGTCGGCGATATGCGCGTCGATCTCTTTCCTGACATGCAGCGGGAAGAAACCAACCGAGGTCAACAGTTCCTTGGCCCGTTCAATCATCTCCGGTGGGTTTTTGTCGGTCGGCACCAGCTCGATCAGAGGCAGCAGATAGACCGGATTGAATGGGTGCGTCACCACGATCTGTTCGGGGCGCGACGCACCGTCCTGAAGCTCCGATGGTTTGAACCCGCTGGTCGAGGATCCGATGATCGCGTCTGGATCACAAGCCTCCTGCAAGCTCTTGTAAACCTTGAGCTTCAGGTCCAGCCGTTCTGGCACGCTTTCCTGAATCCAGATGGCCCCCTGTACGGCGTCGGCCATGTCGTCATGAAAGCTCAGCGCGCCCTCGGTCGGCAGAGGCACATCGCTCAACCCCGGCAGGGATCGCCGTGCGTTATCCAGCACTTCGCCTATTTTGCGTTCTGCTTCGGGGTCCGGGTCGAACACCCGAACGTCCCAGCCATTGAGCAGGAACCGTGCGGCCCATCCGCCGCCGATGACACCGCCCCCGATAATTGCTGCCGTCTTTGTCATGCTGTCCTCTAATCGATACAGATTACCTGCGCGCGCCCCGCCTCATCCAGATGCGGAATGCATCCGAATTGCGGTGTCACCGCGCTGCATTGTTTGGTTTCCGACAGGCAGAACCCTGCGCAGTCAGAGGCTTTTTCGCAGGAGTTTCCAGCGTCGGGCAAAGGTTCAAAGCAGATAGACTGCCGTATCCGCCCGCCCATCTCATAGCTTCCCCCTTTGGCTTCGCAGTCCTTGCGGGCCAAAGGGTCTTCCGCGGTCTGTGCCACCCCGACCCGGGGCAGACATACGGCCAGAACCGTCGCGCAGATTACAACCGCCGATCGCATTGCTCTCTTCCTTTTGCTGGCACACCTGCGCTTTCCGGTCATGGCAAGGGACGCAAGCAGGTCAACCTTTGGGCGCCCGTTTGACCAGGCCCAGCTTTTCGCGCACCTCGGCCGGGCCGATCACCCGCGCGCCCATGTTCTCGATGATGGTGCCAGCACGTTCCACCAGTTGCCAGTTCTCGGCCAGAACGCCTTTCTCCAGCCACAGATTGTCCTCCAGCCCGACCCGCACATTGCCGCCAGCCAGAACCGAGGCCGCCACATAAGCCATCTCATTCCGCCCCAGCGAAAACGCGCTGAACGTCCAGTCATCGGGCACGTTGTTCACCATCGCCATAAAGGTGTTCAGATCATCCGGCGCGCCCCACGGCACACCCATGCACAGTTGAACCAGGGCGTTGGGTTCCAGAATTCCCTCTTTCACCAGCTGCTTGGCAAACCACAGATGGCCGGTGTCAAACGCCTCGATCTCGGGCTTAACGCCGAGATCGGTCATCATCTGCCCCATCGCGCGCAACGCGCCGGGCGTGTTGGTCATGACGTAATCGGCCTCGGCAAAGTTCATCGTGCCGCAGTCCAGTGTGCAAATCTCGGGAAGGCACTCGGCCACATGGGCCACACGTTCGGTCGCACCAACCAGATCGGTTCCGGCCTCGGCCAATGGCAGCGGGTTTTCTATACCGCCGAACACCATGTCTCCCCCCATGCCGGCCGTAAGGTTCAGCACCGCGTCAACCTCGGCATCCCGAATGCGATCGGTCACTTCACGATACAGCGCCAGATCGCGCGACGGCGCACCTGTTTCAGGGTCGCGCACATGGCAGTGCACCACGGCCGCGCCCGCCTTTGCGGCGGCAATCGCACTGTCGGCAATTTGCTTCGGCGAACGTGGCACATGAGGGCTGCGATCCTGCGTCCCGCCCGAGCCGGTCACGGCGCAGGTGATAAAGACTTCGCGGTTCATTTCCAGAGGCATGGCGTTTTCCCCAAGTTATACCCGGTTTTACCTTGGGTTTTCCCCAGGCTTCTCCCCGGATTCCGATTTGCGTTCTGACCCGACTCTGGCGCAGCCTTGGGAAAACCACTTGGCAGAATGCGAATCGAACTTGATGCAATCCGCAAAAAACATACTGCAACCCGAACATCGGGCCCTGAAAACGGCTGTGCTGGTGCTGGACGAATGCAACACGCTCAGCTTCGCCTCGGCGGTCGATCCGATGCGCGCTGCCAACCGCCTGGCGGACCGGCCCGCCTTTGACTGGGATTATGTGACCGCCACGGCGAACCCCGCGATGCTGACCAGCGCGTTGCAAGTGCCCGGCATCCCGCTTGCTCGCCTGCAAGGCTGCGACCTGATGATTGTCGTCGCGGGCTTCCAACTGGCCCGCCACGCCACACCAAGCCTGCTGGCCGGGCTGCGCCGCATTGCTGGTACCGGGGCGACGATGGCCGGGATTGACGGCGGCCCCTGGCTGCTGGCCGAGGCCGGGCTGCTGGACGGTCACCCCGCGACGACCCACTGGGAAGACCTGGAAAACTTCGCCACCCGCTTCCCCAACGTCGACGTGCGCCCTGACCGCTTTACTGTGTCGGACGGCCGCCTGACCTCGGGCGGCGCGATTCCCGCTGTCGAGATGATGCTGCACATCATCGCCGCCCGTCATGGCGCGGGTTTCGCCTCCCGTGTCTCGGGCCTGTTTCTGTATGATGGCGCGCCGGACCCCGGCACACCGCAAAGCCGCACCGGCGTTCCACATCGCCACACTGCGCTGACGGCAAAGGCGAATTCGTTGATGCAGGCATCCCTGGATGATCCCCTGCCACTGGCCCATATCGCAGACCAGTTGGGCACCAGCCCGCGCACTCTGCAACAACAGTTCCGCCTGCGCCTGAACACCACGCCGCAGGATCACTATCTGCAACTGCGCCTGGCCGAGGCCCGCCGTCTGGTCACCGACACCGACCTTCCACTGATGGATGTCGCGCTGGCCACCGGTTTTGCCTCGCAATCCAGCTTCGCCCGCGCTTTCCGCACCGCGCATGGTCAATCTGCCCGCGACCTCCGGCAAGAGCGCGCGCACCCCACCCATCACTGACCCGATCCAACTTCATCTGGCCAGAAATATCCCGGGGGAGGCACGCGCAGCGTGCCGGGGGCAGAGCCCCCTCGCCTCAGTACGGCATCGGGTGCGCCTTGTGGACAGCGTCCAGCTCGGCCAGCAACTCCTTTGACAACGTCAAATCCGCACCGGCCAATACGTGTTCAAGTTGCGCGACCGTGGTCGCGCCAAAAATCGCCGACATCATGAATGGTCGCGAGCGGCACCAGGCCAGCGCCATATGTGTCGGATCCAGGTCATGCCGCGCGGCAACATCCAGATAGGCCGCGACCGTATCAAATACCCGGTCAGACTTGCGCCCGCCCAATTGAGGCGAAAGCGACATACGCGAGCCGACCGGCACGGCCCCACCCTGGTATTTTCCGGTCAGCAACCCGGTCCCCAGGGGTGAGAACGCCATCAGGCCGACATCTTCATGTACGCTCAGCTCGGCCATGTCGGTATCGAACAGGCGACACAGCAACGAATACTCATTCTGCACCGACGCCACACGCGGTGTGCCCGTCTGTTCGGCCAGTCTCAGCCACTGCGCCGTACCCCACGCGCTTTCATTCGACAGACCAAAAGCACAGATGTTGCCTTTGTCCACCTGAACCTGCAAGGCCTCCAGACACTCCTGCATGTTATCCAGAACGTCCGCGGTATTGTGGCCCGAAGGCGCATAATCCCAGTTTTGACGGAACATATAGCTGCCGCGATTGGGCCAGTGGAACTGGTAGAGATCGATGTAATCCGTCTGCAACCGCCGCAGAGACCCTTCGATGGCCTCGGGAATGGTTTTTCCCGTGATCGGCGCACCGTCGCGAACATATGACAATCCCTCACCCGAATGCTTGGTTGCCAGTACGAAATCCGCCCGGCGTGCCCTGTTGGCAGCATTCCAGTTTCCAAGAATTTCTTCGGTCCGACCAATTGTCTCTTTGGCGACAGGATTCACCGGATACATCTCGGCGGCATCCACAAAGTTGATCCCCGCATCCAACGCCATGTCCATCTGCCGGTGCGCATCCGGTTCCGAGGTCTGCGATCCGAACGTCATTGTCCCGAGGCAAAGATCGCTCACGACAATCCCGGTGCGGCCCAGAGGCTTCATCTGCATCCTCAAATCTCCTGATAAACGGCACGGCCCGTCAGGCTTCGGCCTTCTTTTCCCACCGCCCGGATTCTTCCGACCAGTATTGCGCGGCGCATCCGGCGCCGGTCAGCGTCTTCCACTGCCCGCGTGCGTGCTGTACGGCCATGTCGTCATTGCCGTCGAACAGAATGCAAACCCGTTCCAGCGCCGACACCTCTTCGGGTTCGATCGGCGCGCCGTCCACCGCCATGACACACACCGCGCCGTTTGTGGCCTCGGCGCTGGTGGTCAGCAGGATCGGCTGCTCGGCGTCATGCGGGCCACCTTCGCGACCGTGCGGCAGGAACCCGTCCTCGGGGCCCAGCCACAGCTTTTCATCCAGCCAGTCCATCCGCGCGGGATCGGTGCCCCGCACGGCAATCTTCCACCCGGCCTGCCGCGCCTTGTCCAGCAGCACAGGCAAGGTGTGCTCCAGCGGCTGGCGGGTCAGATGGTAGAAATAGACAGCACCCATATGCTTACTCGAAATTGTCCTGCACGAACCGGCTCAGCGCGCGCACACCCCAGCCCGTGGCACCTTTGGGCGCATAGGATGTCTCGGACGACACCGAGGCCACACCCGCGATATCCAGATGAATCCACGGCGTATCCTCTTTCACGAAACGTTGCAGAAACTGCGCCGCCGTGATCGAGCCCGCCGGACGGCCACCGACGTTCTTCATGTCGGCGATGCGCGATTTGAGCAGTTTGTCATAGCCATCGCCCAAAGGCAGCCGCCACGCGCCTTCGTCCTCGGCCTTCGCCGATTTCAGGAAGGCGTCACAGAATGTGTCATTGTTCGAGAACACACCCGCATTCTCATGCCCCAGCCCGATGATGACCGCACCGGTCAGCGTTGCCAGATCGATCATGCCCACCGGTTTGAACCGCTCCTGCGCGTACCACATCACGTCGCACAGAACCAAACGGCCTTCGGCATCGGTGTTGATGATCTCGACCGTATCGCCTTTCATCGACTTGACCACATCGCCCGGACGGGTGGCATTGCCCGAAGGCATGTTCTCGACCAGACCGACAAGGCCCACCACATTGGCCTTGGCCTTGCGCTTGGCCAACGCGCGTATCGTGCCAGCAACAACACCGGCACCGCCCATGTCCATGGTCATGTCTTCCATGCCACCGGCCGGTTTCAGCGAAATGCCACCTGTGTCGAAAACCACGCCCTTGCCCACCAGGGCCAAGGGCGCATCGTCCTTGTCGCCGCCATTCCAGTGCATCACGACGACTTTGGACGGGCTGGCAGAGCCCTGCCCGACGCTCAGCAATGTACGCATGCCCAGTTCTGCCAGCTTGTCCTCTTCCAGAACTTCGACTTCCAGACCCAGCTCCTGCATCTCGACAAGACGATCGGCAAATTCCGAGGTCGTCAGAACATTTGCAGGTTCATTGGTCAGATCACGCGTCATCCGCACGCCGTCGGCAATTGCATATAGCGGTGCAAACTCCGCTTCGGCTTCCGTGGGTTTCGAATGCCCGATCGTAATCGATCCGCTGCCTTCGCTGTCCTTAGTTTTGTGCGCGTTGAAATCATAACTGCGCAGCACCAAGCCAAGGGCCAGGTTTTCGGTCTGTGCCTGATTGCCGACCAACACCAGCATGTCCTGACCACCCGCGCATTTGGCCAAAGCTGCACCGGCTTTGCGGGCCTCATCGGCTTCCGGGCGGCGCGGCAGCACCACGACGTCCAGCGCCTCGGCCGCCATCCCGGCCGGCCAGGCCATCGAGATGACATCGCCAGTCTTGGACTTTCCGAATTTCTCACTTTCGACAAGCCGCGCCACGGCGCCTTTCGTCAGGCGATTGGCCCGGCGCGCCGCAGGGTTCATTTTCCCGTCCGGCGGAATGATGATGGCCACCCGCCCTTCGGCCTGCGCCATCGCATCCAGATCAAACTCCTGAAAACGGACCGGTATCAGACTGCTCATTGCAAACTCCTCGAATTCTGTTCCCCAAGACCTAGCCCGCGCCGCCCGACTTGACCAGATAGCAGTTTTCCCCGCGTTTCAATTGCAGTAAGGTCCCGCAAAAATAACTGGCAGGCTCGGGGGAGAAAGACGTGACACGAGAGGGCAGGCATACGCCGTCGCGCAGGAGGACATGCATGCGCGATTTCGGCCCGTTTTCCGGCGCAAAAGGCTTGGCGGGGGCACTCTTGTGATCCTCGACCGCTATTTCGCCCGCCGCTTTGTGCAGAGCTTTCTGGTCATCGGCGGTATTTTTCTGACCTTGATGATTCTCATCGATCTGATCGAACAGATCCGCCGATTTGACGAAGTCGACCTGTCCTTCGGCCAATTGCTGCACCTGACGCTTCTGAACACGCCGGCCGCCATCAGTGAAATGCTGCCTCTGCTGGTCATTCTGTCCACCATTGCCCTGTTCGTCGGGCTGGCACGGACGTCTGAACTCGTGGTGACCCGCGCCACGGGTCGCTCGGGTATCCGCGCGCTGGTTGCGCCGGCGGCGCTGGCCCTGATCATCGGCGCGCTTGCAGTGGCATTGCTGAATCCCATCGCCGCGGCCACGTCCCAGGAATTCCAACGCCTGTCTGATTCCTATCGCAACAACGGCAGTTCAGCGCTTTCGATCAGCAGCGAAGGCCTTTGGCTACGTCAATCCGCGGAAAACGGTCAGGCCGTCATCCACGCGCGGGGCACCTCGAACGGGGATACGCTTGGCCTGGACGACGTAACCATCATCACCTTTGCGCGCGACGGCAAACCCACCCAGCAGATCGTCGCCGACAGGGCCGTGCTGGAGGACGGAAACTGGGTCCTGTCGCAGGCCAAGATCTGGAATTTGCGGGATGGGCAGAACCCCGAAACCAGTTCGGTGGAGCATGAACGGCTGGAGTTGCCGACCTCGCTGACCCGGCAGCGGATTCTGGACACGCTGGGGCAACAGGATTCGGTATCTGTTTATGACTTGCCGCAACTGATCAAAGACCTGCGCGAAGCCGGGTTTTCAACCAAGCAGTATGAAGTCTGGTTGCAGGTGCAACTGGCCCGGCCCTTCTTTCTGGTCTCGATGGTCCTGATCGGGGCCGCTTTCACCATGCGCCACGTTCGGTTCGGCGGCACCGGAATTGCCGTGCTGACTGCCGTTCTGCTTGGCTTTGCCATCTACTTCGTCCGCAATTTTGCGCAAATCCTCGGGGAAAACGGACAATTGCCCACCTATATCGCTGCCTGGGCGCCACCCTTCGCCGCCATCCTGCTGTCCCTTGGCCTGCTTCTACACGCGGAGGACGGCTGATGCGGAGCATGATTCCTCTGCTGCTGACCAGCGCGATCGCGTTGTCGGCACCGACGGTTCTGGCGGCGCAAACCACGTCGGCTGAGCCTGACCCGCAAGCGGCGCAGTCACAGGCCGAACCCGCCCTTTTGGTTGCCGACAAGGTCTTTATCACACCCGACAGGAAACTGGTGGCCGAAGGCCATGTCGAAGCCTTTCAGGGCGATACCAAGCTGTCGGCCCAACGCATCACCTATGACCGGGAAACGGGCGAGCTGACACTGGAGGGCCCCATTCGTATTGATCAGGGGGGCCAGTCGACCCTTCTAGCCGATTCCGGCCAGCTGGACAGCGGCATCCAGAACGGCCTGCTGATCGGTGCTCGGATGGTTTTCGATCAGCAAATCCAGATTGCCTCGGTTCAGGCGAAACGGGCCGCGGGCCGCTATACGCAATTCAGCAAGGTCTCGGCCACTTCCTGCCATGTCTGCACCAATGGTAAGCCACCGCTCTGGCAGATCCGCGCCCGCAAGGTCACTCATGACCAGTTGGAACGGCAATTGTACTTCGAAGGCGCGCAGCTTCGGGTGCTTGATTATCCGGTATTCTATTTCCCCTATCTGCGCTTGCCGGACCCGACTTTGGATCGCGCGACCGGCTTTCTGGTGCCGTCGATCCGCAGCACCTCGCAACTGGGAACGGGGGTCCAGGTTCCCTATTTCTTCAAGCTGGGGGACCACAAGGATCTGACCTTGACGCCGTATCTGTCGGCCAAGACCACAACGCTGGGATATCGGTATCGTCAGGCGTTCGTGAATGGGCGCATTCAGCTTGAAGGCGCCTATACCCGTGATGACGTCCAGCCCGACCAGGATCGCGGCTATCTGTTCGCCGGCGGTTGGTTCAACCTGAAGAACGATTTCCGGCTGACATTCGATCTGCAAACCACCTCGGACGACGCCTATCTGGCCGACTATGGGCTGCCGGACCTGGACCGTTTGCGCAGTGAAGTCGCGCTGGAACGGATCAAACGCGACACCGCGTTCAAAACAAGCCTGATTCATTACAAAACTCTGCGTGACAGTGAAAATCAGGACGAAATCCCATCCCGCGTCTTCGATCTGAACTATGAAAAGCGGTTCTTTCCCAGCGCACTTGGTGGCGAGGTGCGGCTGGCCTTTGTCGGCCACGCTCATGAGCGCACCAGCGACGCTGATATCGTCGGCCGCGACCTGGCACGGGCCACTTTTGACGCCGAATGGCTTCGAAGCTGGACGTTTGCATCGGGCCTGCGTGCCGACGCGACGCTGGGCGCATCGGTGGATACGTTCAACATCCGTCATGACAGCAACTTTCCCAGCAATGTGACCCGCTCGACCCCGCGCGCGGCATTGACGCTTCGCTATCCGATGACCCGTCGCGAAAAGACCGGCGCCGTTCAGCTTCTGGAACCGATCGCGCAGATCGGATGGACCCATGTCTCGGACACCAATGTGCCAGATGATGAAAGCACGTTTCAGGAATTCGATCAGGGTAATCTGCTGGCCCTGTCCCGATTCCCTGCCGAAGATCAGCGCGAAGACGGTACCACCGGGGTCATCGGCTTGAACTGGGCACGTTATGGTACAGGCGGACAGCAGGCGCTGGTGACAGTGGGTCAGGTGTTTCGGGCGGATGCCGACCCGAATTTCACCCTGACATCCGGCTTGCAGGGCACCACGTCCGACTTGCTGGTGGCGGGACAAGTCACCACGGCCAACGGTTGGTCGCTTGGCGGGCGTGGTCTGATCGACAGCGATTTCAGCTTCGTCAAAGCTGAGTTGCGCGGGGCCTGGGCCTCGGAATTTGCCGGCCTGTCCGGAAGCTATATCTGGCAGGAACCGGACCCGGCGGAAAACATTGCGGATGAAATCTCGGAAATCTGGCTTCTGGGCCGCTATCAGGTCGACCAGAACTGGCTTACGAATGCCGAGGCACGCTATGATCTGAACCAATCAGAACCAATCCGGCTGGGTCTTGGCGTAACCTACCAGAATGAATGTGTTCAGGTTAACATGTCCGTAAGCAGACGCTTTACTTCAACATCCACTATTGAGCCTTCGACAGAATTCGGCTTTACCCTATCGCTGACAGGATACGCCCTTGAAGGCGGTGGTAACACATACAAGAGAAAATGCAGTTGATATCAGGTTTCTCCAGGTTTCTTCGTTCCGGTTGGCACAAACCGGTCGCGCCGGCGCTGGCCGCCGTTTTCCTCGCTTTTTCAGCGCCGCAGGTCAGCGCCCAGAGTTTGTTCTCGCCAGCGATCCGCGTGAATCAGGACATCGTCACCTGGTACGAGCTGGAACAACGCCTGCAATTCCTGAATGTTCTGGGTCTGCCCGGCGGCAGTGAAGCTGACGTTAGGGAAGCCCTGATCGAAGAAAAACTGCGCAAACAGGCCATGCGCGAAGCAGGCGTCGAAGCAGCACCGGAAGCTGTTCAACTGGGTATCGACGAGTTCGCCTCGCGCGGGCAATTGTCCACCGAACAGTTCCTGCAACTTTTGGGTGAGGCGGGCGTCGACCCGGAAACTGTCCGTGATTATGTTGCGGATCAGCTGGCCTGGCGCGATTACATAAGCTCGCGCTACCTGTCACAGGCCCGCCCGACCGAAGACGAGATTGATCGCGCACTGGGACAGACCGGTGGCGGCGGCCTTCAGGTCTTGCTGTCCGAGATCATCATCCCGGTGAACCCGCAAACCGTGGCACAGACCGAATTGCTTGCGGAAGAAATCTCGCGACTTGAAACTATCGAAGCGTTTTCAGCCGCAGCGGCGCAATATTCCGGAGCGGCAACCCGCAACGAAGGCGGGCGACTGGACTGGCTGAATATCTCCAACCTGCCTCCTGCATTGCAACCGGTTATTCTTGGGCTCCAGAACGGTGAAATCACCGATCCCATCAGCCTGCCAAACGCCGTTGCCCTGTTTCAGCTGCGCGGGCTGCGCGAGGTGGCGACCGCTGCGCCGCCTATCTCCAAACTTGACTATGCGGCCTATTACCTGCCGGGCGGCCGCAGCGCCAACACCCTGTCGCGGGCTGCCGCCCTGCGGGAAGAGATCGACACCTGCGATGACTTGTATGGCATCGCCAAGGATCAACCCGTCGAAGTTCTGGACCGTATCGAAGCCAGCCCGTCTGAAGTACCGCGTGACATCGCCGTAGAGCTGGCAAAGCTGGATCGCAACGAGGTGTCAACAAACCTGACCCGCAACAACGGACAGACGCTGGTGTTCTTGATGCTGTGCAACCGCACCCGCGATCTGGGCGAAAACACCTCGCGGGCAGATGTAGCGAATGCACTGGCGCAACAGCGGCTACAGGCCTTTGCGGCCAGCCTGGTAGAGCAGCTGCGGGCTGACGCCACCATTGTTCAGGAATGACTCGCCCGATTGCGCTCAGCTGCGGTGAACCGGCCGGGATCGGCCCTGAAATCGCGGCCAAAGCGTGGGCCGAGCTGCGCCAAACCTGCCCGTTTTTCTTTATCGGCGATGCCAGCCACCTGCCTGCTGGCACCCCCGTTGCGATAATCGAAACCCCTTCGGATGCTGTTGCAGTCTGTGATCAGGCCTTGCCCGTGCTGCACCTGAACTTCCCTGCCGCAAACATGCCCGGCCAGCCGGTCCCAGCCAATGCCCCATCGGTGATCGATGCCATCGAAACCGGCGTAGACCTTGTAAAAGGGGGGGCAGCGGCCGCTCTGTGCACCGCACCCATTCACAAAAAGGCGCTGATAGACGGCGCCGGGTTTACCTATCCCGGCCACACCGAGTTTCTGGCTGCGCTGTCGGGCACCCGCCGGGTTGTCATGATGCTGGCCAGCGACCAGTTGCGCGTTGTCCCGGCAACAATCCACATTCCCCTGTCACAGGTTCCCGCCGCGCTGACGCCGGACCTGCTGCGCGAGACGATCGAAATCACCGCGCGCGGCCTGCGCGATCAGTTTGGCATACAGCACCCCCGCATCGCCATAGCCGGCCTGAACCCCCATGCCGGCGAAGGCGGCAAAATGGGCCGCGAAGAGCTTGACTGGATCGCCCCAATGCTGGCCGATCTGAAACTGAAAGATGCGACCCTGACAGGCCCGCACCCTGCGGATACGTTGTTTCATGCTGCTGCACGTGCCCGCTATGACGCGGCAATCGCAATGTATCATGATCAGGCCCTGATCCCGATCAAGACACTGGATTTCGACCGGGGCGTGAACGTCACCCTTGGCCTGCCCTTCATCCGCACGTCGCCAGATCACGGCACTGCACTGGATATCGCCGGGAAAGGCATCGCCAATCCAACCAGCCTGATCGAAGCTCTGAAGCTTGCCCAACGCATGGCACAAGGCTCTTGATCCTTCACCTGGCTGAAAATATCCCCGCCGGAGGTAAAAAATTTCTGGCACTGCCCCTGCGGCATGCGTCACGGTAATCGGATCATGAGTGCAATCGACAATCTTCCCCCTCTGCGCGAGGTCATCGCCACACATCAACTCTCGGCGCGCAAATCCTTGGGTCAGAACTTCCTGCTGGACCTCAACCTGACCGGCAAAATCGCCCGTCAGGCCGGCGATCTTGCAAACTGCGACGTACTGGAAATCGGCCCTGGTCCTGGCGGCCTCACCCGAGGGCTTCTGTCCGAAGGCGCGCGCAAGGTCGTGGCGGTCGAAAAAGATACCCGTTGCATCGCCGCCCTGAACGATATCGCCGCCGCCTATCCCGGAAGGCTGGAGGTCATCAACGGTGACGCGCTCGAGATCAACCCGCTCGAACATCTGACCCCGCCAATCCGCATCGCGGCCAACCTTCCATACAACGTCGGCACCGAACTGCTGGTGCGCTGGCTGACGCCCCCGGAATGGCCCCCTTTCTGGCAGAGCCTGACGCTGATGTTCCAACGCGAAGTGGCCGAACGCATCGTGGCCCAGCCGGGCAGCAAGGCGTATGGCCGCCTCGCCATCCTTGCCCAATGGCGGGCCGAGGCGCGCATCGCCATGTCCCTGCCCCCCGGCGCCTTCACCCCGCCGCCCAAAGTCTCCAGCGCGGTGGTCCACCTGACCGCTCTGCCCGAACCGCGCTATCCTGCTGACGCCGCGACCCTGTCGCGTGTGGTGGCCTCTGCCTTCAATCAACGCCGCAAAATGCTGCGAGCGTCTCTGAAAGGCATCGCCCCTGATATCGAGGATCGCTTGCGGGCCGCAGGTATCCAGCCCACTGAACGGGCCGAGCAGGTTCCGCTTGAAGCGTTCTGTGCCCTGGCGCGCGAAGTCCAGAACCCCTGATCACAAAAAAAGCCCCGAGGCTTGACCTCGGGGCTTTGCAATTTCTGATGCCGGCTTTATTCAGCCGCTTCCGGTGCGTCGCCATCCGTTTTGGGTGCATCTTCGGCCGCGGGCGTCGGTTTGGGCTTGCGCGCCCGTGGTTTGCGCGCAGGCTTTTCCTTCTTTTCCGGCGCGGGAGCTTCGGCGCCCTTGCTTTCCGGTGTCTCGACCAGCCCGCTTTCCGGAGCAGCATCCGGTGCGGCGAAATCCATCACGTCCGGCTGTGGCGCTTCGGCGGGATCGGCCTGTCGGGCCGCTTCGCGTTCCTGGCGCTCGGCGCGCTCACGATCACGCTCGGCCTGGCGTTCGCGGTTCTGGCGCTCCTGCTCTTCGCGGCGCGCTTCAATCTCGCGCTGCGCCTCACTCAGCATGCGCAGATAGTGTTCCGCATGCTGCTGGAAGTTTTCCGCAGCGACGCGGTCGTTTGCCAACTGAGCGTCACGCGCCAGCTGATTATATTTATCAATGATCTGCTGTGGCGTGCCACGCACTTTGCCTTCAGGACCCGAGCTGTCAAAAACCCGGTTTACGACGTTACCGCCGGAAGGACGATTGCGGTTGTTCTTGGCCCGCGAGCGGGATTTGGAAGATCTCATCTTACTTTACGTCAGCCTTATCAATGCGCTGTCGCTCAACCCGCTTTTTGCACTGCTCTGAGGCGTTTGCTGTGACGGGACGTCGACTTTTTGGGCTTGGCGTCAGGGGTGCGCTGCAACAGCGTCAACCTCGCCGACTAATCCTGAGTAAACATGTCCTGACCGTGCAGACAAGAGGAATCTCGAATTTTCACACGCTTTTTTACTCGGGGCAGCGTTTTTTGGCCTCAGACAACAGTATCAACCCGGCATCCTTGCGCCGACAACGCGGTCACGCCCGTCCAGATCGGGGATTACGCAAATATCCGCCAATCCCGCCGCATCAAACAAGGCAGACACCAGATTTGCCTGTGTCGGGCCGATTTCCACAAGTATTCGCCCGCCCGGCAGCATGAAATCCGGGGCCGAGGCCGCGATCTGCCGGTACGCGCCCAGCCCGTCCCCTTCATCGGTCAGCGCCATGCGCGGCTCGTGCTCCCGCACTTCGGGCGAAAGATTCGCCATTTCGGTTACGGAAATATACGGCGGATTGGAAACAATCAGGTCAAACTGACCCTCAATGTTTTCAAACCAGTTTGACTGCACGATCTCTACCCGCCCCTGTACCTGGTGGAGCACAGCATTGGCGCTGGCCTGAAGACAGGCGGCTTCGCTCAGGTCGGCCCCAAGGCCCGAAGCGCTGGTGCGTTCCGCAAGCAGTGTAACCAGAATGCAGCCCGACCCCACGCCGAGGTCCAAAACATGGTCAAAGGGTTCGCTCAGTGCGGCCTCGATCAGGGTTTCCGTCTCGGGGCGCGGATCCAGAACATCCGAACTGACGCGAAACCTGCGCCCATAGAACTCGCGCTCGCCCAGCAGATGAGACACCGGCACCCGAATGGCGCGCAGGGAAACCAACTGGTCATAGCGTTCCGCGATTTCGGGCTGCAATTCTTCCGGGGCAATCAGTGTCACCCGGCTGGCTTCTATCCGTGCGGCATGGGCCAACAACAGGCGCGCATCCCGCGCCGGGTCATCCACGCCCGCGGCCCTCAAGCGCGCGGTTGCGGCCACCATGGCCTGCGCAGCCGTCTGCACCCCCGTCATTGCGCCATCTCGGCCAGCAACCGGGCCTGATCATCCGCCGTCAGGGCGTCAATCACTTCGTCCAGATCCCCCTGCATCACCTGATCCAGTTTATAAAGCGTCAGGTTGATCCGGTGATCCGTCATCCGCCCCTGTGGGAAATTGTAAGTGCGAATGCGTTCCGAACGATCCCCCGATCCCACCTGGCTGGCCCGGTCGGCAGATCGTTCGCTGTCGATCCGCTGCCGCTCGAGGTCATAAAGCCGCGTTTTCAGCACCTGCATGGCGATCTCGCGGTTGCGATGCTGGGACTTCTCGGAGCTTGTTACCACCAAGCCCGTCGGAATATGCGTGATCCGCACCGCCGAGTCGGTGGTGTTCACGTGCTGCCCGCCTGCGCCGGAACTGCGCATCGTGTCGATACGGATGTCATTGGCGTCTATCTGGATGTCGACATCCTCGGCCTCGGGCAAAACCGCCACGGTCGCCGCCGAGGTATGAATCCGCCCGCCGCTTTCGGTTTCGGGCACGCGCTGCACGCGGTGCACGCCGGATTCGTATTTCAGCCGGGCAAAGACGTTGTCGCCCTTGATATGGGCCACCACCTCTTTGATCCCGCCCAGATCAGAAGCCTGTTCTTCGATGATCTCGAACTGCCACCCGTGGGCCTCGGCATAGCGTTGATACATACGCAACAGATCGCCCGCGAACAAAGCGGCCTCCTCCCCGCCGGTACCGGGGCGAATTTCCAGCATCGCCGGCCGCGCATCTGCCGCATCCTTTGGCAGCAGCGCCAGTTGCAGCGCGTGTTCCGCTTCGGGGATGCGTGATTGCAGGTCCGGAATTTCCTCTTCGGCCAACTCTTTCATATCCGGGTCGGCCAGCATCGCCTCGGCCTCAGCCAGATCTGCCACCAGCTGGCGCCAGGCCATGATCTGATCGACCACGGGTTTGAGGTCGGAATATTCCTTGGCCAACGCCGCAATATCGCCGCCCGATGCGCCATCCGCCATGGCTGCTTCGAGGTATTGGAAACGCTGGGTGATCTGTTCAAGTCGTTCTTCGGGGATCATCCCGGCGGTGTCTATCATCCAGGGGCTTTGGTCAAGGGCCACGTCATGCTAAGCTTGCTGTCATGAAACGGATTTTGCTTGCCCTTTTGCTGACGTCCACGCCGGTTTTCGCCGATTACATCGGCCCCGACGGCAAGACCCGCGATTGCTATTGCACCGACACGTCCGGGTCCCGCATCGAATTGGGTGAGATGATCTGCCTGCAAGTCGACGGCCGCATGTTCACGGCGCAATGTCAGATGTCCCTGAACGTGCCCATGTGGCGCGAGGTGCAGGAAGGGTGTTTATCGTCCGGGTTGCAGTCGGACAGGCCCGACCTGGAAACGCCCTCTGGCTTTGAAAGCGCTCTGTGAGCACTATAGGTCTTCCCACTTACTCAATTTGTATGCCTTGCGCTGATACAGTCTGAGCGCAATCGTACAAAAAGTGAGTGGTGCCGCGGCTATTACCGCAGGCCCAAAAATGTCAGGAAGACAAAGGGCTTTTCCCAATAAACCCCTTACTCCTGTTTCAACCGAGGATATCAACAAAACCAACAGAACAAACACAGCGACACTGGCAAACGGCGACTCCCAATAGAGGAACGGCTTTGGTTTGAAACCGAGTTTTCTTAAACGCCAAAGATCAGTGTCCAATCGTATGTGCTGCGTGACACCGGCCTCTTTCATTTCATACAAAGCCCGTTGGAATTTTTGCTCATGGTTGTTCATAGAAAACACATGGCCATTTAGTTTAACAATTTCTACCTATTGCAACGTTTCCAACCACCCATCAACCCGTGCCTTGTTCACCCCGAAATCCCTGCGACCGAACCGCAAACGGCCATGGATGCGCAGCGTGTCGCCATTCTGCTGAACAGTGGTATAGTCGGGAAAGCCGAACCATTTCGTGCGGGTGACATAGGTGATCATCCCCTCATCGACTGAACCCGCCAGTACCGAGGTACGCGGAGTGGCGCGGGCGATCTGGTCAAGGCGTTGCAACCCGTCCGGGCCGGTTTCGACAACGCGCAGAACACCATCTGGCAAGTCCTGATCATCCGCGGCCACAGGCGCGATATGCCATTGGGCCGGAGCAGACGGGGCCAGCCGGATATATGCGCCCAGCCCGAGCACCAGCGCGATCACTGCCCACAGAACCATATTTCTCATCCCGCGTTACCCTTTCGCAGAAACCGTAAGCGGATCAGGCGCCGGGGCAAGCCGTTCCGGGCCGGTTTACCGTGACGTCACACCCGGCAGGATGCACAGCATTTCATAGATCAGGTTGGCTGCCGTCAGGGCCGTGTTGCCGGATGGGTCATACGGAGGTGAAACCTCGACCAGGTCACACCCCACCATATTCACGCCCTGCAACGCGTGGATCAGTTGCAGCGCCTGCGGCGTGGTCAGCCCGGCAATCTCTGGCGTCCCCGTGCCCGGCGCAAAGGCCGGGTCCAGGCTGTCGATGTCATAGGTGACGTAAACCGGATGATCCCCGATGATCTTGCGGATCTGAGAGCCGATCTGCGTCAGGTTCTGCTGCCACAACTCCCAGGCCGGGAACTGGCGGAAGCCCCAATCGCTGGCTTCGGTGAAATCCGAAGCCGCGTAGCCCGATCCGCGAATGCCGATCTGAAAGGTCTTGTCGGGGACAATCAGCCCCTCTTCATAGGCGCGGCGGAAGACGGTTCCGTGGGTCTCTTTCTCGCCGAACATCTCGTCATTCACATCCGCATGGGCATCCACATGCACCAGAGCCACCGGCCCATGCTTTGCCGCAATGGCCCGCAGGATCGGCAGGGTGATCGAGTGATCGCCCCCCATCGCCACCGGGGTCACGTTCTTTGCCAGGATCGCATCATAGCTTTCCCTGATGATCCTCAGGCTGTCCGCAAGCGAAAAGGTGTTGATCGCCAGATCCCCGATATCCGCGATTTGCAAGCTGTCGAACGGAGCCGCCGAGGTGGCCATGTTGTAGGGCCTTATCATCGCGCTTTCGCTGCGGATCTGTTTGGGTCCGAACCGGGTGCCCGATCGCCACGAGGTGCCGATATCCATCGGAATCCCCAGAACCGCCACATCCAGCCCCGCCAGCGAGGCCGCCTGCGGCAGGCGCATAAACGTATTCGGCCCCGAAAACCGCGCCAGATCATTGCCGCTGACCGGTTGATTGAATTCAGTCATGCGCGTTTTATCCCCATCCCTTCAACTTTCTTTACCCAGCACATACCGGAAGTATGGCTAACCAATGGTTAATACGCATCCAAACGGTTATGTTTTTGCCAGCTTGTTCCAACCCAACAGGCAGACGATCTGCGTCGCCACATGGGCACCCGCAATCGCCGTGGCGCCGGATGTATCGAACGGCGGAGACACCTCGACCACGTCGCCGCCCTTGATGTTTATCCCGGCGATGTCACGCAGGATGATCTGCGCCTGAATGGAACTCAAACCACCCCAAACCGGCGTGCCGGTGCCGGGGGCAAAGGCCGGGTCCAGACCATCGATGTCGAAACTCAGATAGACCGGGCTGTCGCCCAGAATACCCTTGATCTTCTGCGCCACGGCAGCGGGGCCGGATTCATAGACCTCGCGCGCGTCGATGATGTTGACGCCCAGCGTGTCCTCGTTGGTGGTGCGGATCCCCACCTGGACTGAGCGTTTCGGGTCCACGATCCCCGACTTCACCGCCTTGTAGAACATGGTGCCGTGGTCCACCCGGCTCATGTCGTCATCGGCCCAGGTGTCGGTATGCGCATCGAACTGCAACAGCGACATCGGCCCGTATTTCTCGGCATAGGCCTTGAGGATCGGAAAGCTGATATAGTGATCGCCCCCCAACGTAACCGAGGCCACATCCGCCGCCAGAATGGTGCGGATATGGTCGGTCAGCGTGTCGGGAAAGGCGGGGATGTTGGCATAGTCATAGGCCATGTCGCCGTAATCGATGATTGCCAGCTCGCTGAGCGCATCGAAGGGCCAGCCATAGGGCGCATCGGGCGATTGCAGGGCGCTCGCCTCGCGGATCGCACGTGGGCCCAGACGGGTGCCCGGGCGGTTGGTCACCGCCTGATCGAACGGCACACCGGTCACGGCGATGTCGGCGCCCGTCAGATCCTTGGTGTACAGACGCCGCAGAAACGAGGTCGCCCCGCCAAAGGTGTTTTCATAGGACAGGCCTTTGAGGTCCGGGTTGGTGAATGCCTCATCCACCTGGTTTTTTGCGTCTTCCAGTGCCATTTCATTACCCCATCAGCCCAAGGGCTGCGCCTTTTCCACGATCCGTGCGAAGAACGATGCCCCCACCGGCGCGATATCATCATTGAAGTTGTATTTCGGATGATGCAGCCCCGCACCATCCCCCTGCCCCAGAAACAGATAGGCCCCTGGTCGCGACTGCAACATGTACGAAAAATCCTCGGCCCCCATGTCGCGCCCCATTGTGTCGACCACCCGCTCAGGCCCCGACACTTCGCGCGCGACGGTGGCGGCAAAGGCTGCCTTTTCAGCATCGTTGATCGTGGCCGGGTATCCCACCTGATATTCCAGCCGTGCCTCGACACCGTAAGACGCGGCCTGCCCCTGAACGATCTGCTCCATCCGCTCCATCACCATCTTCTGTACAGCGGGATCAAAGGTCCGCACGGTTCCGTTCAAATAGGCAGTATCAGGGATCACGTTGTTCACCGTTCCGGCATGGATCTGAGTGACCGAAACAACCAGGTCTTCCACCGCATAGTGGTTGCGGCTGACAATGGTCTGGATTGCCTGCGCAATGCCGCAGGCCGCCATGACCGGGTCGCGGGTCTGATGTGGCATGGCGCCATGGCCGCCGACCCCTTGAATATGAATCTCGAACGTATCCACCGCCGCCATGATCGGTCCCGGCGTGGTGTGGAACGTACCTTCCGGGTTTCCCGGATCATTGTGTATTCCATAGACCTCAGAGATATCGAACCGCTCCATGATGCCTTCTTCGACCATCACGCCCGCGCCACCGCCTTCTTCCTCGGCCGGTTGAAAGATCAGGGCCACACGGCCGCGGAAATTTCGCGTTTCGGCCAGATACCGCGCCGCACCCAGCAGCATTGTGGTGTGCCCGTCATGCCCGCAGGCATGCATCTTTCCGGGGTTCTTCGATGAATACCCGACGCCTGTTTCCTCGGTAATCGGCAATGCATCCATATCGGCACGCAGCCCGATCGTCGGCCCGTCACCCTGCCCGTTGATGATCGCGACCATCCCGGTCTTTGCGATCCCTTCATGCAATTCATCGACCCCGAATTCACGCAGACGCTCGGCCACAAACGCGGCAGTCTCAAAGCACTCGAATTCCAACTCGGGTATCGTATGCAGATACTGGCGCCATCTGGTCATATCGGCAGAGAAATCGGCAATTCGGTTGACGACGGGCATCTGGGCTGGACTCCTGATCGGGACTGCGGGATGGATGCATCTGACACCGGAATGAAAGGGTTCGCAATGGCCGAAAATCCTCTGATCCATGACAGCGACGCTGGTATCGAGCGTCTGCTGGAAATCATGCGGCGCCTGCGTGATCCGCAAACCGGTTGCCCGTGGGATATCGAACAGGATTTCGCAACCATCGCGCCCTATACGATAGAAGAGGCTTATGAGGTCGCCGACGCGATCGAGCGCGAGGTCTGGGACGAGCTGAAGGGAGAGCTGGGCGATCTGCTGTTCCAATCGGTCTTTCACGCACAAATGGCTGAAGAGGCTGGGTATTTCACCTTTCAGGACGTGGTGCGCACCATGTCAGACAAGATGGTCAACCGCCACCCGCATGTTTTTGGCGACGAATCCCGCGACAAGTCCGCCGATCAGCAGACCCGGGATTGGGAAACGATCAAGGCGGCCGAACGTGCGGGCAAAGAACAGAAAGGCGCGCTGGACGGGGTGGCCGCCAACCTGCCTGCCCTGCTGCGGGCCCATAAGTTGCAAAAACGGGCCGCACGCGTGGGGTTCGACTGGCCCGATGCAAGCTACGTGCTGGCCAAGATCACCGAAGAAGCCGCCGAGTTGGAAGAGGCGCGTGACAAGATGGACGCGGATGCGCTTGAGGATGAATTCGGTGATCTGCTGTTCGTGATGGTCAATCTGGGCCGCCACCTGGGTATCGAACCCGAAGCCGCCCTGCGCCGCACCAATGCCAAGTTCACCCGTCGCTTTGAACAGGTCGAAGCCCGGCTGGCCGAGCGGGGAAAGACCCCCTCGCAAAGCGATCTGGCCGAGATGGACGCGCTCTGGGACGAGGTCAAAACCGAAGAGCACCGCGCCAACGGCAAACTCCCGCCGGTGGACGCCATGGCAGCCCCCAGAAACGGGTAGACAAGCCATCCGACACTTGCGAGTGTCCCACCTTCAAGACCACCGGAGACGCCCATGCCCCCTCGCAAGATCATCATCGACACCGATCCCGGACAGGACGATGCCGTCGCCATCCTGCTGGCGCTGGCCAGCCCGGAGGACATCGAGGTTCTTGGTATTACGGCGGTCGCGGGCAACGTGCCCCTGGAATTGACCGCCAAGAACGCTCGGATCGTGTGCGAACTGGCGGGGCGGACTGACATACCCGTTTACGCGGGCTGCGACAGACCGTTGAACCGCGCGTTGGTCACGGCCGAGCATGTGCATGGCAAGACAGGGCTGGATGGCCCGGACCTGCCCGATCCGCAGATGCCGCTGACCGAGGGCCACGCGGTGGATTTCATCATCGACACCCTGCGCGCCGAAGAACCGGGCACCGTGACCCTTTGTCCGCTGGGGCCTCTGACGAATATCGCGACCGCATTCAACAAAGCCCCTGATATTGTTGATCGGGTGCAGGAAATCGTTCTGATGGGCGGGGCGTATTTCGAGGTTGGGAACATAACTCCAACAGCAGAGTTCAACATTCACGTCGACCCGGAAGCAGCTGATATCGTTTTCAAATCCGGAAGGCCGATTGTGGTTATGCCGTTGGATGTCACGCATAAGGCGCTGGTCACCAAACCCCGCAACGATGCGTTCCGTGCTCTGGGAAACAAAGTCGGACTCGCTGTCGCCGAGATGACCGATTTCTTTGAGAGGTTTGACAAGGAAAAATACGGCAGCGCGGGTGCGCCTTTGCACGACCCCTGCGTGACCGCCTATCTGATCCGGCCCGAGCTGTTTTCAGGCCGTCATGTGAATGTCGAAATTGAAACCGGGTCCGAACTGACCATGGGCATGACCGTCGCAGATTGGTGGGGCGTGACCGACCGCGCGCCCAATGCGCTGTTCATGGGGGACATCGACGCTGACGGCTTCTTTGACCTGCTGACAGAAAGGCTGGCCAGATTATGAGCGCCACCCTGCGCCTTGCGCGCCCCGAAGACCTGGACCGCCTGATGGCTCTGGTCACCGCCTTCCATACCGAGGCCGGATTGACGCAAGACCCGGACCAGACCCGAAATGCTCTGACACCCCTGCTCGAGGGTATTCCCCATGGCTGTGTCTATCTGATCGGACCCGGACGGGCGCCGTTGGGCTACATCATCCTGACCTTCGGCTGGTCCGTCGAATTCGGCGGCATGGACGGTTTCGTCGACGAAATCTATATCCGACCCGCTGTTCGCGGGCGCGGCATTGCAACCGAGGTTCTGCTGGCACTTCCCAAAGCTTTGTCCGAAGCGGGGCTGACTGCCCTTCATCTGGAAGTCGACCGAAACAATGAGGCCGCTCAGAAAATCTATCTGCGCACCGGGTTCAAACCACGCGACAGATATATGCTGATGAGCAAGTTGCTTTAACGAGACTCGCCACGGAAGATATTGGCCGGGTTCATGTCCTGTACCGGGTCACTCGCCGAGACCTGGTCTCCGGTTATTGGGTAGGTTCCCGGACCCGCGCAGGCGGAAAGAACTGTGATGGACGTTGCTGCGATTACCAGAAGGAATTTGGATACAGACATCGTGGTCTCCTTTCTGCAATGCATTCAGATTAGATCACGTGGCCGTGCTTTACTTAGTAACAAGTTCACACATAATGAGATTTTTGCATTCTTTTAGATACAAAAAGGCTGATTCAATACGCCTGCGAAGCAGAGACCACTGAAATGATTGCGTAATCCGGATCACGTCTTTCTCGCAAAAAGATCGAAGATTTCTCGGAAACCATCAACTTCAAGTGCAGGCAGGTACGGCAATCGTAAACCCAGAGAAGGATCGAACCAGAAAGGTTCAATCAAGGGTGGATATCACCTGAAGCCGTGTTTCCCGCCGCAACCTTTACCGCGATCGTCCGGAAGACGCCGGTTCAGGGCCCAAGAAACGCTTGGATCCAAGAATTCCGAAGGGTCAACAGCACCAATTGATCCATCACGCGGATTGCGGCACGGGCAGCGGAACGACCGCTTGGTGGATCAGAGACCGGAACTATAAGAAATGAGGGCCATTGGCCCCCATTCCATGCTTATTTCAGGATCGACGCGCCGGCGTATTCGGCCACTTCACCCAGCGACTCCTCGATCCGGATCAACTGGTTGTATTTCGCCAAACGGTCCGATCGCGCAAGCGAGCCGGTTTTAATCTGACCACAATTGGTCGCCACGGCCAGATCGGCAATGGTGGCGTCCTCGGTCTCGCCCGAACGGTGCGACATCACGTTGGTGTAGCGCGCGCGATGCGCCATATCGACGGCGCGCAGGGTTTCCGTCAGCGAGCCGATCTGGTTCACCTTGACCAGCATCGAGTTCGCACAGCCGCGCTCGATCCCTTCGGCCAGACGCACAGGGTTGGTCACGAACAGGTCATCACCCACCAGTTGCACCTTGTCACCGATGGCGTCGGTCAGCGCCTTCCAACCCTCCCAGTCATCTTCGGACATGCCGTCTTCGATCGAGATGATCGGATAGTCATTGACCAGCGCCGCCAGATAAGCCGCGTTCTCGTCCGAGGTCAGGCTCGTGCCCTCACCCGAAAGAACGTATTTGCCGTCTTTGTAATACTCGGTTGCCGCGCAATCCAGCGCCAGGTGGATTTCCTCACCCGGCTTGTAACCTGCTTTTTCGATGGATTTCAGAATGAAATCCAATGCTTCGCGGGTCGAGGCGATGTTGGGGGCGAAACCGCCCTCGTCACCCACACCGGTCGCCAAACCCGCGCCTGACAGTTCCTTTTTCAGCGTGTGGAACACCTCGGACCCCATGCGCACCGCTTCGCGAATGTTCGCGGCGGCGGTCGGCATGATCATGAATTCCTGAATGTCGATCGGGTTGTCGGCATGCTCGCCGCCGTTGATGATGTTCATCATCGGAACCGGCAGAACCCGCGCCGAGGTGCCGCCCACATAACGATAGAGCGGCTGGGTGGTGAAATCCGCCGCCGCCTTCGCCGTGGCCAGCGAGACACCCAGAATCGCGTTTGCGCCCAGACGGCCTTTGTTCTCGGTACCGTCCAGCTCGATCATGGCCTGGTCAACGGCCACCTGCTCGGTCGCGTCAAAGCCCACCAGTTCTTCGGCAATCTCGCCGTTCACGGCGGCAACGGCTTCCAGAACGCCCTTGCCCATATAGCGTGCCTTGTCGCCATCGCGCTTTTCTACCGCCTCATAGGCACCGGTGGACGCGCCCGAGGGCACGGCCGCGCGGCCCATGGTGCCGTCTTCCAGAATCACGTCAACTTCGACCGTCGGGTTGCCCCGGCTGTCCAGAATTTCGCGTGCGTGGATGTCGATGATGGTGCTCATGAAGCCTGTTCCTGTGACTGCGGTCGGTTGCACGCGTCATAGCAGCAACCGGCCAAAAGTAAACCGCTTCCGTTAACGCTAACACGCATATTGCCGGACATTTAGGGCTAACAGTCCGCTGTTTGCGCCAACAGGGTCAGGCAGGGTCCAATTCGCGCGCCAGACGCCGTTCGCGGACAAAGGTATAAAGGCCCGAACCGATGATCAGGGTCGCCCCCGCCAGTGTCAGCACATCAGGACGTTCACCGAACACCAGCATTCCAGCGAGGATCGAAAACACCAGACGCGTGTACCGGAACGGCATCAGGGCCGAGGCTTCGCCCACTCTCATCGCAGTGACAATGCCGTAGTACCCCAGAACGCCAAATCCGATCGCCCCCGCATAAGGGCCCGTTTGACCAGCTTGAACCGGCACGAAGGATGCCCCGGGCATGACCATCAGAACCAGGCCGGCGACAGCAACCGCAATATAGGCCTGCATCGCAACAACGGATGAGGGCACGCGTGGGTCCAGCTTGCGGGTGATCAGATCGCGCGCGGCAATTGCGACCACGGACAACACCACAAACAGGGATTCCGGCCGAAAGCCCTCCATCCCCGGGCGGATGATCATCAGAACACCGACAAAGCCGACGCCGATCGCGCTCCAGCGGCGCCAGCCAACCTGCTCTCCAAGAAACAGGGCCGCCCCCATGGTGACGACCAGCGGCATGGCCTGAAACACGGCCGCCACGGTGGACAGGTCGATCAGCGACAACGCTGTCACGAACGCTACTGCACCAAAGCCTTCGGTCGCGGCGCGGATCAATGGCAGGGTTTTCCATGCCACGGGGTCAAGGATCCGTTTGCGCGTGACCACTGACATCGTGGCAAACACGAGTCCGCAGAACACGCCCAGAAGCACCATGATCTGCCCTGTCGGCACAGAGCCGGACAGGAGCTTGATGAACATGTCCTCAAGTGCAAAGGCCGCCATCGACCCGATGAGCAGCAGGATGCCGTTTACGTTGTTCATATGCGCGTCCACAGGAAAAGGGCATGTCAGGTGCCTGTACATGCACAACAACCTCAACCAACGGCATCTGGCAAGACAATTCCCGTCACGCCTGATGAATTAAAGTGAGGGGATCAATCGCGTTTCGTGATGGGTCAGTCCTTTTCCAGCGGGACGCCATACAGCTCCAACCGGTGCCCCTTCAGCTTGTACCCAAGCTTGGCGGCGATTCTTTCCTGCAAGGCTTCGATCTCGGGGTCGACGAATTCGATAACCTCTCCTGACTGCATGTCGATCAGGTGGTCGTGGTGATCGCGCTCGGCGTCCTCGTACCGGGCCCGTCCGTCCCCGAACTCGAGACGTTCCAGAATGCCTGCCTCTTCGAACAGTTTGACCGTGCGATAGACCGTTGCAATGGAAATGCCTTTGTCCACGGCGGAAGCCCGCGCATAGAGCTCCTCGACATCCGGGTGGTCGTCGCTCTGTTCCAGTACCTGCGCAATGACCCTTCGTTGACCGGTCATGCGCAGCCCCTTGGCTTCACAACGCCCAACAATCGTTTCCGACATGATGCCCCTCAGACTTGCTCGGATGTCTGTCTTAATATGTCTGCGCGCGTTTCGCTACAGGGATTTCACCTTTTGCGACCTTCTGATCTAGCGCGCGTCAGATCGGCCCAGACCGGCAGGTGATCAGATGCGATATGTGCCGGACGGGTGTCGTGAACACCGTGCGCCACGGCCTGTATTCCGCTGCCCAGCGCGATCCGATCCAGCGCACCCAAGGGCTGCGCGGCGGGAAAACTGGGTCTGGCGGGCAGAAACCGCATTTCGGGCGCCAGGTGATCCAGAACGGGCTGGCGTGACCATTCGTTGAAGTCGCCGGCCCAAACTGTCGGCATCTGGTCCATTTCCCAGTCATTCCGCCGAATGTGCAAAATCTGTTGCCGCCGTGACGCTGGCAAAAGCCCCAGATGCATACCCATCACGCGCAGTGGTCCGATATGGGTGTCGAACTCGACCCGAACGGCCCCGCGCGGCTCCAGCCCCGGCAGTTCGTGATGCCCTTTTCGGCGCACCGAGATGCCTTCGCCCCGCCAGATCACCGCGTTGCCGTGCCAGCCCAGACTGCCTGCGCCGCCCAGATCGACGATCTTCCACCCCGCCTCGTCCAACATGAAATGCGGCAATGCCGCCGGGCGGGGCGGCAGGCGTTTGTCGGCCTCCTGCAACACAACGATATCCGCTTTCGTGTTTTCGATGACCTGCAAAATGCGTTGCGGCTGACGCCGGAAATCCAGCCCGACGCATTTCTGAATGTTGTAGCTTGCGATACGCAGCGTGGACGAAGTTTGCATGAGGCCATGACCAAGTGAATTGGCCCTAAAGTGCCATGCCTGACGCGAGGCGCAACCCCTCAGCTCGGTTTCCTGCCTCGGCAATTCCAATACGACACACGCCCCCGGCAATCTGCCTGTTGTTTCGCCGAATGAACCCTGCTTCGCGTCAAAGCAAAGGTTCCGCTTGATCCCCGGCCCCGCAACCCTCTATCCCGATCCGGTGACGACATCGAAGCGCAGCGAAAGCGAGGCCAAGATGAGCCTGAGTCAACCCGACAACAGCACCCAGGCCAGTATCATACTGGTGATGGGCGGCGCGCTGTGGGGCCTTTACTGGATTCCGGTGCGGTTTTTCTTCGATCAGGGCCTGACAGGCCCATGGTCCGGGATCGTCATGTACTGCGCGGCCCTGATTGCGTTGATCCCCTTTATCTGGGCCGACAGGCACATGCTGGCCCGGCGGTGGCGTGATCTGATGCTCAGCGGTATGTTCACAGGGGCTGCATTCAGCCTGTATTCAATCAGTCTTGTCTACACCGACGTCGTCCGCTCGATCCTGCTGTTCTATCTCACTCCGATCTGGGGCACGCTTCTGGGCGTCCTGTTTCTTGGAGAACGCCTGAGCCTGATGCGCCTTGCGGGCCTGATCTGCGGGCTTGGCGGACTGTTTGTCGTGCTTGGAGGCGCCGGGTTTGTGCCATGGCCGCAAAACCTGGGCGACTGGCTGGCGCTGGCGTCGGGCATATGCTGGGCACTGGGCACACTGGGCCTATACAAGACTGGCAGCATGACCATCTCGGGTCAGGTCTTTGCCTTTGTCCTTGGTGCGCTTTTGCTGTCGCTTGTCAGCCTGTCGGCGCTTGGGGGCCAGGCGCTGCCGAACGTCACAAGCGAAAACGCGATCCGCATCGCGGGATATGCATTGCTGTCGGCCTTTTATGTCCTGCCCATGATCTACATGACCATCTGGCCGGCAACCAAGCTGTCCCCCGCAAAGGTCGGCCTGCTGTTGATGAGCGAGGTTGTCGTCGGCATCGCCTCGGCCGCGGCGCTGTCCGGCGAACCATTTGGCCTGCGGGAGTTTCTGGGCGCCACCCTGATCGTCAGCGCCGCGGTATTGGAAATCCTGCGAAAATAGACGCGGTCTGCGCGTCACGTCCCGCAAAACGTCGCGTGGACCACCTCGTTTTCGGCCGGAGGACGCCTCAGGTCTTCCGCATCACCCTGATCTTCGTAAGGCCGCGCCAGAACGGCGTTCAACCGGTCGAACGGTGCGTAATCGCCCTGCACTGCCGCCTGGATCATCTGTTCGATCCGGTGATTGCGCGGAATGAATGCGGGGTTTGCGGCGGTCAACACGTCCAGCGGCGCTGCTTCGCGCGCCAAACGTGCGCGCCAACCCGCTTCCCAAGTGTCAAACGCTTCCGGAGCAAGGAACTGATCCCGCGCCATGCCACCGCCCAGCGCCCGGAAGGTATTGGTGAAATCCGCCTGCCCCTTGGCCATACGCTTCAGAAGGTCGGTGATCAGTTCCTGATCGCCCTCGTCCGCGGTTGCCAGTCCGATCTTCGCCCGGAACCGGGACAACCAATTCTGTTGCAGCAGGTCCGGCATCACGTGGACAATCTCGGTCGCCTCTTCCACGGCAGACTCTTTGTCGTCCATCTGCTGGATCAAGGACGTTGCCAACTGCGCGAGGTTCCACACCGCGATATCGGGCTGGTTCGAATAGGCATAACGACCCATCCGGTCGATCGAGCTGTAGACGGTGTTGGGGTGATACGTATCCATGAACGCACATGGGCCGTAATCAATGGTCTCGCCCGCGATCGAGCAGTTGTCGGTATTCATCACCCCATGGATGAACCCCACGCTCATCCATTGTGCAATCAAACCGGCCTGCGCATCGCGCACCGAACGCAACAGGCCCATCGGCCCTTCTGCATTGGGATAATGCCGCGCGATGGCATAGTCCGTCAGGCGCTTCAGGCTGTCCATCTGCCCACGCGCTGCAAAAACCTGAAAGGTCCCCACCCGCAGATGGCTGGATGCAACCCGGGTCAGGACCGCTCCGGGCATCGGACCTTCGCGAAAGACGGTCTCGCCGGTTTCCACGGCTGCCAAGGCACGTGTGGTCGGAATGCCCAGCGCATGCATCGCCTCGGATACCACATATTCCCGCAGCACCGGCCCCAGCCAGGCCCGGCCATCGCCCCGGCGGGAAAACGGCGTAGGGCCCGAACCTTTCAGCTGGATGTCCCGGCGCACCCCGTCCGTTCCGACAGTCTCGCCCAGCAGCACCGCACGCCCATCGCCCAGTTGCGGGTTGTACTGCCCGAACTGATGCCCGGAATAAAGCTGAGCGATGGGCTCGGCACCTTCGGGAATACTGTTTCCCGCAAAGGCTTCGGCCATGTCCTCGACGTCTCCGGGCGAAATCCGCAGCAACTTGGCCAGATCATCGTTGAACGCAATCATCCTTGGCGCGCGCACGGGAATCGGTGACTGCCGCGCAAAGAACGCATCCGGCAGTCGGGCATAGGAGTTATCGAAGGGGATTTTCAGGGTCATGTCGTAAACATATCCCTCGGACGCATGAATACCATAGCGGATCACGCCTGCCCGTGCATAATCGCACCCAAACACGAGGGACCACATGACTGCACAAGAGGTTATCGACCGCCTGAACCTACAACGGCATCCCGAAGGGGGTTGGTACGCCGAGACATGGCGCGCTGAAAACGAAGGTCGCCCCACCGGCACCTGCATCTACTTCCTGTTGCAGGCAGGCGAAAGCAGCCACTGGCACCGCGTCGATGCGACCGAGATCTGGCTGTACCACGCAGGCGCGCCACTGATCCTGTCACTGAGCGCGACGGATGGAGGCCCCGCCACAGATCATGTGCTGACACCCGATCTGTCGCAGGGTGCCCCGCAGTTGATCGTCCCGGAAGGCCATTGGCAAGCCGCCCGCAGCACGGGTGATTACACGCTGGTCAGTTGCACGGTCTCGCCCGGTTTCCAGTTCGAAGGGTTCGAACTGGCCGCGCCGGGCTTCGATATCCCCAAGGCATGACCGCTCACAAAACGATCTCTGAAAAGGCGAGTTTACAGACAGTTTCCCATTGATCATTCTGTACACACAGCCACAGGCGACGGAGTAACGAGTGAGAATGAAGCAGGCCCTGCTGACTGTCTTGTTCTTGTGTCAAAGCGCAGCATTCGCCAGCGCAGAGCCCGCTTGTGCCGAGGCCCGTCTTGCATCCGATCCGACTGCGCCAGAGCTGACCTGGGATGAACCGGCTGAAGATGCTGACCCGATCGTGACAGTCGAACCTGCGGTGCTGGTCTCCAGGCGCCCTGCCCTGCGGCCGTGCAAGTTCCGGCAATTCGAAGTGGGTCGTGAACGAATGCAGGCGCGGGGCGCCGTGTGTGGTGACTGGACCATTCTGGGCGAAACACGCAAGCCCGTCGCCGGAAAGGCCCGCGGATGCGGGATCACGAACCCGGTTCGGGTTTACAGGATCTCTGACATCGCACTCAGCCAATTCTCATTGATGGATTGCCAGACAGCGGTCACGCTGAAAACGTGGATCGAAAACACGGCCAAGCCAGCCTTTGCCGATATGGGCGGCGGGCTGAAGGGGATGCGGATCGTTGGCCACTATGCCTGCAAGACCCAGAACAACCAGCCGCGAGCACGCATCTCGGAACATGCGCGCGGAAAGGCGATCGACATATCGACCTTCGTTCTAAAGGACGGAACACAGATCACGGTCCGGGACGGGTGGAACGACGCGCAAGGCGCTGTATTGCGAAAGTTGCACGATGGCGCCTGCGGCGTGTTCGGAACCGTGCTGGGCCCGGACGCCGACCGTTATCACGTCGGGCATTTCCATTTTGACACAGCCCGCCGCAAGGGCGCTCCGGTGTGTCGATGAACCTTCGGGTTGCGCCTCTATTTGTCGCTTCGGCTTTTGATCAACACATTGATCAGAGGCACCAGCAGCGTCGCGGCCGATCCCAAAGGGTTCGATCCAATGCTCTTGACCGCCTGCACGACCTCTTTGGCCTCTGCGGTCATCTCCTCCAATTCGTCTTCAATATCCGCTATGGCCATATCGCGCACCTCGACGGCCGGGGCGACTTCGTCGTCGATATTGCGGCGCCTTGCAATCAGCACCATAAGCCCTGCGAATAGAAGGTTTCCAAAGGCCAACAGCGCCGCCGCCGAGGCTGGTGACATCGAGCTTTGAAGTGCCAAGAACAAGGAAACATTCAAAAGCACCACCGCCGACAATGCCGCGATGCCCGCAATGCCCATCAGTATGGTCTGTTGCTGAACCACTCCAAGGCGGCGGCGTGCAATCAGACGTTCGGTCCGATAAATCGTAACCAGATTTTTGCTCAGTCTGCTCATAAGCCGCCTCCTAACCCTGCGCGCGCCCGACGACGTACCCCAGCGAAAACGCAATCAGCAACGCCGTGATCGGATAGTCTTTCTGCAACCGACCGAACTCCTCGACAACGTCATGTCCCAAGGACTGAACCTGGCTCAGGTCGATTCCGTGGTCTTCCAGCAGCTTCCGGATTTCATCCGACGATTTGGTGCCTTCAGGTGGATCTTCGGAACCCGCTTCCTTTTCGGCCTGCGCCTCCAACGTCGCATTCCGCTTCCGCAACTTCTCCAACTCGGCCTCGAGCTCTGCCTTGGTCGCCATACTGCCTTGCCCCTGATCCATCGGTCCGGGGCAATCGTCGCACAAAGAGTTGTTTTTTTGAACTGTTTTCCGGATCGCGCTATCCGACCGGGTCCATGGACACCGTACTGACGACCCCGCCACCGACAAGCGCCTGAACACCCGTGGTTCCGGGGCAAGAGGTCGGCAACCCCCGCGCGACGCGCACCGCCAGATAGGCAAACGCCTGCGCCTCAAGCATGTCGCCGTCCAGCCCCACCGCCTCAACCGTTTCGACCGGGCAATCCAGCGACACGCGCAACATCTCCATCAGCACCGGGTTGCGCCTGCCGCCCCCTGTGACCAACACACAGGACGGGGGTTTCGGACAGTGCTCCATCCCCTGCACCACAGCTGCGGCGCACATACCGGTCAGAGTGGCCACCGCGTCAGCGTCATTGAGTTCCTTGACCAGACCGATCATTTCAGAAAAATCGTTCCGGTCCAAAGACTTCGGAGGCATGCGGGAAAAATACGGCTCGGCCAGAAACAGCTCCAGCGCGCCCATTTCCACCGTTCCATCGCGCGCAAGCGCCCCGTCCCGATCCATGGGAAGCCCCAAACGGGCCTGCATCAGATCATCGACCGGCGCATTGGCCGGGCCTGTATCAAAGGCCAGCAGCGCACCGGGCGCTTCGGGGCCTTCGAACGTCGGGTCCACATAGGTCAGGTTGCCGACCCCACCCAGGTTCAGGAAACACAGTGGCCGGTCCGCACCGAACCATTTGGCACAGGCAAAGTGAAAGAATGGCGCAAGCGGAGCCCCCTCGCCCCCCATCGCCACATCATCGCTGCGGAAATCCCAGACCACCGGACGCCCGAGCGCCTGCGCCAGCCCCAGCCCGTCACCGACCTGAAACGTACCGCGCCCGCGCGGCTCATGCGCCAGCGTCTGTCCGTGAAAGCCGATCAGATCCACATCCTCGAACTCGGACAGAGCTTCGGCATGGGCAATTGTCACCATCTCTGCCGCCGCATCGACCTGGGGTCCGTGCCACTGCCCCAGTGCTGCCCGCAACACGTCGCGTTCCGCATCCGAATAGGCGCGGTATCCGCTTTCCCCAAACCCGTAAATCGAATGCCCGTCGGTTTCCACCACTGCGGCATCAACCCCGTCCATCGATGTGCCGGACATTGCGCCCAAGGCCCGGAGCTTTCCGTGTTTCGCGATGGTCTGGCCCAAGCCTGCCTCCTGAATTGGCTGTGTCTTTCGCCGCGTCCGGGTCCGGGATTTCACCTTTGGGTTGCAGCCCGGTCAACGTGCCTTCTGTTGGGGCGCAAAGGCAAGCGTTCCGGACCGGCCCGGCAATTTTTTTCTCAGGGCGCGTGTCTGGATCGACACCCTAGACCACACCCCGCCCCCGAGGTGAAAAGGTGGCTTTTCCTCCCACGCGCTGCCGCCTATACAGTGCCCCGCAACATTAACCCAAAGGGCACGATATGACCTACCACCCCAAATCGGATTTCATCGCCACGATGATCGAGCGCGGCTTTCTCGCCGACTGCACCGATTATCAGGGCCTTGACGACGCGCTGATCAGTGGGTGCAAACCGGCCTATATCGGCTTTGATGCCACGGCCAAGTCGTTGCATGTGGGCAGCCTGATCCAGATCATGATGCTGCGCTGGTTCCAGAAAACCGGCCACCAGCCGATCACCCTGATGGGCGGCGGAACCACCAAGGTCGGCGACCCGTCATTCCGCTCGGATGAACGCCCGCTGCTTGGTCCCGAACAGATCGACGAAAACATCGCGGGCATCAAAAAGGTGTTCTCAGCCTATATCGACTATGACACAGAGGCCGAGAACAAAGCGTTGATGCTGAACAATGCCGAGTGGCTGGACGACCTGAACTACCTCGATTTCCTGCGCGACATCGGGCGTCATTTCTCGGTCAACCGGATGCTGAGCTTTGAATCCGTGAAATCCCGACTGGACCGTGAACAATCCCTGTCCTTTCTCGAATTCAACTACATGATCCTTCAGGCCTATGACTTCCTGGAGCTGAACCGCCGCTATGGCTGCTTGCTTCAGATGGGCGGCAGCGACCAGTGGGGCAATATCGTCAACGGGATCGACCTGACCCGCCGCGTGCTGGATCACGAGATCTACGGCCTGACCTCACCCCTGCTGACCACCAGCGACGGCAAAAAAATGGGTAAATCTCAGGACGGCGCGGTTTGGCTGAACGCAGACATGCGCTCGCCCTACGAGTTCTGGCAGTTCTGGCGCAACACGACCGACGCGGATGTCGGGCGGTTCCTGAAGCTTTACACCGAAATGCCGGTGGACGAATGCGATCGTCTGGGCGCGCTGCAAGGATCCGAGATCAACGAAGCCAAGATCCGTCTTGCCAACGAGGTGACAACTCTGGCCCATGGTGCGCAGGCCGCGGCGAACGCCGAAGCCACCGCGCGCGAAGTGTTCGAAAAGGGGGGCGTGGGCGGGGATCTTCCGACCCTGACCCTCAGCGAGGCCGAACTGGGTGACGGCATGTCCATCGTGCAGATCATCGTGAAATCGGGTCTGGCCAAATCCGGCAAAGAGGCCAAGCGCCTGATCGCCGAAAACGGTGCCAAGCTGGACGACGCGCCGCTGACCGATGCCGGGCTGATGATCGACGCTAGTGCATTGTCCTCGCCCATCAAGCTGAGCGCCGGCAAAAAGCGTCACGCGCTGGTTCAACTGGGTTAACCCAGCAAGGCTGACGCCCGCAAAATGGAAACGGCCACCCAATCGAGTGGCCGTTTTGTTTTCGAAAAGGAACGCTTGTCAGCGTTTTTTTCCACCGCCGCGACCGGGCCGGTCGCCTCTTTCATCATCGTTGGCGTTGTTTCCGCGGCCCGGGCTGCTGCCCTCGCCGCCATTGCCGTGGCCGTTGTTGCCCTTGCCACCGCCTTTACCTTTGCCGCCTTTGCCTTTTCCGCCTTTGCCTTCACCACCGCCGGACTCACCGCCGCCGCCGCCACCGGACTCACCGCCGCCACCGGATTCGCCACCGCCGCCACCGGTTTCACCTCCGCCGCCACCGGACTCACCGCCGCCGCCACCGGATTCACCGCCGCCGCCACCGGATTCACCGCCGCCACCGCCGGATTCGCCACCGCCACCGCCGGATTCACCTCCGCCACCGGGTGCGCTACCAGCATCGGCAAATCCAGACCCACCGGGTTCAGAGCCGCGGCTTTCACCCCGATTTTCCGCCGAACCAGACAGGCTTGCCGTCGGCAAATCCGTCAGCAACGCGGCCAGCCCCGGGCATTGCGCCCCGGTCACAGTCAATGTTGTTTCAAAGTCGGACCGCTTTTGAAGCCTGTCCAGAAAACTCGGGGTTACCTGCACACAGTCGCACAACCCGGAATAGTCCCCCGCGTTGGCAAGATTTCGGGCCGTTTTCCAGTTGCAGGTTTCCGGTGCGGCGGCAGCACTGCCGATCATCACCATTCCAAAAACAGGGGCAGCAATAACTGCGCCCAGCACGTGTTTCGTACTCTTTACCATAACAGATCCTCCTGGTGAAAAAACACACGACGGCTCAGAGTTCTTCGTTCACGAACAGGCGCGTTTTCGTGAAGTTGGGATTAAGATGTCTTGAGGATCTGCCAGCGCATCGGGGCGAATGATCTGGTCCGCCGACCAAGATCCCTCTTTCTCTAATATATGGACACTGGCCCCAAAATGCAGTTATTGAACAACTGTTCATATCCATGGGAGGAGATCACCATGCACCTGTCCACCACTGCCGCCCTCATCACCGGCGGCGCGTCCGGTCTGGGCGAAGCCACGGCACGCCACTTCGCCTCGGAAGGCGCACAGGTCACCATTCTGGATCGCGATGCGGATCGCGGCGCGCAGGTCGCCGCCGAGATTGGCGGTCATTTCGCGCAGACGGATGTGACCGACGAAGAGTCGGTGGCCGCTGCTGTGCGCCACGGCATGGACAAGATGGGCAAGATCACGGCCACGGTGAATTGCGCCGGTATCGCCTATGGTATCAAGACTGTCGGCAAGGATGGCCCCCACCCTTTGGATGCGTTCCAGCGCACGATCGACATCAATCTGGTTGGCACCTTCAACGTGTCCCGGCTGGCCGCTGCCGAGATGGCAAAGAATGACCCCGAACCAGATGGGGCACGTGGGGTGATCATCAACACCGCCTCGATCGCTGCGTTTGACGGGCAAAAGGGTCAGGCGGCCTATGCGGCCTCGAAAGGCGGCGTCGTGGGCATGACGCTGCCGATGGCCCGCGACCTGGCCTCGACCGGCATTCGGGTCATGACCATCGCGCCGGGCATTTTCATGACCCCGATGCTGGCGGGCCTGCCCGAAGAAGTGCAACAACAGCTTGCCGCCGACGTCCCGAACCCTGCCCGCCTTGGCGATCCGCATGAATACGGACGACTGGCCGGCTTCATCGTCGAGATGGGCTATCTGAACGGTGAGGTCATCCGCATCGACGGTGCCCTGCGGATGCGCTAGACCGGGGCTCATGACCGAGCGACAGAAAATGGAAGCGGGCGAGTGGTATTGCTGCCTTGACCCGGAACTGGATGCGCTTCGCGCCGAAGCGCGTCGTGCCGTTCATGCCCATAACACATGCCCGCCGGATGAACGTGGGGCCATCGCGCCTGAACTGGCAGCGCTGTTTGCAGGTGTTGGTGAGGATTGCTTTCTTGAGGCCCCATTTCACTGTGCCTACGGAATAAACCTGTCTTTGGGGGATCGCGTGTTTTTCAACGCAGGCTGCGTCGTGCTCGACACCGCGCCGGTGACGATTGGCAACGACACGATGCTTGGACCTGCGGTGCAGATCTATTGCGCCGAACACGCGAAAGACCCGGCCTTGCGCGCTCGGGGCCTTGAAACCGCCCACCCTGTCAGGATCGGCGAAAACGTCTGGATCGGCGGGGCCGCGATCATCATGCCGGGCGTTGCGATCGGCGACAACGCCATCATCGGAGCCGGTAGTGTGGTGACAAAAGACGTTCCGGTCGGCGAGACAGTCGTCGGAAACCCCGCCCGGCCTATCCGGCCCCGCCCATAACCCTGTTCTGTCCCCAGTCCGCCAGGGCCTCAATCACCGGGCGCAGCGCCAGCCCCTTTTCGGTCAGACTGTACTCTACCCTGGGCGGCACCTCGGCATAGACTTTGCGGTTCACGATTCCATCTGCCTCAAGTTCGCGCAGTTGCTTGGTCAGGCTGCGCTGAGTAACCGTACCCAACGCCCGGGACAACTCGTTGAATCGCATCGTGCCCCCAAGGAGGTGATAAATCACCAGCCCCTTCCACTTGCCCGATATCTGCTCCAGACCGGCCTCAACCGGGCAGCCTCCGCTGCAATCATATCTTTCAAACCGATCCACCCCGACCTCCTGCGTCTTTCAGTATACAAATGGTACCTATCTGCGTGAATGGTACCTATATGCATGAATAGTGCGTACTTGCGAGTTTTGCTGGTGTGTCACATATCCCGGTTCATCGCAACTGAACCCTTTGAGGAGACACCATGGCCTTGACCATTCTCGCCCAAATCACCGCCCATCCGGGCAAGGAAGATCTTGTCCACGCCGAGCTGGAAAAGCTCATCCCCATCACCCGTGCCGAACAAGGTTGCATCCAATACGACCTGCATGTGGACACAACCAACCCCGGTGTTTTCGCGTTCTATGAAAACTGGGAAAGTCGCGAACTGTGGCAGACGCATATGAACGCGCCTCATCTCGCGGCTTACATGGAGGCAACCGACGGCGCTGTGGCTGAATTTACGCTGAACGAAATGACACGGATCGGCTGATCAAGGTTTTGCAAAACCGGGGCAGTTACAGGGCTCCGGTTTCGTGCAACTCATACAATGCCGTCCATTTGGGGCCGCGCAGTTTGCGGTTACCCTGCTTCGGCCTTTTCTTCCAGGGTCAGCCACTCCTCTTCAACCGCCGACAGTTTCTCCTGCCGTTCCACCAGCGCCTCGGTCGCTTTCTGGAACTTGACCGGTTCGCGAGTGAACAATTCGGGATCCGACATCAGCTCTTCCAGCTTTGCGATCTCGGCCTCGAGGCGCGCGATCTCGGCTGGCAGCTTTTGAAGCCGGTGTTTTTCCGAGAATGACAGACCGGGTTTCTGCTGCGTCTCCTGCTTTGCTTTTGGCTTCGAAGCTTTTGCTTTTTCTTCTTTTTTAGCGACCACTTCCCCACGCTGCGCAATATAATCCGACCAGCCGCCGGCATAAACGGTCGCCCGCCCGTTGCCTTCCATCGCGATGGTCGTCGTTGCAACACGGTCCAGAAAATCCCGGTCGTGGCTGACCAGCAGAACCGTACCGTCGAAGTCGTCAAGCAGCTCCTGCAACAGGTCCAGCGTTTCGACATCCAGATTGTTGGTCGGTTCGTCCAACACCAGAAGGTTCGAAGGTTTCGCCATCAACTTGGCCAGCAGCAACCGGGCCTTTTCGCCACCCGACAAGGATTTGACAGCCGCTCTTGCCTGCCGCTCGTCGAACAGGAATTCCTTGAGATATCCCACGACATGTTTGGGCTGCCCGCCAACCATCACCTGATCGGCCTTGCCGGAAACCCGCATATCCGGGTCGCCGGTCAGGCTGTCCCACAAGCTCATCTCGGGGTCCAGTTGCGCACGGGTCTGATCGAACACCGCGACCTCAAGATTGGTACCCAGCGACACCGAACCTTCGTCCGGCTCCACCTGCCCCAGAAGCATCTTCAGCAAGGTCGTCTTGCCGACCCCGTTCGGCCCGACAAAGGCCACACGATCACCGCGCTGCACCAGCAGATCAAAATTCCGAACGATCTGCTTGTCACCGAACCCTTTGGCCAGACCTTTGGCCTCGATCACCTTGCGGCCTGATTTTGGCCCCGCCTCCAGCGTCATCGCAGCGGAACCCTGACGCTTGATCTGTGCCGCCTTTTCGGCCCGCAGCGCCTGTAGGGCCCGCACCCGGCCCTGATTGCGTTTGCGCCGTGCGCTGATACCCTCGACCGCCCATTTGGCCTCGGACTTGATCAGACGGTTCAGCTTGTGGCGCTGCTGATCTTCTTCTTCCCAGATCTTGTCCCGCCAGGCTTCGAACGCGCCAAAACCCTGTTCCTGCCTTCGGACCATTCCCCGATCAATCCACAGAGTCGCCCGCGTCAGTGCGCGCAAGAAGGCCCGGTCGTGCGAGATCAGCACAAAAGCCGCCCGTGTCGACCCAAGCTCGCGCTCCAGCCACGCGATGGCTTCGATATCCAGATGGTTGGTGGGTTCGTCCAGCAGCATCAGGTCCGGCGCCTCGGCCATCAGCTTGGCCAATGCCGCGCGCCGCCGCTCTCCACCCGAAGCCGTATCAACTGCGCGTGAAGGGTCGAATTTCAGCCCCTCGCCTGCCCGTTCAACCTTGTAGAGTTCGCCGGGCTCCAACCCGCTGGACGCATAGTCGCCCAGGGTGGCAAAGCCCTCCATCGTCGGGTCCTGCTCCATATAGCCCACGGATTTTCCGGGCGGCACGACAATTTCGCCGCGGTCGGCCTCGACCAGGCCAGCCATCACTTTCATCAGCGTGGATTTGCCCGACCCGTTGCGCCCAACCAGCGCCACGCGGTCACCGGGCTGCACCACCAGATCCAGTTCGGAAAACACCGGTTCGCCCCCGAAAGTCAGGGATATGCCGGACATCTGCAACAAAGGAATTCTCGCCATGCCCGCCAGCTAAACCGACGGCCACACTGCGTCAACGCCCTGTCTTCACCTTTTCGGAAATACTCATCTTAACCGGCCAATGCCCGCAGCAGGCGTTTTCGGGCCGGAGGAATCGCCCCGATTTCAAGCCCGGTGAACACATGCAACGTGTTCATGTGGCGATCCACAACGGCGTGATCACTCACCCAACCACCCATCATCAGATAGGTTCGCAACAGGGGCGGCATGCGCGACATTGCCTTTTTCGCGTCCGGTCGGCGCCGCAGACGTGCGGCAAAGCGGAACACGTCCGGAGCCTTGACCCGCGGCAACCACCGTTTCGGGGCCAGGTGGCGATGCTTGAGCATTGCAAAGGCATCAAGGTATCGCCCGGTTTCGGTCCCGGCAAAGGACGAACATCCAAACAGCATCTCGACATTGTGTTGATCGACATAGGACGTCATTGCCCCCCAGGCGACGCGCAGAATGTCGGGATCGTTCAGTTCCGGATGAACGCAAAACCTGCCCATCTCGACCATGCGGCCACTGAACCCCGCCAACGAGCTCAGGTCGTAGAACTGCGCTGAATAGCTGCGTCCGATTTCACCGCCGTGCTCCATTGTCAGCATTCGAAAGCAGCAGACCAGCCGCCCGGCGGATCGCATATCTTCAACCAGGACATGACTGCATTGCCCGTCAAAAGTGTCAATGTCCGGTTTCCGGGTGCCAAATGCCAATGTCCGCAGGTTTTGTGCGGCCCTGACATCCTCGGCCGAATCCGCCAGACGGGCGTTAAAGCGCCCTTTGCTCAACAAAACTGCCGTCGCCACGGTCGCGTCCTCCACGGGTGCCGACCCACGGGCGTCGGCACGACACCTTTAGCACAAGACATGTGACTGCCTTGTGACCATCGCAAGGTTCCGGCGCGATCAGTTGGCGCCAGGAATATTGGCCGGGTTGAAGTTGCCGATATTGCCCAACAGCTGCCGCAGGAAGCCTTTGTCCTGAACGTTGGAGTCGGTCACGCGGCGTTCCAGCGGAATCACGATGCCGTCTTCCAGGCCAAAACGCTCGATGTTTCTGACGACTCCACGCTGATCAAAGCTGATGGCGACCAGTTCGCGCGCCACCACCTCGGGCCGTTTCGGGCCGTAATGGCGCACCCGCGAGCGGACATAGTAATAGCCCGAATCCCGCACGACACCGGACGCACCCGGTGCGCCGATGGCCTCTTCCACACTGTCACGCGTATCCACGCCCACTTTGATTTCGGCCAGTTCCTCGGCCGGAGGCACATAGCCGTGATTCTTGTAGATCGGCGTACAGGCCCCGGCCGCAGCCAGACAGGCAACAAACACAAGCGATTTCGTCGCTGGTTTCAACCGGTTCAGTACCTTCAACATGCACACCCTCTTGCCTTGGCCTCTTGCGGCTTCTATCCGATTACAGAAACCGCTGCCACGGTTCAACACATAGAAAGGCTCACGAATGGGCAACGTTACATCATTTCGGGTGGCTGACCTGCCCCAGAACGCCCCGACACCCTTTGAACTGCGCCCCGCAAGCGCCGCATTGGATGAGATCAGGCAGGATCTGGGGCTGCTGGGGCTGCGCAAACTCAGCTTTTCCGGCGAGCTTCGCGCACAGGGCAAGCGTGACTGGGTTCTAAACGGCAAACTCGGCGCAACCGTGATCCAACCCTGCATCGTGACGCTCGAGCCGGTCACGACGCGGATCGACATCCCCGTGCATCGCACCTTTCTGGCCGATTGGACCGACCCGGATGAACCCGAGTTCGAAATTCCCCAGGATGACGAATCCGAACCTTTGGGCCCGGAAATCGACCCCGCATCGGTGATGATCGAGGCGCTGTCGCTGGCCCTGCCGCAATACCCGCGCAAGGAGGGTGCGGAACTGGGTCAGGCAGACTATACCGAACCCGGAAAACAGGCGATGACCGACGAAGACGCCAAACCTTTTGCCGGATTGGCGGGATTGCGCGATGCGCTCAAAAAAGACGAGTGACAGAGCGCAGATTTCCTGTCATAGCAGGCGGTCAGAAAAATCGCTTGAACATACCGAGAATCGCAGTATTTTCGCGCGCTCATCGGATTTTGGGTTGGACATTGCGGGGCCCGTCGCCTAAACGCGCGTCAAACCACGATAAACGAACTACGAAACCCGGGTCGGCAGCGAATCTGCGACCCCTAGTCAGACAAAGGTTGAGACCATGGCCGTCCAACAGAACAAAGTTTCCAAGTCGCGTCGCAACAACCGCCGCGCACACGACGCTCTGGTTGCTGCAAACCCGAACGAATGCCCGAACTGTGGCGAGCTGAAGCGCCCGCACCACGTTTGCGCATCCTGCGGCCACTATGATGATCGCGAAGTCGTCGCACAGGCCGACGAAATCGATCTGGACGAAGACGCAGCCTAAGCCTGATCGAGTGCAGACCAAGGCATGACTGAACAGCCCACGCACGCCGGACGGATCACCATCTCGGTCGACGCTATGGGTGGGGACGCGGGTCCCTCGGTCGTTGTTGCCGGTCTTGCGAAATCGGCCGACAAGAACCCGGATATCAGGTTCTTGTTACACGGGCCCGAACAGGTATTGCGCAAGCTTGTCGCCAAACGGCGTGTCCTTGAGGGGCGCGTCGTTTTTCGTGATTGCCCCGGTGTGGTCACGATGGAAGACAAACCCAGTCAGGTTGTGCGCAACGGCAAAGAGACCTCGATGTGGTCCACGCTGGAAGCGGTACGCCAGGGCGAAGCCCATGGCGCGGTTTCCTGCGGCAATACCGGTGCGCTGATGGCCCTGTCGATGATGCGCCTGCGCAAACTGCCGGGCGTGAACCGGCCGGCCATCGCGATACTGTGGCCCTCGCGCAACCCTCAGGGGTTCAACGTGATGCTGGATGTCGGCGCCGATGTGCGCGCCGACGCCAAGGACTTGCTGCAATACGCGCTGATGGGCGCCTCTTACGCGCGCAACGGTTTGGCCCTGAGCCGCCCCCGGATCGGACTGCTGAATGTCGGCACCGAAGAACACAAAGGGCGTGCCGAACTGAAAGAAGCGCACTCGATGATCGCGGGATTCGCAGAGCAGGCGAATTTCGATTTCGTGGGCTTCGTCGAAGGCAGTGACATCCCGGGTGACAAGGCGGATGTCATTGTAACCGATGGCTTTACCGGCAACGTCGCGATCAAAACCGGCGAAGGAACGGCAAGCCTGATCGGCGACCTGCTGCGGCAGGCCTTCAAATACTCTCCGCTATCCCGATTGGCCTCGATTCTGGCTATCACGTCGCTGAACCGTTTGAAGAAGCGGATCGACCCGCGGCGCGTGAATGGTGGCGTGTTTCTGGGTCTGAACGGCACCGTGGTGAAATCCCACGGCGGCGCTGACGCGACAGGCGTGTCAGCTGCAATCAAACTGGCCTTCACCCTGGCGCAGTCCGGCTTTTCCGAAAAATTGGCTGCGCGGGTTGCATCCACTGCCCAGCTTGCACAAGATGCCGCGCAATCAGTGCCGCAGACAGATAAATAACAAAAAAGGCAGTACCGGAAAATGGCAGGCCGTTCAGTTGTAGCAGGTGTCGGGCATTATTTGCCCGAACGCGTTGTTCCCAATTCCGAGTTTGAGAAAACCCTGGACACGACCGACGAATGGATCAAGACCCGCTCGGGGATCGAACGCCGCCACTTTGCTGCCGAAGACGAGACGACATCCGATCTGGCCACCAAGGCCGCCGAAGCCGCGCTGGCCGACGCAGGTCTGACGGCGGATGACATTGATGCAATCGTTCTGGCGACTTCAACGGCGGATCTGACTTTTCCTTCGGCCGCCACCATGGTTCAGGCTCGGTTGGGCATGACCAAAGGCTTTGCTTTCGATGTTCAAGCTGTTTGCGCCGGATTCGTTTTTGCACTGTCCAACGCAAATGCGCTGATTGTTTCCGGTCAGGCCAGGCGTGTGCTGGTGATCGGGGCCGAGACTTTCTCACGGATCATGGACTGGACCGATCGGTCCACCTGCGTTCTTTTCGGCGATGGCGCCGGTGCGGTTGTGCTGGAGGCCCAAGAGGGCACAGGCACCGCCGAGGACCGCGGTATTCTGGCAACCGACCTGAATTCGGACGGGCGCTACAAGGACCTGCTCTATGTCGATGGCGGCGTTTCGACCCAATCCACCGGGCATCTGCGCATGCAGGGCAATCAGGTTTTCCGACATGCCGTTGAAAAGCTTACGAAAACAGCAGAAACAGCGTTGGAACGAGCGGGGCTGAGCAGCTCGGACGTGGATTGGATCGTGCCGCACCAGGCCAACATCCGGATCATTCAGGGCACCGCCAAGAAAATGAACTTGCCGATGGAAAACGTGGTTGTGACCGTTCAGGATCACGGAAACACGTCGGCCGCATCCATTCCACTGGCCCTGTCCGTGGGCAAGCAGCGCGGACAGATCAAACCGGGTGATCTGATCGTGACCGAAGCCATTGGCGGCGGTCTGGCCTGGGGCGCAGTGGTTCTGCGCTGGTGACCGGCGCAAACCGGCTTACACAGCCGCCCGCAATTCATTGATATTGACAGCGAATTTGCCATACCCATATGCTTCAACAGCAACAGGGGAATTAGCATGGGCGACAAAACACTGACTCGAATGGACCTGAGCGAAGCTGTCTTTCGTGAGGTAGGTCTGTCACGAAACGAAAGCGCGCAGCTGGTTGAAAGCGTTCTGAACCACATGTCCGACGCCTTGGTGCGTGGTGAACAGGTGAAGATCTCGTCTTTCGGTACATTCAGTGTTCGCGACAAGACCGCCCGTGTCGGTCGCAACCCCAAAACCGGCGAAGAAGTCCCGATTCAGCCGCGCCGTGTACTGACTTTCCGCCCGTCGCATCTGATGAAAGATCGCGTCGCCGCAGGGAACCGCAAGTAAGTTCAGGACGTCCAGGTTATGAGTAAGTCCCCCGATGCCTTTCGCACCATAAGCGAAGTTGCGGACTGGCTCGGTGTTCAGGCTCATGTTCTGCGATTCTGGGAAAGTCGATTCACTCAGGTAAAACCCGTCAAACGCGCAGGTGGACGCAGGTATTATCGGCCCAACGACATGCGTCTGTTGGGAGGAATCAAGAAACTGCTCCACGAAGACGGTATCACGATAAAAGGTGTCCAGCGTATCCTGCGCGAACAGGGCGTCGCACATGTCGCGGCGCTGTCCCCTTCCCTGGATGACCCTGGCCCCGCCCCGATTGAGGCCGTTCAGGACACCGTGGTACCGTTTGAACCTAAGCCTGCAACCGCCACGGAACAGATTCGAATGGATCTGGGCGAACCGTCAAAGCAATCCGTCAAGGAAGGCGCGCAGGCCAACGCGCGTACATCTTCTGCATCACAGCCGGAGCCAGAGCCCGAACTGGATGCCGCGCCCTTGATGGGGGGAATCGCGTCGCTTGCGTGGAATCAGACAGATTTTGATGACGACCTGCTGCGGCGCATCGCTCCGATTGCAAAAGATCTGCGCCGCTGGCTGGACCGTGTCGAAACACAGGCGACGGGTTAGGACAAAAGGCATTGATTTCCTCTTGCCCCTGCCGGGAAAATCTTTATGAACACCCCAACGTCGGGCTATGGCGCAGCCTGGTAGCGCGTCCGTCTGGGGGACGGAAGGTCGCAGGTTCGAGTCCTGCTAGCCCGACCAAATTACACCGACGTTTATGGCACAAAGGCCAGATCCCGCTCTGGCACCAGGGGGGATCGAGATGACAGGTGTTTGCCCGAACCAACAGCTTGAGGCGATGATCGCGCGCGGTGAAATCACCGCCAACCCCGAGGTTCTGCCGGCGCAGATTCAACCTGCCAGCCTTGATTTACGTCTGGGAACAGTGGCTTACCGTGTACGTGCCTCGTTCCTTGCGGGGCAAGGCCGGACTGTCACGGACCGGTTGGCAGAGTTTGAGATGCACCGCATCGATATCTCGGATGGCGCGGTTCTGGAAAAGGGCTGCGTCTATCTGGTGCCCCTGATGGAATCGCTTGCCCTGCCCGACAGCATGAGCGCCGTGGCCAACGCCAAAAGCTCGACCGGGCGGCTGGATCTTCTGACGCGGACCATTACCGATGGCGGTACCGAGTTCGACCGGGTGCCCGCAGGTTACACAGGCCCGCTTTATGCCGAAATCTGCCCGCGCTCGTTCTCGGTGCTGGTTCGTCCCGGGATGCGCCTGAACCAGATTCGTTTTCGCCAGGGTCAGGCCGTGTTGTCAGATGCTGAACTGAGGTCCTTGCATGCCGAATCTCCGCTGGTGGACGGACCTGCGGTCATTCAGGACGGTCTGGGCTTTTCGGTCGACCTGCAACTGCCTGATACCGATCTTGTCGGCTATCGCGCCAAACCGCACACCGGGGTGATCGATCTGGATCGAATCGGTGAATACGACCCGCAGGACTATTGGGAAGAGGTGCGGACCAAAGATGGTTGCATCATCCTGGACCCCGGCGCGTTCTATATCCTGGTCAGCCGCGAGGCGGTGCATATTCCGCCGATGTACGCCGCTGAAATGGCGCCCTATCTGGCGATGGTCGGTGAATTTCGGGTCCACTACGCCGGGTTCTTCGACCCCGGTTTTGGCCACGCCGCCGCAGGGGGTGCCGGTTCGCGTGGCGTGCTTGAGGTGCGCTGCCACGAAGCGCCCTTCGTGCTGGAGCACGGACAGGTCGTCGGACGTCTGGTTTATGAGAAAATGGCTGAAATGCCGACGCAACTATATGGTGCAGGCATTGCCTCGAACTATCAGGGACAGGGCCTGAAACTGTCAAAGCACTTCAAAGCCGTAAGCTGACCCCTAGAATTTCATGAACCGGCGCATCTGGCGGGTCAGGCGTTGTGCCTGCCGCAGGTTCTGCGCATGTCGCGGTGCGCTGGCTTTTCCGGGCCCATTCGACGTGCCGGGTCCGCTGCCTTTTCGGCTGGCCAGATCGATGCCTTTGTTCACACCTTTGTTGACCAGACGGCGCATGACCTGACGCACAATCATATCGATGATCCGGTTTGCATTCATCGCTGAACTCCGTGTCCTCACGCACAAAGATAGACGCTTTATGCGGCAACAAAAGGGCTGTTCGATCACTCTTCCTCGAACAACTCGGTCTGGTCTTCGTCAACTTCGTCCTCGCGCCCCTCTCCCAGTGTGATGGCCCCCGGAGGAGGACGATTCTCCAACAATCCTGCGGCGCGCAGTTCTTTCAGGCCCGGCAGGTCGCGCGCGTTTTCCAGCCCAAAATGATCCAGAAACTCAGGCGTCACCACAAACGTCACCGGACGGCCCGGCGTCATGCGGCGGCGGCCCAGCTTGATCCACTCCATCTCAAGCAACTGATCGATGGTCCCGCGTGAAACCGACACACCCCGGATTTCCTCGATCTCGGCCCGCGTGCAGGGCTGATGATAGGCCACGATGGCCAGAGTTTCGATCGCGGCGCGGCTGAGCTTGCGGGTCTCGACCGTTTCCTTCTGCATCAGAAAACCCAGATCAGGGGCCGTGCGGATGGCCCAGGCATCCCCCACGCGCACCACGCGCACGCCACGCCCCTCGTAGCGTTTCTGAAGCAATTCAACCGCTTGCGCCGCGTCGCTACCATGGGGCATCCGCGCCTCAAGATCCGCAATCGTCACCGGCTCGGCGCTGGCGAACAGAACGGCTTCGACCATGCGTTCCTGTTCAGCCAGCGGAGGGGCCTCGAACAGCGTACCGGTCTCTTCAGGGGCATCAGTCACGTGTTTCGGTCCTCTTGCGCAAATGGATCGGAGCGAATGTCTCGCTCTGCTTGATTTCCATATGTCCCTCTTTCACCAGCTCCAGCGAGGCCGCAAAGGTCGCCGCCGTCGCTGACCTGCGCCGTACCGGGTCGGAATCCCAGCCATCGGGCAGGTAAGTTTCCATGTCGGTCCATGTCCCGGCAAACCCGATCAGCGGACGCATCCGTTCCAGTGCCTGTTCCATGGTGAACACCGAATCGCGGTCCATCACAAACGGGCGGAATTCATCACGGGTGCGGATGCGCGCATAGCCCTGCATCAGATCCAGCAGCGTGGCGGAATAGGTCACGGTGCGGATGCGGGTGATATCTTCGCCCTGCCCGCGTTTGAAGAAATCGCGCCCCAGCTGATCGCGCGCCATCAACCGTGCGGCTGCGTCGCGCATCGCCTGCAAGCGTTCCAACTGAAACGCCAGATGTGCGGCCAGTTCCTCGCCCGAGGGGCCTTCGTCATCCGGGTCTGGCGGCAGCAGCAAGCGGGACTTGAGAAACGCCAGCCAGGCCGCCATCACCAGATAGTCGGCGGCCAGTTCAATGCGCAACGCACGCGCCTTTTCCACAAAGGCCAGGTATTGCTGCGCCAGCGCGAGTACGGAAATTTTCCTCAGATCAACCTTTTGCGTGCGCGACAGGGTCAGCAGAACGTCCAGCGGGCCTTCGAACCCATCGACATCAACAATCAGCGCTTCGGCCGCAAGACGATCCGCGACCGAGACAGGGTCTTCGCTGAAAAGATTATCGTTCATATACCTGCCCGCCCATTAGGGCAGATAGTTCCGCTTCGACGGCAAGGATGTCAAGTTCCTGCGGAGCTTTGCGCATCGCCAGCGCCCGTTCTGCGCGGGCCTGTGCCACATCCGACATTTCTCCGGCCGCTTCCATCACCTGGGCGCGCTCGGCAAAGGTTCCGTTGCAGTGCAGAACGACGTCACAGCCCGCACTTATGGCTTGCCGCGACACGTCAGCGGGCATTCCGCTGAGCGCTTTCATTCCGATGTCATCGGTCATGATCAGCCCCTCAAAGCCAATCCTGTCGCGGATCACATCCATCATGGTTGCCGAGATGGTGGCAGGCCGCGGGTCAATCCGGTCATAGACCAAATGCGCGGTCATCCCCATCGGCAGATCGTTCAAGGCCCGGAACGGCCCGAAATCGCTGCGCTCAAGCTCCTCCAAGGGCAGATCCACATGCGGCAAGTCATGGTGGCTGTCCAACGTGGCACGTCCATGGCCCGGAATATGTTTGAGCACCGGCAGCACACCGCCATCCAAATGGCCCTGCGCCACGGCCTTGCCAATTCTGGAAACGCGTTCAGGATCAGCATCATAACAGCGGTTCTTCAAAAACTTGTGCGTCTCGGGGCGCGCGACATCGACCATGGGCGCACAGTTGCTGTCGATGCCCAGACCAAACAATTCATCGGCAATCAGGCGGTACCTCAGATACATGGCGCGCTCGGCCTGTTCTCCGGCATTGGCCACATGATCCAACGGAGGCAGCCATTCGCGGGCCAACGGCGCCCGCAAGCGCTGCACGCGCCCGCCTTCCTGATCGATTGTGATCGGGCAATTGCGCCCGACGGCCTCGCGGAAATCATCACACAAGGCGCGCACCTGATCCGCGTTTTCGATGTTGCGGTCGAACAGAATGAACCCGAACGGGTTCATCTGCCGAAACAAGTCTTTTTCCTGTTGCGTCAGGCGCAGGCCCTGAGCATCGGTGATCGTGGCACCGTACTTCACCGAACGGCCACCGGGATACAATCAGCCCCTTGCGCAACAAGCGCGGCACAAAACTGGCGCGAGTCGCTCAGGTCTTCAAAGCCCAGTACGCGCAGGCGGTAAAAGGTGCGTCCGCCGCTTGAAGTTTTCTGAATAACACGCTGTTTTCCTGCCATATATTCGCCGAACTTTCCGTTCAGGCGATCCCATTCCGTTTGCGCCACCTGAACACTGTCATAAGCCCCAAGCTGCGCCAGACGCGTGCCTTTCGCCAGCGTATCAGGATCAACATCCAACCCAACCGCAGCCTTCACCGCGGCATTGATCGCGTCTTCGGAATTCTCGCTCGGCGACATCTGGCTGCGAGAGGCACGCGCCGGGCGGGTCAACGGGCGCAAGGACCGGCGCACGCCCGGCAATTCGGCAATGGCCGGGTCCGGCAAGGCGGCTGCGAAATCGGCCGGGTCAATTGCGGGTTCTTCCTCGGGGGTGGTCAGCGATGCCACCTGTACGCCATCCTCAGAGTTTTGCTGCGTTTTGGTCGCCTCACCCGCCAGTTCCGCAACCAGCGCGTCCACTGCGTTCTGGCGCAATCGGGCGGCTTCCCGGGTTGAGATCGGCTTTTCCACCACATGCAGCGCCGGTGTCGGCTTCAGATCGGCGGCGGGGACGTCTTCATCCGTCAACGAGACCGGCCGCGGCGCAAGGATCAGGCGATCCGCCGGAGCGGCAGCACTGCCTTTGGCGGCCACTGCATTGACGGCCAAGCCCTGATGATCGGCGGGTGTTCCGCCCGGGTTTTCGGGCTGCACCCGCATCGGCCCTTCGGCAGCACGCACGACCGGCACGCCGCTGACATCGCGCATGACAAGCTTGTATCCCCAGACAGCGACGCCGGCGACCAGTGCCAGCGATGCGGCAGCCCCCAGGAAATTGACGGCCCGCCCCAGTCCGAATGCGCCGCGCGGCGCGTCGTAATCCTGCATATCGTCGGGATAGTCATACGCATCCTCGGAATGCGTTTGATTCGGGTAATGAATCTGCTCGGGGCTTTGGTGCCCCGAGTAATCGTAACTCGCCATGTCCGCCTCACTGCCCGTTTCGCGCCCGAAAACAAGGCGCGCGGGTCATTTCTTGCCTACCTCGTACCGGCGGTTCGGGCGATATTTGTTACCGCATCTCCTGCGCCGGGGTAACGCCAAGAATACCCAAGCCCGCTGAAATCACAACAGAAACGGCACGGGCCAATGCGATTTTCGACTGGCTTGTGGCAACATCGCCATCCTGAATGAAACGCAACTGGGTTTCGTCATTGCCCCTGTTCCAGAGCGCATGAAAATCCCCTGCAAGTTCATATAGATAGAAGGCGACGCGGTGCGGTTCGTTGGTCCGCGCAGCGATCTCGACCAGGCGTGGCCATTCGGCCAGCTTCTTGGCAACCGTCAGTTCGGCGGGGTGGTCCAGCGACGCCAGATCGGCCCCGCGCAGGGTTTCGTCGGAGACGTCGATCCCCGCCTCGGCGGCACGGCGCAGCACGCTCATCACCCGGGCATGGGCGTATTGAACGTAGAACACGGGGTTCTCGCGGCTCTGTTCCAGTACCTTGTCGAAATCGAAATCCAGTGGCGCGTCGTTCTTGCGGGTCAGCATCACGAAACGGGTCACGTCAGGGCCAACCTGATCGACCACATCGCGCAGGGTGACAAAGTTCCCGGCCCGTTTCGACATCTTGAACGGCTCGCCGTTTTTCCACAGTTTCACCAGCTGCGTCAGCTTGATATCCAGCGGCACCTTGCCGTCGGACAGGGCCGACACGGCCGCCTTCATCCGCTTGACATAGCCGCCATGATCGGCACCAAACACGTCGATCAACGCGTCAAAGCCACGGCTCACCTTGTCATAGTGATAGGCGATATCGGGGGCGAAATAGGTCCAGCTGCCGTCCGACTTCTTGACCGGGCGGTCGACGTCATCGCCATGTTCGGTGGATTTGAACAAGGTCTGTTCGCGCGGCTCCCAATCTTCTGGCTTTTTGCCCTTGGGCGGTTCCAGCACGCCTTCATAGATCAGGCCCTTTTCGGTCAGCGATTGCAGCGCGGCCTCGATCCGGCCCGTGCCATAGAGCGATTTCTCCGAGAAGAACACATCCATCTCGACGCCCAGCGCCTTCAGGTCGGCGCGGATCAGGTCCATCATCGCATCTGTCGAAAACTCGCGCAGCTCTTCCAGCCATTCGCTTTCCGGTTTGTCGATGAGGCTGTCGCCATATTTCTCTTTCAGCGCCTCGCCAATCGGGATCAGATAGTCACCGGGATACAGCCCCTCGGCAATCTCGGGGCTGAGGCCGTTGGCCTCGCGATAGCGCTCATAGGCCGAACGCGCCAGCACATCCACCTGCGCGCCACCGTCGTTGATATAATACTCGCGGGTCACATCATGGCCGGAATAGGCCAGCAGGCTTGCCAACGCGTCCCCGAACACCGCACCCCGCGTATGGCCCACATGCAGCGGACCGGTCGGGTTGGCCGAGACATACTCGACATTGACCTTCTGCCCCTGCCCCATGGTCGAGCGCCCGAAATCGGTGCCTTTTTCCAGCACCGCCGCCAACACGCCTTGCCAGACGGACGGCGCAAGACGCAGGTTCAGGAAACCGGGCCCCGCCACTTCGGCGCTTGTGATCCGGTCATCCGCCGCCAGTTTCCCGGCCAGCACATCCGCAATGTCGCGCGGCTTCATCCCGGCCGGTTTCGCAAGCACCATCGCGGCGTTGGTCGCCATGTCCCCATGCGCCGCATCACGCGGAGGTTCGACCGCCACGTTGTCAAAGCTCAGCCCTTCGGGCAATGCGCCTTCGGACTGCATCTGCGCCAGCGCGTCCAGTACAAGGCCGCGGATCTCGGAAAACAGGTTCATTTCGGATGTCCTTTTGCTTGTCGCGGGGTTTACCACGCAATGCGGCAAGGTCAATGGACGCCTAATGTTTAAGCTTGGTTTGGCGAAACATCTCGCTAATCTCAGGCCTGTACACAGCTACCGGAGACTGTTGATGCACCGCACCTTGTCTTTTGCCTTGCTTTTGTCCGCCGCCCTGCCTGCGCTGGCCGACCTGCCACAGCCGCAAGGCCACGTGCTGCTGACGCTGGGCGGCGCGGTCAGCGAAACAAACCTGCCCGCGCGCGGGGAGAATGACGGCGGTCTGCTGGGCTATCTTGAGGTCACGCATGGCGGCGCGGCTGGGTTTGATGCTGCCATGCTGGACGGGCTGGAGCAGTTCGAGATCACTATCCCCTATGGTCCTCCGGGCAATGAGCGGGATTACAGGTTTTCAGGCCCGCTTTTGGCAGAGGTCATGACATTGGCAGGGGCCGAGGGGAAAACCGCTCTTCCCATGGCGCTGGATGGGTATCAGGCCGAAATCGAGTGGGACAGCATCGCCACGCACAGACCGATCGTTGCAACGCATGCTGATGGCGCGCCGATGGGGATCGGAGGTTATGGCCCGACGATGATCGTGTTCCCACCGACAGAGAACGCCGATCAGTCGGCAAAACAAGCGGCTCAGCAAGTCTGGGCCATCGCCTATATCGCCGTGGAGTGATCAGCCGGTCAGCCGCGCGTGGTCCTGCAAGGCAAATCGGTCGGTCATGCCCGCGATGTAATCGGAAACGATGCGGGCCAACGCGGTGTCGTCCCTGGCAGCTTCAATGTCATCGTGCCAGCGCACAGGCATTTGCCTGGGATCGTTCATGTAGATCGGAAACAGATCTTCCACGATCTTTGCCACCTCTGCCCGCACTGACATCACCCTGGGTGCGCGATACATCCGGGTGAACAGAAACGCCCGGATTTCGCGCAGTTGCGCCCAAACCTCATCCGAGAACTGGATGACAGGATACCCAAGATGTCGGATTTCTTCGACGGACTGCGCGCCAGACACGGCAATGAGATCGCGCGAGGTGTTGATGACATCCGCCACCATGACCCCGAAAACCCGCCTGAGCGCTTCGTGACGCCGGCGATAGGAATCCAGCCCGGGGTATCTGGCATCCACCTCGGCGTAACAGACCCCGACAATCGGCAGGTCCTGCAAATCGTCATCCGTGAACAACCCCGCGCGTAACCCGTCCAGAAGATCGTGATTGTTATATGCTATGTCATCGGAAAGGGCCGCAACCTGGGCTTCCGCGCTGGCATGGGTGTGCAGTTCTAGATCGAAATCCTGATTGCACTCGGCCAATGCCCAGGGCAGATCCCCCTCAACCGGCCCGTTGTGCTTGGCAATCCCTTCCAGGCATTCCCAAGTCAGGTTGCACCCGTCGAATTCCGCATAGTGGCGCTCCAGCTTTGTGACGATCCGAATGGCCTGTGCGTTGTGATCAAAACCACCAAAGGGCTTCATCAACGCGTGCAACGCGTCCTCGCCGGTATGTCCAAAGGGCGTGTGCCCCAGATCATGCGCCAGGGCCACGGCTTCGGTCAGCTCTGGGTTCAGGCCCAAGGCACCGGCAATGGTCCGGGCCACCTGCGCCACCTCGATGGAGTGGGTCAGGCGGGTGCGGTAGCTATCGCCCTCATGTTCAACGAACACTTGCGTCTTGTGCTTGAGGCGCCGAAAGGCACTGGCATGAATGATCCTGTCCCGGTCGCGTTGAAAGCATGATCGGAAACTGCTTTCCTCCTCGGGCACATGCCGCCCCCTGGTGCGGTCCGGGTCCGAGGCAAATCTAGCTCTGTCCAAATGGCCTGTCCTTGTCGCCTGTCCTTGCGCTTTCTATATTGTATGGCGTAATGGAAGGAAACCATTGGAGACCGGCATGAATCTGCCCCCAACAGTCACGGAACGCGCTTTCGAACGCCTTGCTGAAATCGGCGCGGCGGATCAGGGTCAGGCATTGCGCGTCGCAGTGGAAGGCGGCGGTTGCTCGGGGTTTCAATACGAAATCGCTTTGGACACGCCAAAAGAAGATGATCTGGTCCTTGAAGGTAAAGGGCAAAAAGTCATTGTTGACGCGATTTCGCTGCCCTTCCTGGAAAACGCGGTCATCGACTTCACCCAGGAACTGATCGGTGCGCGATTTGTGATCGACAACCCCAACGCCACCTCTTCCTGCGGTTGTGGCACATCTTTTTCGATGTAACCGTGGGGGCTTTGCCCCCACACCCCCAGGATATTTTCAGCCAGATGAAGCAGAGGTCCGCCCTCTGACCGTAAGACCAGAGGGCTTCACCTGGCGCGGTCATCGGCGTCCCCGCCTGTACCGCCACTTCAGCTTGAAGAAATTCGGTTAATAATCCGTTTCTTCATCTGGCCAAAAATACCCCGGAGCGCGAGGCAGAGCCTCGCAAATCCGATCTCCGCCTTGCCGTTGGGCCCGTTCTGCGCGATAGGTTGCGCCAAGCCTTCGGAGGATCGCGCATGAAAATCGCCACGTTCAACATCAACGGCATCAAGGCGCGGGCCGAAGCCCTGCCCCGATGGCTGGACGAAGCGCAGCCGGACGTTGTGCTGTTGCAAGAGATCAAGTCGGTCGATGAAAGCTTCCCGCGCGAGATATTCGAAGAGCGTGGATTCAACGTGGAAACTCACGGGCAAAAAAGCTTCAACGGCGTTGCAATCTTGTCCAAGCTTCCCCTCGAGGATGTATCCCGCGGCCTTCCCGGCGATGACGCGGATGAACAGGCCCGCTGGATAGAAGCCACCGTCGTTGGCAAAAAGGCTCTTCGGATCTGTGGATTGTACCTGCCCAATGGCAATCCCGCACCCGGTCCGAAATACGATTACAAACTGGCATGGATGGAACGGCTATATGACCGTGCCCGTGATTTGCTGGCAACCGAAGAACCCGCGTTGATGGCGGGGGACTACAACATCATCCCGCAGGCGGAGGATGCCAAACGCCCCGAAGCATGGCGCGACGATGCATTGTTCCGCCCCGAAAGCCGCGCCGCATTTCGCAAAATCCTGAATCTGGGCTTCACCGAAGCGTTCCGGGCCACCACCCAAAGCGCGGGGCACTATTCATTCTGGGACTACCAGGCCGGGGCCTGGAACCGGAACGACGGAATTCGGATCGATCACTTTCTGCTGACCCCACAAGCGGCGGATCTAATGCGGGATTGCCAGATTGATGCAGCCGTGCGCGGGCATGAAAAACCTTCGGATCACGTGCCTGTCTGGGTCGATCTGGATATCTAGCGTTTCAGGCCGTGACGTCGTAGCTGTAGATCCATTCGTAGCGGCGCGACAGTTTCCGTCCGATGGCCATAAGCGCACATTGGGCCGCCAGACGGGCGGGGCCTGACAGGTGGAAATTTCGTGCGTTCGACCCGGCAGCGGCAACCACGCTTTCTGCCCTTGGCCGGCGCGTTTTCTCGTAGGCGGCAAGCGCGCTGGTGACACCCGAGTGTTCGTCGAAAGATCGTGCAAGCGTCCAGGCATCTTCCAGCGCCAGGCAAGCGCCTTGCGCCATGAACGGCAAGGTCGGATGCGCCGCGTCCCCCAGCAATGCCAGACGACCGTTTTGCCATTTTTCTGCAACTGGGCGCAGGAACAGGGCCCACAGATTCACATCCGAGACCTTTGACAGAATCTGATCTACCGGACCGCCGAACCCTGAAAAACGTGCGCGCAGCTCGTCCGGATCGCCGTTCAGCTTCCATCCCTCTTCCCGCCAGTCCGAGCGTTCCTCGACCGCAACGATGTTCATCATGCTTTGATCGCGCAATGGATAGGTTACGACATGCCGACCCGGCCCCATGGTCAGGGATGCCGTCACCACGTCTGAATCCGGTCGCCAGGGAATGGTGGCGCGCCAGGCGACCTGGTGCGTGAAATCGGGTGTCTCGGGCCCGTTCAGAGCCGGGCGAATCGTGCTGCGGCCACCGTCGGCGGCGATGACGCATTCGGCGCGCAGCCGCTCGCCGTCCGCCAACAGAATTTCGGCTTCGTTGGGGTGTTTTTGCACGTTGGAAACCTTGGCCCCCAGACGAACATCCACACCGGCCTTGCGGGCCGCAGAATGCAACAGATTCAACAAATCGGCACGGTGAAAATAATAGGTCGGGCCAGCCGAAGGCCCGGGCAGCCGGCTGACAACGCGCCCTTTGCGGTAATCGCGCAGGATCGTACCATGCGATTTCTGGCCCGCAGACAGATCCGCCACCCCAAGCGCACGCAACACGCACATCCCGTTTTCACTGATCTGAAGACCTGCGCCAACCTCGGTCAATGCCTGGGCTTGCTCCAGCAGGGTGACCTGCGCCCCGTGTTGCCGCAGCGCCAACGCAGACGCCAAACCGCCGATGCCGCCGCCAATTACACAGAAATTCAACCGATTGATCTTCATGCCCCCCGCATAACGCAAAAACGCCGGAGCCACAGGCCCCGGCGTTCGAAATTTTCCAGTTTCACCCGGCGATCAATCGTCGCGGTGGACCTTTTCGCGGCGCTCGTGGCGCTCTTGCGCCTCCAGCGTCATGGTCGCAATCGGACGTGCATCCAGACGTTTCAGCGAAATCGGATCGCCGGTCTTTTCGCAATACCCGTATTCACCTTCTTCGATCCTGCGCAGGGCTGCGTCGATTTTGGCAACCAGCTTGCGCTGACGATCACGTGTTCGCAGTTCCAGAGCGCGATCGGTCTCCTCGCTCGCACGGTCTGCGACATCCGGAATGTTTCGGGTGTTGTCCTGCAGCCCTTCGATCGTATCGCGGCTGCCCGCCAAAAGCTCGTTCTTCCAATCCAACAGCTTGCGGCGGAAATATTCAAGCTGACGGTCATTCATGAAAGGTTCATCTTCGGCCGGGCGGTAATCCTCCGGCAGAAAAACTTCCTGTTTCATATTTGCTCCCTCGGTATGGCCAGAAACGTCGGTCGCTGATGTTTCACCTGACATTTGGCACCCCCTTCTGCGCAGCGTTTAGCCGACGGGCGTGGGATTGTCACTACACAAACGTTGCTTCAGCACGCCCTCGTGCTGTTTTGTCTAAACATGAGACAAACAACAACAAAACCCTGTTTTTCTATGAAATTTAGCGGGCCTTTTTGAGGCAGGTGTCAATTGGCAGGGCACAATCGCGCGCACGAATCAACCAAAAGGGCTTGGAGTTCCTGCAAAAATCGCCTCAACCGACGCAGGGACGCGGGTTGTCAAAATCATTGACCGTCTGTAACCCGGACAACACAACCTGCCCACGGATCACGAAAAACCACACGAGAGGCCCATGACCGCACGCTTTCAAGGTACAGCCGAATATGTCGCCACTGACGATCTGACGATTGCCGTGAACGCCGCCGTCACACTTGAACGCCCATTGCTGGTCAAGGGCGAACCCGGCACCGGCAAGACAGAGCTGGCCAAACAAGTGGCCGGCGCGCTGGGGCTGAGGATGATTGAGTGGAACGTGAAATCCACCACACGCGCGCAACAGGGCCTGTATGAATATGATGCGGTCAGCCGCCTGCGGGACAGCCAGTTGGGTGAGGAACGTGTGCATGACGTGTCGAACTATATCCGCAAGGGCAAGCTGTGGCAGGCCTTCGAGGCCGACGAAAAGGTCGTTCTGCTGATCGATGAGATCGACAAGGCGGATATCGAGTTTCCCAACGACCTTTTGCAGGAACTCGACAAGATGGAGTTCCATGTCTACGAGACAGGCGAGACGATCCGGGCCAAGAACCGCCCGATCGTCATCATCACTTCGAACAATGAAAAGGAATTGCCGGACGCGTTCCTGCGCCGCTGTTTCTTTCACTACATCCGCTTCCCGGATGAGGCCACGATGCGCCGCATCGTCGAAGTACATCACCCCGGCATCAAGGATGCGCTGCTGACCACCGCCCTGACCCAGTTCTATGAAATCCGCGAGACGCAGGGGCTGAAGAAAAAGCCGTCAACGTCGGAAGTGCTGGATTGGCTGAAACTGCTGCTGGCCGAGGACCTGAGTGCCGAAGACCTCAAACGCGGCGGCGCAGATGCCCTTCCGAAACTGCATGGCGCGTTGCTGAAGAATGAACAGGATGTGCATTTGTTCGAACGTCTGGCCTTCATGGCACGCGGCAAACGATAGCCAGAGGGTGGCCGGACGGTGATCATGGCTTGCCTTGGGACGGCCCGAATGCCAGCATCGGCCCATCTGGCGAAACAGAGCTTCGCCGCCCACAGAATTGGATGAATCGCGTGGCGAACGCACTTACAATCCGCACCCTGCGTGCCGAGGACAAAAGCCAATGGGCCGACATGTGGCGTGACTATCTGGCATTTTATGAAACCGCCCTGCCCGATGATGTATACGAAACAACCTTTTCCAGATTGTTGGGCGACGATCCACAGGATTTTTCCTGTTTCGTTGCCGAGCAGAATGGCACCCTGGTCGGACTGACACATTATCTGTTTCATCGCCACGCCTGGAAGGTGGAAAAGGTCTGCTACCTGCAAGACCTGTTCGCGCAACCCGAGGCACGGGGGGCAGGCGTTGGCCGGGCCTTGATCCAGGCGGTCTATGATGAGGCCGATCGTCAGGGCGCGCCGTCGGTCTATTGGCTGACCCAGGAGTTCAACCACACCGCTCGTAAACTGTATGATCGCATCGGCACACTGACACCGTTCATCAAGTACGCCCGCTCATGAAGCGATTGAGTGCCCTTTTTCTGGCACTGATTGTTGCTGGCTGCGCGACGGTTGAAACGATCGAGCTGCCCGATCAGGTCACGGTCGTCGAAGTAAGCCTGCCGCCTGCCAAGTCTTTTTCAACGGCACGTCCTTCGCCGCCTGCTCGGTCCAACAAAAACATCGCCTCGGACTTCCTGTCCCTGCATTTCGAACTGGAAAGCGGGGCCGCCCTGCCCGTTTTCACGCGATTTGAGACCCCGGTCACTGTCCGTCTGACCGGATCACCGACCGCAAGCATGCAGCAGGATCTGACCCGGTTGCTCAATCGTCTACGGCGCGAGGCCGGGATCAACATCCGGCAGGTCGACGAAGGACAGGCCAATATCACCATCGAAGCCGTCAGCCAGAAAGACATTCTGCGCATCCTGCCCAACGCGGCCTGTTTCGTCGTCCCCAACTCGTCCAGCCTTGAAGAATATCGCCGTGACCGCCGAAAGATCAAAAGCAGCTGGACTGAACTGCGCAAACGCGAACGGCTTGGGATTTTCATCCCATACGACGTCAGTCCGCAGGAAATACGTGATTGCCTGCATGAAGAACTGGCACAAGCGCTTGGTCCGCTGAACGACCTCTACCATCTGCCGGATTCGGTGTTCAACGACGACAATATCCATACTGTTCTGACCGGGTTCGACATGCTGATCCTGCGGGCTGCTTATGCGCCGGAACTGCGCACCGGCATGACCCGAGATCAGGTCGCCGCGGTCATCCCGGGGGTTCTCAGCCGGATGAACCCGCGTGGGGACAGAGTGCCCGTTCAACCCTTCACGGATACGCCGCGCGAGTGGATTGACGCGATTCAGAAATCACTGGGGCCGGGGTCGGGTTCGCCCAGACAGGTGCGCGCGGTGCGAAAGGCGGCACGGATCGGTCAGCAACAGGGATGGACAGATCACCGCCGCGCCTATCCCCATTATCTGATGGGCCGGATGGAACAATTCCGGGACCCCAACGAAGCTCAGCGCCAGTTTCAGATTGCGCAGCAATTTCTGAAGGCCACGCCCGGCACAGAGGTGCATCAGGCCTATGTCACCACGCAAACCGCGGCTTTTGCGCTGGCACAGGACAAGGGGCCCAGTGTTCTGCCTGAACTGGACAGGGCCATCGATGTCATGACACGGGCTGAAAATGCGTCTCTGCTGGCCACGTTGCTGTTGCTGAAATCAGAAGCGCTGAAACAGGCGGGGCAGATACAGCAGGCACGTGCCGTTAGGCTGGACAGCCTGGGATGGGCGCGGTACGGGTTTGGCTCGGATCTGGTGGCCCAGTCATTGTCGCGGGGCAATGGCCGAAGAAACACGGATGGCACGAAAGACGGATGACACACATATGTTGGTAGTTCTGGGAATGGCGGCACTGGGTGCAACCTTGGGCGCCCTGACCGCGAAAAAGCGCAGCGGCAATCGGGCCGACATGGCGCAATATGCCGCCGGGTATGGCATTGCCTTTGCGCTGGTGGGTCTGGTGATCTCGCTGGTTCTGGTGCGTTTGGTGGCCTGAGACGATGTTCCTGCCCTTTTTCGAAAACCTTCGCAAAGCTGGCATCCCGGTATCGCTGCGGGAGTATCTGACTTTTCTGGAAGGCATGAAAAAGGGTCTGGCCACCTATGATGTCGAGGCGTTCTACTATCTCGCCCGCGTGTCGATGGTGAAGGACGAACGCAACATCGACAAGTTTGACCGCGCCTTTGCCGCCAGTTTCGAAGGGCTGAACGAAATCAGTTTCGATCAGGTTCTGGAAGCCGTCGACATTCCCGGCGACTGGCTGGCCAAACTGGCCGAAAAACACCTGTCGGACGAGGAAAAAGCCGAGATCGAAGCGCTTGGCGGGTTCGACAAGCTGATGGATACGCTGCGCGAACGCCTAAAGGAACAACAAGGCCGCCATCAGGGCGGAAACAAGTGGATCGGCACGGCCGGAACTTCTCCGTTCGGGGCCTATGGATACAACCCCGAAGGGGTCCGCATTGGTCAGAAGGAAAGCCGCCATCAGCGCGCGGTCAAGGTTTGGGACAAGCGCGAATTCAGGAACCTGGACGATACGGTTGAACTGGGCACGCGCAACATCAAGGTCGCCCTGAAACGCCTGCGCCGCTGGGCGCGCGAAGGTGCTGCCGAGGAACTGGATCTGGACGGCACCATTCGCGCCACCGCCGAGCACGGTTATCTGGACGTCAAGACCCGCCCGGAACGTCACAACGCGGTCAAGGTCCTGCTGTTCCTGGACGTTGGCGGATCAATGGACCCCCATATCAAGGTGGTGGAAGAGCTGTTTTCGGCCGCACGGTCCGAGTTCAAGCATCTGGAATACTATTATTTCCACAATTGCCTGTATGAAGGCGTCTGGCGCGACAACCGCCGCCGCTGGGACCAGCAGACGCCCACACATGAAGTGTTGCGCACCTATGGGCCCGACTACAAATGCATCTTCGTCGGCGACGCCTCGATGAGCCCATATGAGATCGCCTATCCCGGCGGTGCCAACGAGCATTGGAACGCAGAGGCCGGGCAGGTCTGGCTGCAACGCGCGCGGGATCAATGGACATCGAACCTGTGGATCAATCCCGTGCCCGAGAAGTACTGGGAATACACCCATTCCATCAGCATGATCCAGGAGATCTTCGAAGGCCATATGGTGCCGATGACCCTGGCCGGGCTGGAACAGGGAATGAAAGCGCTGACCCGTTGAGGTCAGCGCCAGAGTTTACCCGGCAATCACCTGAATCCCAAGAAACAGGATCGCTGCCAGCATGGCCGCTGCGGGAACAGTGATAACCCACGCGGCAACGATGGTCAGGAAATGCGACCGGCGAACCAGCTTGCGGCGGCGGCGTTCTTCCGCCGCGACGCGGGGGCGTTCGGGAAAAGCCAGCCTTGAGCGTTTCAGCCTTCGCTCGGCATCCCATTCCCGGAAGAACCCGACGCCGAATACAGCGCCAACCGCGATGTGGGTGGAACTGACAGGCAAGCCCAGCCAACTGGCGACAATCACCGTGATCGCGGCTGACAGTGCGACGCAATAGGCCCGCATCGGGTTGAGCTTGGTGATCTGGCTGCCGACCATGCGGATCAGTTTCGGACCAAACAGGAACAGGCCGAACGATATCCCAAACGCACCGATGACCATGACCCAATAGGGAATGCTGACGGCATGCGTGAAATCGCCCGAGGCAGAGGCCTGCACAATCGCGGCCAACGGGCCCACTGCGTTGGCAACGTCATTTGCGCCATGCGCAAAGCTCAGCAACGCCGCAGAGACGATCAGTGGAATTCCAAACAGAATTTTCAGCGATTTGTTGCGGTTCTCAAGCCCCTCGGACTGACGGCGGATAATCGGGATCATCACGGCCCAGATCAGCCCGCCACAGACCGCACCGATCAGCAGCGCCGTCCCGAGATCAATCTTGATGATCTTCTTGAGGCCCTTGAGCGCCAGGTAAGATGCAAAGGCGCCCGCCATGATCCCGACCAGCATCGGCACCCATTTGCGGGCCGCGGCGATCTTGTCTTCCTGATAGATGATCCTGGCCTTGATGAACCACAGGAAACCGGCTGCGACCAAGCCCCCCAGAACCGGCGAGATCACCCAGCTGGCGGCGATTTTGCTCATGGTGCCCCAGCTTACGGCACCGAACCCGGCAGCGGCGATCCCGGCCCCCATGACGCCGCCGACGACCGAATGCGTGGTGGAAACCGGCGCCCCGATCCATGTCGCCAGATTGACCCACAGCGCCGAGGAAAGCAGCGCCGCCATCATCGCCCATATGAAGACGTTGGCCGTTCCCATGCTTTCCGGCGCGATGATTCCTTTGGCGATGGTCGATACGACATCGCCCCCGGCGATGAGCGCTCCGGCACTTTCAAAAATGGCGGCAATGGCGATGGCACCGCCCATCGTCAGCGCATTCGCCCCCACTGCGGGCCCCATGTTGTTGGCGACGTCATTGGCCCCGATGTTCAGCGCCATATAGGCCCCGAACATCGCCGCGATCACGACGATGAGCGCGTTGCTGCCCTGCCCGAACAGGAAAGCGGCCACAAGGCCTGCGACAACAATGAATGCCAGGGCGATCCCTGAGCCCACAAAGGGCCGTCCAGCCTGTGCGGTCGCCATTTCGAGGCGTGAAAAGCGACGCAAATCCCGGTCGAGCGTTTCCAGGTGACGCGCTTCATAGTTCTTGTCGGTCATGGGTCCCTCATCGATAGCGCCCTGTCGGTTAAGTGGGATCGTTGAAATAATCAACAGCTCATGTCGCAAGATCGCAACTTATCGAAGTTTGTGCCGATTTCGGCGCACGAACATGCGGGTCCCGACGAACATCCCGCAGGTGTGACTTGCGCAATGCCCATGTTCGGACCATATCTTTGACATGCTTCGATTGACTCCGATCCTGCTGGCCATTGGCTATGCCATCGTGATGTACCGGATTTCCGTCTGGCGAACCCATCGTGAGCTGGATGCAAAATCGACCGAACTGGCCGATCCGGTGTTGAAACGGATGACGGATCGGCTGGCCGCGGCTTTGGGCATCGATCGGGTGCCCGTCTATATCTATGAGATCGACCCGGTAAACGGGCTGGCTGCTCCGGACGGTCGGATTTTCATCACGCGCGGGTTTTACCGAAAATTCCGCAACGGAGAGGTTTCGGCCGAGGAAATGGCCAGCGTCATCGCTCATGAGCTGGGACATGTTGCCTTGGGTCACGCAAGGCGACGGATGATTGATTTTTCGGGTCAAAACGCGATGCGGACAGCGCTGATCATGGTGCTGAACCGCTTTATTCCGTTTATCGGAGCGATGATTGCGAATGCCTTGACGTCATTGCTGGCCTCGCGCCTGTCGCGTCAGGATGAGTATGAGGCGGACGAATATGCCGCCGCCTTGCTGACCAAGGCCGGAATCGGGATCGGGCCGCAGAAATCCTTGTTTCACAAGCTGGAAGACCTGACGCAGCAACGGGCGGGCGTTGCCCCGGCTTGGTTGATGAGCCACCCGAAGACGGGTGAGCGCATTGCGGCACTGGAGGCCCTTGAGCAGCGTTGGGCGCGTGGCTGAGGGTGCGCAGCGAGAGGCCAGCCTCTCGCGCTCTCCGGAATATTTTTAGCCAGATGAAAGGGGTCCCGCTCAGGCGCTCAGGGCTTTGCCAAGGCGTGGTAGCCGGGCCTTTTTCATCAGTGCGCGCAGGGTCCATTGGTCGCCCGAGAGGCGGCTGGCCTCGGCAAGGACCTGAGCCGCGAGCATGTTCATACCCTTTGGATCAGCTTGCCAGAAACCATGCAGCAGGCTGTCGGGGTCTCGGCGGTCCAGGCCTTCTTCCGCCAATATGTTTTTGGGAAAATCCTTGGCGTTCACCGTGACGATCATATCGGCGGACGCGGCGATCGCCGTCGCCAGCACGTGGATATCGGCGGCATCCGGAAGCCAAAGACGGTCGTTCAGGCCTGCGTTCGCAGTCCGTTCGGCGTCCGGCCAGTTGGCTTGTGTCAGCACGATTTCGGCGCGGGCTTGCGCCTCGCCCGTCGGGCCCAGCTTGCGCGCGGCGCGGGCCCATTCTTCGAGGATGCGCGCGGACCAGATCGGAGTGAAATGGCCCAGGCGGGCAGCGCCCAAGAGCATCTCGCGCATTACCGTGGGATAGATGACGCAGGTGTCGAGCACGGCTTTCATAGGCGATAGAACACCGCTTTGAGATAGCCGCTTTCCGCCAGTTGCGGCAGTTGCGGGTGATCGGGGCCTGCAAAGCCGGTGTGGATCAGTTGGGCTTGGCGCCCGGCGCGGCCAATCCCACGGGAAGACGCATCACGAAAACGGCCCAGATCAGCGGCGTGCGAACACGAACACAGGCCAAGATAACCACCGGGTTTGACCAGCGGCGCCGCCAGTCTTGCGACACGTTCATACGCGCGCAGACCCGCATCCAGCGCTTGTCTGGACGGCGCAAACGCGGGCGGATCGCAGATCACCACGTCAAATCGCGCGCCTTCTTCGCCCAGTTGAGTCAGAACCTCGAACGCGTCGCCCTGCCGGGTCTGGAACTTTTCAGCAAGGCCCGACGCCTCGGCTCCTTTTTTTGCCAGGTCGAGCGCGGCGGCTGAGCCATCGACGGACAATGCCTGCACCGCACCGCCTGCAAGCATCGCCAGACCGAAACCGCCCACATGGCTGAACACGTCCAATACCTGCGCATCGGGATGAACCAGGCGCGCGGCAAAGGCGTGGTTGGGGCGCTGGTCATAAAACAGCCCGGTCTTCTGACCACCGGTCAGATCCGCCATGTAGGTGGCACCATTCATCGGCACCGGCAGGGGTGCATCGGGCGCAGTTCCGCACAATACTTGATTGACGTCGTCCAGCCCCTCCAGCCCGCGCGTGCGGCCCGAGGCGTTCTTCAGCACCGTGGTCACGCCTGTGACTTTGACCAGAGCCTCTGTCAGCAGGTCCAGGTGCGCCTCGGCCCAGGCCGCGTTTGGTTGAATGACGCAGGCCTCGCCAAAGCGATCGATGATGACGCCGGGGAAGCCGTCCGCTTCGGCATGGATCAAGCGGTAATACGGGGCGTCGAACAGGTTTTCTCGCAGATCAAGGGCGCGCTGCAAACGGCTCTCGAACCACGCCGCGTCAAGCTGCGCGTCGATGTCACGATCCAGCACCCGGCACATGATCTTGGACGCGGGATTGACCGCGACCAGCGCGATGGGCGCGCGTTTGTCGTCTTCGAGCACGGCCAAAGCGCCCGCTGGAATCTTGCGGGTGCGGCGGTCGGTGACGATGTCATTGGCGTAGACCCACGGGAAGCCATGGCGCAGGCCGCGCGCATTGGCTTTTGGTTTAAGGCGGATACGGGGGCGGTCGGCAGATTGAGTCATGGCGCCCTCATAGTCCTGAACGCGCCGGTGGGAAAGCCCTAGCGGTTGCGGGAACGCCAGCCGCCACGTCGTTTCGGTGCCCGAGCCGTCTGAAGGCCTTCGGTCAGAACCTGCGTCATCGGGTGATCGGGGTTCTGCTTGGCATAGCCCGCGTGCAGTTCTGCCAGCGCCGTGTTCTGGTCGCGATCTGCGGGAAGGCTGAGTGCCCAGTCCAGAAAGATGCTGCGGCATTCCGGCAGGGTTATGCCCTCGATTCGATAGGCTTCGCGGATCAGACCCTTATGGTCGTTGGGATCACTGCTGCGCGCCATCTTCTTCCCCCTTGATCACGCCCCCGATCAGATCGGCTGCGGTCGTATAACTCTCCAGCAATGCCGCCTGCAACGCCTCGACCTGTTCGAACCCGGTGGCACGGCACAAAAAAGCAGTTCCGCCTTCGCCGATCTTGTCGGCTTCGATCGCCTTGCCCGACAGCAGCCGCGCCGCGCATTGCACGGACCAGCATAAGTCATAGCAGTCTTTCAGAGATTGCGCCTGCGCGACATCCAGCAAACCGTCTGCGACGGCACCATCCAGACCAGAGGACACATCACGCTGTGCGGACCCGGCCAGCAAGGCGCCGGTTTCGGCCATCAACTCGATATCCATCAATCGGCCGGGGCCGTTCTTGGCGTCCCATATGCCGGCGGGCGCCTTGGCCGCGGCCAGACGCGACCGCATTTCGGCCACGTCGCGCAGCACTTTGTCCCCCTCTCGCGGGTGCGACAGAAACTCGGTACGGAAGGCTTCGATTTCCTCGGCCAGCCCGACGTCTCCGGCGACAACATGCGCGCGGGTCAGGGCCAGATGCTCCCACACCCAGGCTTCGTTCCGCTGATAATTGACAAAGCTGGCCCAACTGGTCGCGACCGGCCCCTGATTTCCCGAAGGGCGCAGCCGCATATCGACCTCATACAAGCGTCCCTGCGACATCGGCGCGGACAGTGCCGTGATCAGAGCCTGCGTGAACCGCGCGTAGTAGGTGCGCGTGGCCAAAGGGCGCGGACCCTCGGACATGTCCTGATCCAGCGGATCGTAGATCACGATCATGTCCAGATCGGATTGCGAGTTGATCCGGCCTGCCCCCAGCGACCCCATCCCAAGCACAGCAGCACCGCGCCCCGGTGCGGGGCCGTGTTTGCGGGCGAAATTGTCGGTGACATGCGGCAGGATGGCCGCAATGACCGATTGTGCCAGTTCGGCATATTGCTGGCCTGCCTGCGCCCCGTCGATCAGGCCGCGCAGGTGATGCACACCAACCCGGAAATGCCATTCCTTGCACCAGCGCCGTGCAAGATCAAGCTGGGTTTCATAATCCGTTTCTTCCGACAAAGCCTGCGTCAATTCCGCTTGCAACGCCTCTTGCCCGGGCCAATCCGCAAAGAAACTGCCCCCGATCACCGCGTCAAACACCGACGCGTTGCGCGACAGGTGCGAGGCCAGAGCATGCGACGTGCCAACGATATCGATCAACAAGTCGATCAGTTGCGGATTCGCCTCGAACAGCGAAAACAGCTGCACCCCGGCTGGCAGGCCCGCCAGGAACCCGTCCAAAGCCATCAGCGCTTCATCGGGCTTTGCGGTTTTGGCAAGACGCGACAACAGCTCGGGCCGCAGACGTTCGAAAATCCGCGCGCCGCGCTGGGACCTCAGGGCCGGGTATGTCGTCCAGCGGGCCAAAACGCTTTTGTCGAATTCCACATCCTGCACTTGGACCGGTGCCGCACCAGGTCCGGGGGCAAAGAATCCTTCGGTCAACTCATGCACCTCGGTCAGGCGATTTGTCAGGTCTTGCGTCAACTCGGCACTGCTGATCCCCATCAGACAGGCAACGCGTTCGATCCCGTCAGGCGAACTCGGCACCTTGTGGGTCTGTGCGTCATGAATCATCTGGATGCGGTGTTCGACTTCGCGGTGCGCGCGGTAATGATCGGTCAGCTTGTCCGCCACATCCTGCGGCACCCATCCTTTGGAGGCCAGCGCCGCAAGCCCCGAAACCGTACCGCGCACCCGCAGGTCAGCGTCTCGCCCGCCGGCGATCAACTGGCGGGTTTGCGTGAAAAACTCGATCTCACGGATACCGCCCTGCCCCAGTTTCATGTCGTGACCGGGGATCGACAAAGACCCTCCGGTGCCTTTGTTTTCGCGGATGCGCAGGCGCATGTCATGGGCGTCCTGAATGGCGGCAAAATCCAGATGGCGGCGCCAGACAAAGGGGCGCAGGCCGTCAAGGAAACGCTGCCCCGCAGCCAGATCTCCGGCACAGGGCCGTGCCTTGATATAAGCGGCCCGCTCCCACGTACGACCGAGGCTTTCGTAATACCGCTCAGCGGCCTCCATCGCCATGCAAACCGGTGTCACGGCGGGATCGGGGCGCAACCTCAGATCCGTGCGGAAGACATAGCCGTCCGCCGTCTTTTCGCTCAACGTCGCACAAAAGTTGCGCGTGGCCCGAACCATACCGTGCCGGGCCTCGTAAAAGTCATCGGGGTCAAAGCGCGTTTCATCGAACAGGACGATCAGATCGATGTCCGAGCTGTAGTTCAGCTCATGCGCGCCCATCTTTCCCATCGCCAGGATGACCAACCCGGCTGCGGTTTCGACATCTTCCTCGGTCATACCCGGCAGCTTCTTGCGCCGGATCAGTGTTGCGATCTCGGCCTTGGCCGCAACATCGGCGGCCAGCGCACCGAAATCGGTCAGGGCCGCCGTGACCTTCTTCAATGGCCACGCACCTGCAATATCGGCCAACGCCGTGAGCAGAGCCATACGCCGCTTGGCCTGCCGCAATCCGGGTTTCAACTGATCCGGCGGCAGATCACGCGCGGCAGCCATGACGTCAGCCAATGCCTGATCCGGGCGCATCAGGGCCTCGGGCAGCCAGTCTTTCTCTTGTTCGATCAGACCTTTCAGATAGGGGCTCGAACCGGCGGTGCCCGCCACCAATTCCGCCATCTCGGCCGGCATATCAGGCAGCAGGGCCCGCGCTTCGTCGCCCAGGAATGGATCGAAAGCACGCGGAAGTCGTGTAATGGCAAGAGCGTCTGTCATGGGCGCAAACTGCGCATCGCGGCGCGTGATCGTCAATGGGGCATTCTGATCAGGTGTTCTGAACCGGCGTGTCCTGACTGAAACTGTTGACCCAAACGTCGTTTCTGCGTTCCCACAAAGAAGAAATCAGCATCGCCTCGCGCGTTGTCGCACCCGGGCGCAGGTAATCGGCCATGTAGGACAACAGGACGATATCCGGCGTCAGAACTCGCAATCTCTCGTCGCTCAATTCGAACTCGGCCATCGTCGGCGCATCTGCAAATTGGCCGACATGATCGTCACGATTGGCAAATCCAGTCGGATAGACCCCAAGAAAATCCGCGCTCAGCAAGGCCCGGTCCGCGCTAGCGTTGCCGTCGACCAGCGCCATCCAGACCTGCTTTTCCAAATTCAGAATCTCACTCAGCGCAGGTGCCGTTTTGTGTTCCGTCATATCCATTTCCGCAACCTGCGGCTGATGACGTTCATCGTCAACCGAATTGCTGAATGTAAATCTTTTTTACATCGACCCCTTGCAACCCCCGCCCACGACCCCATCTAATCAATGTGAAAAGAGTTTACATCAACCCTGGAGAGCTCAAATGACCGCATTGTCCGACCCCGCCGTCCCCGCGAATCCGGGATGGCTTTATCGAATCGAGGCCTGGCTGGATGACAAAGGCAAAGGGGCCTGGATCGCCGCCATGGTCCTTGGTTTCATCTTTTTCTGGCCGGTTGGCCTGGCCCTTCTGGCTTACATGATCTGGAGCAAACGCATGTTCAGCAAATCCTGCAACCGCCGCAAATCCTGGCACAGCCACATGAGCGCGATGAAGCCGTCCGGCAACAGCGCATTTGACGCCTACAAGGCAGATACACTGGCCCGCCTTGAACGCGAACAGCAGGACTTCGAGGCGTTCCTGCGCCGCCTGCGTGATGCCAAGGACAAGGCCGAATTCGACGAGTTCATGGACGAACGCGCCCGCGAGAACCATGAAGACGACGGCAAAGCCACGCCTGCCTGATTGACCTTGCCCTGTCCCGGCATTCCGGGACAGGGTACCCTGACCCTTTTTTTCGGACCTGACGAATGAACCACCTGCCCGACCCGGATACCCAACCAGAATTCTACAACTCAGTGACAAGCAAACGCTTTGTCGCGTGGTTGTTTGATGTCGCCTTCATCTCGCTGCTCTGCACGGTGGCGATCCTGTTGAGCGCAGGCCTCGGTCTGTTTTTTCTGGCCGTGATCTATGCCGTCATCAGCTTTGTCTATCGCGTAGTAACCATCACCAACGGCTCGGCCACACTGGGCATGCGGTTCATGGGAATCGAATTGCGCGACGCATTCGGAGAGCGGATGGATATGGGCAAGGCCATCGCCCACACTGCAGGCTATTTCGTCAGCATGGCGTTCGCTGTGATTCAGATCATCTCGGTGATCATGATGCTGACCAGCGCCCGCGGCCAGGGCCTGACCGACAGTTTTCTGGGCACGGTCATGATCAATCGACGGGCCTGACACGCGGTTGCGTGAAACACTTGGCGGCCTCGGGAACGGTTGCTATCATCCCACCCGAGGCTACCTGGGAACTTCATGCGACACACGCTGCCAATTGCGCCACAATTCTATGTCACGGCCCCGCAACCCTGCCCTTATCTCGACGGCAGGATGGAGCGTAAGCTGTTCACCGCGCTCCAGGGCGAAGGCGCGGAACAGCTGAACAATTCCCTGTCACAGCAGGGGTTTCGCCGGTCGCAGAATGTACTCTACCGCCCCTCCTGCACAGATTGCGCAGCCTGCCTGTCCGCCCGGATCGACGTCTCGGCGTTCCGCCCGACAAAAAGCCAGAAACGCGCGGTGAAACGCAACGGATATCTGCAACGCCGTGCCACGTCGCCCTGGGCCACGGACGAGCAGTATGAGCTGTTCCGCCGCTATCTTGATACCCGGCACGCCGACGGCGGCATGGCCGACATGGACGTGTTCGAGTTTGCGGCAATGATCGAAGAAACGCCGATTCGAAGCCGCGTGGTGGAATATGCAGATCCGGAAACCGGCGACCTGATTGCTGTCAGCCTGACCGATGTGCTCGATGATGGGCTGAGCATGGTTTATTCCTTCTACGATCCGAACCAGCCTCAGAATTCTCTGGGCACCTATATGATCCTGGACCATATCGAGATCGCGCGTGAAGCGGGCCTGCCCTATATCTACTTGGGCTATTGGGTCCCCGGCAGCCCCAAGATGGGCTACAAGGCAAAATTCTCCGGGCTTGAGGCCTATGTTCAGGGCGAATGGCAAAAGATCACGGATCCTGATACCTTCTGCGCTTCCTCACGGCACCCCCTGTCCACCGCTCCGATTGCCGAGCAGGTGGCCAATATCCAGCTTCCCGACCGCCACCCGACCAAGGGCTGACCACCCCATGAAACAGAACCTGCACGCCGTCACCCTCGTGGTGCCGGACTGCGATGAAGCCATCTCGTTTTACACAGGAAAACTCCGTTTCAAGCTCTTGAAGGATATAGATCTCGGAGGCGGAAAACGCTGGGTCCTGATCGCCCCGCCGGGTTCAGACGGCAGCGCCCTTCTTCTGGCCAAGGCCGACGGGCCTGAACAGCGCGCCGCCATAGGCAGCCAGACCGGTGGCCGCGTCGGATTCTTCCTGCAAACCGATGATTTCCACCGCGACTACTCACAGATGCGTGCCAACGGGGTCCATTTCGAAGAAGATCCCCGCAGTGAATCCTATGGCACTGTCGCCGTCTGGCGCGATCCTTATGGCAACCGCTGGGACCTGATCCAATTCACCTGATCCGCTTCTTCATCTGGCCCAAAATATCCCGGGGATGAATTGGCCGCAGGGCAAGAAGGGGCTGGCCCCTTCCCCCCAACAATCAAGAAAAAGGGAGCCCCAAGGCCCAACCCCTGACGTTAAATGTTGATAAGATATTCGGCTGGCCGCTCTGCGGCCAGCTTCTTTCATTGAACCAAGCACTTGGTCGGCTTCCAAAGGCAAGCTATTCAAAAAGGTGCCTCGAAGATACTTTCGATGACCGGTCGGCTGAACTACAGAAGAAGCTTTCTCCTCTGGGGCGAAATGAGCTGTCTTCATACAACAAATTATTAGGCAAGGAAAAATTGATGGCAGAACAGTTTTCTTTTGAAGTAGCTTCATCATCCACCGGGGAAATCTACCATGTGAGCGTTGTTCGAGAAGGAACAAATCTTACGTGCACTTGCACTTGTCCCGCAGGGCGGAAGCGGACAGCTTGTAAGCACCGCCTTGGTATCCTCCAAGGGCACGATGGAGGTGTCACAGGAGGCGATATCGAGAGCATTGCTCGCATGCCGACTCTCTTAAACGGAACCGATGTCGAGAAGGCAATGAATGATCTAACGGCCATCGAACTGGAAATTGCTACTCTGAAGAAGAGAGCAACGGCTGCGAAGAAGGCTCTTGGCCGCGTCCTCGATGATTGATTAGACATTCATTTAGCCTGCTAAGTAAAAAATGCGGCCACTGTTGGCCGCATTTTCAACATTTACCGACAGGGGCTGGGGCCCCAAGGTCCCCTTTTGCATATTGATGGTCCGGATCAGTTCGGGATCAGGTCCGGCACGATCGTGACAATCGCCGGGAAGAACCACAGGATTGCGATCCCCACCACCTGGATCAGAACAAACGGTATGATCCCGCGATAGATATGGCCCGTCGTCACTTCCTTCGGCGCAACCCCCCGCAGATAGAACAACGCGAACCCGAACGGTGGTGTCAGGAAGGATGTTTGCAGGTTCACCGCCACCATGATCGTCACCCATTTCGGGTCGAACGACCCGCCATAGATCACCGGCCCCACGATGGGGATCACGATGTAGATGATCTCGAGGAAATCCAGCACGAATCCCAGAATGAACAACACCAGCATCACGATCAGGAAGACCGTGAATTCGTTGTCAAAACTCTTCAGGAATTGCTGGATATAGTGCTCCCCTCCGAACGAGATCACCACCAGGTTCAGCAATTGCGATCCGATCAGGATGGTAAACACCATCGAGGTCACCTTGGCCGTCTCGCGCACCACCGGGGTCAGAACTCCGCTTGAATACAGCACCCAGCACCCGAACAGCAGCCCGAACAAGGCATACAGATAGGCTGCATACGCGATGATGAAGGCGATCCAGGTCTCCAAGGTCACATTGCCCTGATTGACCCGCAGGTCAAAGTTCACCCCCATCAGCAAGGCGATGATCACGGCAAAGGTCGACCAGATGATCACCTTGCCCGATCGCCCCTGGTCCTGAAGCTTGCGATAGGCCGCCAGCATGATGGCGCCACCCGCCCCCAGCGCCGCCGCCGGCGTCGGGTTGGTCACACCGCCCAGGATCGAGCCCAGAACCGCGATGATCAGAACCAGTGGCGGGAAGACCACGCGGATCAGGTCATTGGTCGCACATCGCGCCGCGGCTTCCCTGCAACCATACATGGTCAGTGCGAAGGGCAACGCGAGCAACAGGAACGTTGCCCCCGAAGATGTTGTGGGCGAGATCAGCAGGATATCGACCAATACCATAAGCAGCAGACCAATCGCACCAACGATAAGCGGCTGTGGCGCACGCGAAGGGGCGATGCCACGGCCCAGCACCAGGGTAAGACCCAACAGCACGACGGTGATCGCGACACCTGTGCCAATTGGCGCGGCAGATGCGATCATCTCCTGTTTTGCGACGGTCAGTTCTTCTTCGGTCAGGCGGTGAGATTCAGCCGCACCGCCGGCGGCATCAATGGCTTCCTGCTCGGCGACGGCCTGATCCCAGGCGGCCTGACCATGCAGATCGATCATCGAAGCCTTGCATTCTTCCGACACGTTGGTACGCAGCGATGCGCCCTGCCCGATATCCGAGAAAGCCGAGACCGAGACGCTCTGGCTGCCGATCACGCCGACATTGCCCAGCAAAACCGCGCCGACGATCAACGCAACCGGTGCGCCCAGCAGCCAGGTCAGACCTTCAGAACGGGTGATCGGCTCACCGGAGCCACCCGACATTGCAACGGCAGGTGCCTTGTGTGGATTCAGCAGCGCATAGCCAAAGGCATACAACGCATAGAGCAGCGCCAGAAGGATCCCCGGCAAAAGCGCCGCCTGGAACAAGGTTCCGACCGAGACAACCGCGGGCTCCCCCAGATAGGTCAGTGCATCGGTGCAGCCGGCCTCGACAGCCCGTGTCTCTTGCGCCGTGGAATACAGATCACCCGCCAATGTGCCAAGCAGAACGATCACGATAGACGGCGGAATGATCTGCCCCAGCGTCCCCGACGCCGCGATCACACCCGTGGCAAGCTCGGGCGAGTAGTTGTTTCGCAGCATGGTCGGCAAGGCCAGCAGGCCCATGGTCACCACGGTCGCGCCGACGATGCCGGTAGAGGCCGCCAAGAACGCCCCCACAACCACGATGGACACGGCCAGACCACCCGGAAGCGGTCCAAAGACGCGCGCCATCGTCGTCAGCAGATCGTTCGCGATCTTGGAGCGTTCCAGCGTGATCCCCATCAGAACGAACATCAGCACGGCCAACAGGGTCTCAATGGACTGCCCTGCCAGTACGCGCTCGTTCATGCGGTTCACGATGAACGACACGTTGCGGTCCAGCGCGGTTTCCCAGCCAGAGACAAAGACCGGCTCGGCTATCCTTGGCAAATCCGGGTATCGGAATACCGATATGACATCAGGTTTTACCCCGGAATTTACAATATCCCGATAGGCTTGCGAGCCTGTGTCGATTGCCTGGTGGATCAACAGCCCGGCACTGTCCAGTGCAGCGATGATCCCAAAGGAAATCACTCCGGCGCCGCCGATGGCAAAGGCCACCGGGAAGCCGGAAAGGATGCCTCCGAAGAGGCAGAAGAATACGATAATGAGGCCTATCTCGACGCCATCAAGTCCGAACAACATAGTCTGGGTCTCCGTCCCTAATGTGCGCCTTCATAGGCTTCTTCACCCTCACCAAGGCTGTCCTTGTCGAGGTATTTTCCGGTGCTTTCCGGCCCTTCCACGTATTCCAGATACGACCGGTACAGGAATGCGATTGCGTGCAGGAACACCATGGCCGCAAAGGCCACCAGCAAGATCTTGAACAGGAAGTAGGCGTTGAATCCGTTGGGGCTGAACCCAATGGTTTCCACGTTCCAGCGCAGCGCACGGGACTTGGCCACCAGTCGGTCCAGCGTGTCACTGGCCGAAGGTTTCGGCACGATCAGGTGCCGCCACATGAAGTACCAGCCATACATCCAGGTCAGGACGGCCATGGGCATCATGAACAAAACCGCACCACACATATCCACCACCCGTTTGGCCCGGTGGCTGATGCCGGCATAGATGAGGTCAACGCGGACATGCCCACCCTGCACGAATGTGTAGGTACAGCACAGGCAGACAACCATCGCGTTGTAAAGCTTCAGTTCTTCCGCGAACCAGCTGATGTCCATCTGGAACGGAATACCCAAACCAAACGACATATCGGGTCTGGTAAAGACCCGCTGCATGAAAACGATCACGATCTGCTGGATCACCATCAGAAGCCCCGCCCAGGCAAAGAAGCGCCCGGTGGTGTTGGCAAACCCCTCAAGGCCCCGCACGATGGCCCACATGAAATTCCGGTAGTACAGCCCGATGGCCGTCAGAACCAGAAAGAACGTGAACACCACAAAGAAGAACTCGACCGAACCGCCATAATAGACAAAGCGCATGATCGACGCCTTGTCGGACCAGTCCAGCCAGAGCTGCGGATGCGTGATGGCGTATCCGAAATTATAGAAGGCTTCGGCAATGCTCTGAATGAACCAGACCAGTCCATTCCACAGGGCGCCGAAGAACGAGATACCGTTTTCGTCCTGCATGTTGTCCCCAGGTCGTCTCAGTTGCGCATGGATTATTGTTGCTTGCCCAAGTCTTCAAGCGCAACGGGAAAGGTTCCCCCGCCGCGCGGGGGAACCGGTTGTCCTTGGATCAGAAAGGCTTAGCCGCGAACACGGTCACGCTGAGCAGTGTAGACACCCGACGACAGGTTGTTCCAGGCAGACGAAGCAGCCATCGACGTCATTGCGCTGTCATGGATCTTCTTGAACAGCTCATCGCCCATGTTCTCGTCCAGAACTTCCTGGCTTGCCTGACCAAACGCGTCCCAGACACTGTCCGGGAATTCCAGAACCTTGACACCACCGGCCTGCAGACGCTGCAGTGCTGCGCCATTGTTGGCCAGGAACTGCGCCAGGTTCCACTGGTGCGCCTCGGCGGCAGCGATCTCAATAATCTTCTGCTGTGCCGGGGTCAATTCGTTGAACACGTCACGGTTGGTCGCCAGCGACAGACCTGCACCCGGCTCGTGGAAGCCCGCAGTGTAGTAGGTCTTGGTGATTTCCTGGAAACCGGCTTTTTCGTCCGCCCACGGACCGATCCACTCGGTACCGTCGATCGCGCCGGACGACAGCGCCTGATACACTTCCGACCCCGGAATGTTCTGGACCGATGCGCCCAGTTTACCCAGTGCTTTACCACCCAGGCCCGGCATACGGAACTTCAGACCGTTGAAGTCTTCGGGGCTGTTGATCTCTTTCGAGTACCAGCCACCCGCCTGCGCACCGGTGTTGCCGGCCAGGAAGGACTTCAGGCCAAAGATTTCGCCCAGCTCGTCATGCAGCTCCATCCCGCCGTCATGATAGTACCAGTTCACCAGTTCCTGTGCCGTCATACCGAAAGGCACGGCCGTGAAGAACGCATAGCCCGGGTGCTGACCCACAAAGTAATAGTCGGCCGCGTGATACATGTCGGCCTGACCTGACGACACGGCGTCAAATACTTCGAACGCGCCAACCAGCTCGCCCGCTGCCTTGATTTCAACATTCAGGCTGCCATCCGACATGGCGTTGATGCTGTCGGCACACCGCTGCGCGCTGTCAAACACACCCGCCAGACCACGACCCCACGAGGTCACCATGGTCAGAGTACGCTGTCCCTGCGCATAAGCCGGTGCTGCCAAAGCAGTTGCCGCAGCCGCCGAGCCGCCCAGCGCGGATTTTTTCAGAAATGAACGACGATCCATATGAGTGTTCCTCCCCTTCATAGTCACGGTCCGGCAGAACCGGACCTGTCGCATTCAGTGCGCGTCAGCCTAATGTGGCCGAAGTGAAAGGGAATACCTACTACTGCGTAGAGAATCGATTTCTTTGCTTTTTTCGACCAGAAATCGGGCGGTGAAGCCCAGCAGTTAAGATGATCATCATCGTATTTGCCGGACAAAGCCCAATCTTTTTGCATTTTCGCCGCTGCTTGCGTATCGATTCGTCCATGCAAAGACTCCGACATCTGGTCTCGCTGACCTATGCGCAGAAATTGTCGCTGGTGGCGGCAATCCCGCTGGTCGTGGCCGTGGCGGCAATTGCCATGCTTGTCACCTACGAGGCCCGCGCGACCGCCGAGCGTGAGATCGAAGCGCTGGAACGCAGCCTGATCGAAGCCAAGAAGGAAGAGCTGCGCAACTACGTGACACAGGCCCGCAACGGGTTCGCGTACATCTATGGCCGGGCCGAGCCTGATGACGAGGTCGCAAAAAACCTCGTGTCCCAGATCCTGTCGGCAATGATCTATGGTCAGGATGGGTTCTTCTTTGTCTACGATTATGACGGCAACAATCTGGTCAGCCCGCGCCAGACGCAGTTCATCAATCGAAACTGGGAGGGGCTGACGGACAGCGATGGTACCCCGATCGTTGACGAGTTCATCCGCCTCGCCCGCCAGGGGGCTGGTTGGCACAGCTTCATGTGGCAGAAGCCTTCGACCGGGGAAGAGGCGCAGATGATCGCCTATGTCGTCGGGCTTCAAGACTGGCGCTGGGTCGTGGGGACCGGTGTCTTCATCGACGACATCGTCGCAACGGTGGCCAATGCAAGGGCCGAAGTCGAGGCCCGCGTTCAGCGCACTTTCATGTATATCGGCGCGATCGTCGTGGCGGCGGTGCTCATCGTCTTTGCATCGGGCATGCTGCTGAACATCCGCGAGCGCAGACTTGCGGACGCCAAGCTGAAGGAACTGACCCAGCGCGTCTTTGATGCGCAGGAAGAAGAACGAGGCCGGGTTGCCCGTGAACTGCATGACGGCATCAGCCAGATTCTGGTCGGTGTACGTTACGCGCTGGACAACGCGCGGCGCCGCCTGTCCCGTGGCGATGATGCGGGCGCGCGCGATCCGCTGGACAAAGGGATTGACCATCTTGGCACTGCCATCACCGAGGTCCGCCGCATCAGTCGCGACCTGCGCCCCGGCGCACTGGACGATCTGGGCCTTGGGCCCGCGCTGAAAGCCCTGACCGACGATTTCCGGGACCGCACCGGGATCGAGACGGAATTCTCGACCGTGGTATTCCGCAACCGGCTGGATCAGGACAGCAAGATTGCCCTGTATCGCATTGCCCAGGAAGCGCTGACCAATATCGAGCGCCACTCGGGCGCCACGCATGTTACGATAGACCTGCGCGGGCACAAGAAAGGGGCAACCATGCGGATCACCGACAATGGCCGGGGCATGCGGACCGATCCGGGTACCCCCAGCACCGGGATCGGGTTGCGCAACATGCAAGAGCGCATCGAACAGCTTGACGGGTCCCTGCGCATTCTGTCATCACGCGGACCGCGTGGCGGCACCGTCATCGAAGTCAGCCTGCCGCTGAGCCACCTTCTGCCACCGCAGGAAGACGCAACCCCGAACCGAAAGGCCGGCACATGAGCGCCGAAAGCATCCGAGTTCTTATCGTCGACGACCATCCAATGGTGGCCGAGGGCATCCAGTCCATCCTTGAAAGCTATGATGAGATCCAAGTTGTCGGTACGCTTGGCAGCGGACAGGCGGCAGTGGATCAGGCTGTTGACCTTGCCCCGGATGTGATCCTGATGGATCTGAACATGCCCGGCCTCGGCGGTCTCAGCGCCACGGAAATCATCCTGGAACGATTGCCGGAAACGCGCATCCTGATCCTGTCGATGCATGACAGCCCGGAATACATATCGACCGCGCTCAGCCACGGTGCCAAAGGATATGTGCTCAAGGATGTGCCCACTGATGAGATCAAGCAGGCCATCGACGCGGTGATGCGGGGTGAACAGTATCTGTGCACAGGCGCCAGCGGATCATTGAAACCCAAGGGCGACACCACGCGCGAAGCGCTGACCGGACGTGAACAGACCATTCTGCTGGAACTGGCGCAGGGCAAATCCAACAAGGAAGTTGCGCAAACGCTGGATATTTCCGTGCGGACGGTCGAAACGCACCGCAAGAATATCAAGCGCAAGCTTGGCATCTCTTCAACCGCCGGGCTGACACGCTACGCGTTGGAACACGGCGTACTGCAAGGCACTGGCGTCGGTTTCTGATCTGCACGCGCCCGCAGCGCGCAGCGCTGCCCGGCCCAACCAGAGGATACACGCCGCAGGCGTGTGGACGACGGGCGGGAGCGGTACCCGCCGGGTCAAAGACCTTCTCCGAAAAAAACCAATGTCCCGTCTTCGTCCAGAACGTGGAATTCACGCTGATTATAGGGCTGATTGAACGGCGGCCTGACACGGCCTTCGGGCAGATCGGCCAATCGGTCGCGCAGGCTGTCATAAAGCCCATCAATATCTTCAACATCGATATAGAAGGAGTGTTCATCACCCAATGGCTTGCCGTCATCCCGGGGTGGGCACTCCAAAAGGCGGATCGCAACAGGACCACGTTTCAAAAAGGCATAATTGTCTTGCGTGAACCCACAGGTGAACCCAAGGCGATCACAATAGAAGTCGATCTGGTCCTTCAGGGACGAGCACAACACAAATGGTGTAAGCTGCAAAATCTTGGGCATCTGACTCTCCGGACAGGAAACAGATGCATTGTACCGAGGTTGACCACTCAATCCAGCAATTGATCCTTTCGAAGCCCCGCGCGCTTGTAGTGATGCGGCAAAACGCGGCCATACAATTGCTGCGTCCGTTCCACACCGCCACACATGCCTTCAGCCTCGACAAAGGAAAAGATGCCGACATAACGGCGGCGCTTGCCTCTGACCGGAGCAACCCTGTGCAGTGAATACCGGCCCTTGAATATCTGCAAATCCCCCGGCCGCAGATCCAACCGGCGAACGCGCCCCATGTTCCCATCGAGAACCGCAGCCACGAGATCAAAGTTTTCATCCTCTGCCGTGCGCAGGTTGGGCGCGTACTCGAACGCGCCGCCCGTCTCTGCGTTCTGGATGGCCAGCGTCACGGTGTAGTTGTTGGTGTCGAAATGCCAGGGAAAGCCCTGCCCTTCCTCCACGACATTGATGATCACATCCGCCAATGGATCATCGTAACGAAAAAAACGGTCTTCGGGTTCATTCAGGGCATCGCGGACAAAGGGAAGAAAACCGTCGAACTCGTAAATGCGCCGCAGCGGGCCGGATTTCGAAAGATTGTCGGCCGGAACAAAGGCGTTCGAACGATCATAGAACCGGCGGATCGGATGGGCGATGCCAAGCCTTGGATCGTCCTTCGTGAAATAGGCGTTGGTTCTGTTGAAGGACCGATGCGCCTTGGGTGCCACCCCCTCGGCTTCTTGCACCAGTAGCTTGACCCCTGCGTCGTGCACGAAACCAGGCAGAACAGCACATCCATCCTGCTCCAATTCGCGTCTCAAATCCTCGATCAGCCGATCATAAGCCGGTGAATCGGGGCGATCGATTGGATAGCGGCCAAGATCAACCAGGTCCTGCAACATTCTAAGCCTCCGGGTTTTGCCCCCTGCACGCTCAGCGTGGCGCAGAAAAAAGTAATGATCATGCCCGTTTCGGACATCGGCCTGACGCTTTCAGACCGCCTGATCCGTGCACAAAACGGCCAATTCACACACCGAATTCCCGGAAATTCCCGACATGCGGCAATCTGCGCAATAAAATGTCGCAAAATACCGCTGCTGAGATAGAAAACTGGTGCAATTGCCTGTTGACGCCCCTTCCCCCCGACCATAATGTCGCCTCCAAGCAAAAAGGAGCCTCTGGCGATGAGAACGCTAGTCGTAATCGTAGGAACCACGCGCATGGGCCGGTAACGGTAAACCATAATCGAACCCATGCGCCTCCGAAAATCTCGGGGGCTTTTTTTTGTCGAACGCAAGACACATGTCGCGAACGGAGCAAAGCAGATGACACGTGAGATGACCGGCGCAAAGATGGTGGTTCAGGCCCTCAAGGATCAGGGCGTGGACACGGTATTCGGATACCCCGGTGGCGCCGTGCTACCGATCTATGATGAGATCTTTCTGCAAAACGACATTCGCCACATTCTGGTGCGTCACGAACAGGGCGCGATCCACGCCGCCGAAGGCTATGCCCGATCGACGGGAAAACCGGGCGTCGCGCTTGTCACCTCCGGCCCCGGTGCCACCAATGCTGTCACCGGTTTGACCGATGCGTTGCTGGATTCGATCCCGATCGTCGTTCTGACCGGGCAAGTCCCGACCTTCATGATCGGATCGGATGCGTTTCAAGAGGCCGACACCGTTGGCATCACCCGCCCCTGCACCAAGCACAACTGGCTGGTGAAAGACACGGACTCGCTGGCTGAAACCCTGCACGAGGCATTCCATGTCGCCACCTCGGGCCGCCCCGGCCCGGTGCTGATCGACATCCCGAAGGATGTGCAGTTCGCGTCGGGCGAATATGCCAGCCCGAAACCTTCGACCTCGCATTACCAACCAGCGATGAAAGGAGATCTGGAAGAGATCACCGAATTGGTTGCCGCGATCGAAACCGCAAAGAAACCGATCTTCTATACCGGCGGTGGCGTTATCAATTCCGGCCCCGCGGCAAGCCAGTTGCTGCGTGAACTGGTGGATGCAACGGGCTTTCCGATCACCTCAACCCTGATGGGCCTTGGCGCCTATCCTGCCTCGGGCGAAAACTGGTTGGGAATGCTCGGGATGCATGGTCTCTACGAGGCCAACATGGCGATGCATGATTGCGATCTGATGATCAATATCGGTGCGCGGTTCGATGACCGGATCACCGGGCGTATCGATGCGTTCTCGCCGAACTCGAAGAAAGCACATATCGACATTGATCCGTCCTCGATCAACAAGGTCATCCGGGTGGACATCCCGATCGTCGGCGATGTGGCGCATGTGCTCGAGGACATTCTGAAGATCTGGAAGTCGCGCGGGCGCAAGACGGACGCCGCGAATGTCAAACAATGGCAGAACCAGATCGCCGAATGGCGCAAGATCAACTGTCTGGCGTTCACCAACAGCGAGAAGTCGATCAAACCGCAATACGCGCTGCAACGTCTTGAAGAGCTGACGAAAAAGCATGATCGCTACATCACCACCGAGGTGGGTCAGCATCAGATGTGGGCGGCGCAGTATCTTGGGTTCGAAGACCCCAACCGCTGGATGACCTCGGGCGGGCTGGGCACGATGGGCTATGGCTTCCCCGCCTCGATCGGGGTGCAGATGGCACATCCGGACGCGCTGGTGATCAACGTCGCCGGCGAGGCCAGCTGGCTGATGAACATGCAGGAAATGGGCACCGCCGTTCAGTATCGCCTGCCGGTGAAACAGTTCATCCTGAACAACGAGCGCCTTGGCATGGTGCGCCAGTGGCAGGAGCTGCTGCATGGCGAGCGGTATTCGCATTCCTGGTCCGAGGCCCTGCCCGATTTCGTCAAACTCGCCGAGGCCTTTGGTGCGAAAGGCATCCTGTGTTCCGACCCCGCCGATCTGGACGATGCGATCATGGAGATGATCAATTATGACGGTCCAGTGATCTTCGACTGTCTGGTCGAAAAGCACGAGAACTGCTTCCCAATGATCCCGTCGGGCAAGGCGCATAACGAGATGCTGCTGGGCGAAGCCGAGACTCAGGGCGTAATCGACTCCAAGGGCTCGGTTCTGGTTTAACAAAATTCGACGGTTTTGATTGAGCGCCGCGCTGCGCCCAACCTGTCAAGGATGATGAAAGGGACGTAAATGTCTGCCCTACATATCAAAAAAGGCTCCACCCGCCATTCGGCCTATAACCTACGGCCCACCTTCTCGGACGTTCAGGAACGCCATACCATTGCGGTTCTGGTCGAAAACGAACCGGGCGTACTGGCGCGTGTGATCGGCTTGTTTTCGGGCCGCGGCTATAACATCGAAAGCCTCACCGTCGCCGAGGTGGACCATACCGGCCACCTCAGCCGCATCACCATCGTCACCACCGGCACGCCGCAGGTGATCGAACAGATCAAGGCGCAGCTTGGGCGCATTGTCTCGGTGCGTGACGTGCATGATCTGACGGTCGAGGGCGCATCGGTCGAGCGTGAACTGGCGATCATCAAGGTCGTCGGCGAAGGCGACAAGCGGGTCGAAGCGCTGCGACTGGCCGATATCTTCCGCGCCAATGTAGTCGACAGTACCCTGAATTCTTTCATTTTTGAGATCACCGGCGCGCCCGACAAGATCGACGCCTTTGCCGATCTGATGCGCCCCCTGGGCTTGATGGAAATCGCCCGTACCGGCGTGGCGGCCCTGCTGCGCGGCGATTGATCGACCTGTCCCGCCTTGGCACTTGTCTTGCGGCCAAGGCGGGAACACTTTTAAGAGTGGCCGGCGATATGCAATGCAACTTTGGCGATCTGAATGCGCTAAAATTGCCATAAGGTCAGCTTTTCCTGTTAAAGATCAGTCATTTTCAGATAAAGCCTATTGCCTTTGCGCATAGGGCCGTTAGCCTTGAAGCCGCAACGCGACGTGGGGATACGTTGCTTGGGGTCATTCTGTACGATTTTTCGATGCGCACCGGGCTTTGGCTTCTGTGCGAAGATGGTTTCTTCCGGAAACTGAGCAAGACGTGGGCACCCATGACCGACGACATTCGCAGTCCTGCTGAGCTTCGCGCAATGTTTGGTGCGAACCTTCGGCAATTGGCAAAGCGATATCGCTCGGTCTCGGCGCTGTGCCGCCAACTTGGCGTGAACCGCACCCAGTTCAACAGATATCTTTCCGGTGAAAGCGTTCCCAGACCGGATGTGCTGGACCGTATTTGCCGGTTCTTCGATGTCGATGCCCGCATTCTTCTGAAACCGCTGGACGAGATCGAAAAGATCGAAGAACACCCCGCAACTCCGGCGCTGACAGAGTTTCTGGGCTCGGGTGCGGATGCGATCGAGAAATCCCTGTTTTCACCCGGGTTCTACGCGGTGATCGAAAGCCTTTCGGCTGAACACCGGATGACCCTGCTGCACGCCCGACCCCTGGCCCAATGCACGTTGATCCGTGGCTACGTGTCGCGTGCGGAAATGCCCGAGGCAACACCGAAAGCGCGGGAAATACGGGGGATAGCGGCCTCAAGCGGTGACACCGTCTATATGCTGACCTCGCAGCGGGAAGGTCACAACAGCCGGGTCTATCTGATCTCGCCGGACCCTACGGGAACGGCAGTTCATTGGCGTGGGTCAGTCATCAGTCCGGCAAATGCGACAAGGCCCGAACCCGTTGTGCTGAAATACCTTGGGCACGACTCGACGGCCATTTTTGCTGCTGCACGATTGTCGACGAACAACGTGGCTCAGCACCTGTAACCTACCGTCTCAGGTCGGTGTTTCCCCTTCATCGTTCCGCGTGATCTGCCGGTACAGATGCCAGCTGGCATGCCCCAGCAGCGGCAGGACCACCAGCAACCCCAGAAACCAGGGCACCATCGCCAGAAATGTCAGCACCGCGATGAACGCGCCCCAGGCCAGCATCACTGGGTAGTTCTTTGACACGTAGGAAAAACTGGTGATCATGGCAGTCACGAAATCCAGTTCACGATCCAGCAGCAACGGAATCGACAGAACGGTGATCATGTACAGAACGGTCGCAAAAACCGCCCCGACTGCCGTGCCGACTGCCAGCATTGTCAGGCCATTCAGCGTCAGAAACACCTCAAGCGAGGTTGACACGTTGGTCATCGTCGCCAACCCCATGAACAGGGCAAAGATCATGTGCCCCAGAAAAAACCAGAACAGAAACACGACGACTATGATCGCGCAGATCGAGGGCAGTTGTCTGCGGCTTTGCTGCATCACGACCCCGAAGATCGCGCCAAAATCGAGCGGCTCGCCTTGTTCCAACCTGTGCGAAACCTCGTACAGACCAACAGCGGCAAACGGGCCGATCAACGGAAACCCGATGGCCGCCAGCACCAGCCAGAAGGTTGTTCCGGTCTGAACTGTCACCCATGCCATCGCCCACCCGGACAGTACGTAAAACCCCGCAAAAACAAGGCCGAACAGCGGTGCGCGGCGAAAGTCGGCCCAGGCGCGCTTCAAAGCAGTGCGCAGCATGGCGGTATCGACCGGTCGCATATCCGGAACACCAAAGGGTTTGTCCATGTTGTCTTCCTCCTCCCTGACCGGCGTTATGGCATCGCCGGCCTCTTGTTCGGCCAATCTGTTTCGGCGTGGTAAGCCGCTCCGACTGACAATAGTTTTCGATCCGATCCTCTGGGTCCGAACAGTTGAAACCCCATGGGCAGCCCCTGCGTGCCAAACCCCGCGGGCGCAGCAAGACAAGGCAGGCCGATCAGGCTGACCGGTACCGTGACATGCATCCATCGGTGATAGGTATCCATGGCCCGGCCCGCGATCTCTGTCGGGTAAGGCAGATCAACCGAGAACGGCCAGACCTGAGCAGACGGCAGAACCAACGCGTCAAACCGTTCGAACAGGTTCGCCGCGCAACGGAACCATTCCGAGCGGATGACACTGGCGTGGTGCACCTCCATCGCACTCATCGCCAGCCCCCGATCCAGCTCCCATTGCGCCGTGTCTTTCAAATGCTCTTTTTGCGAAGCCAAAGGTTCCAGCCCTGCGGCCACGCTGAACGACCGCAAGGTGATCCAGCTGGTCCAGAGTTTTTCAGCATCGAAAGGCGGGGGGATGTCCTCAACCTGCGCTCCACGCGTTTCGAATACGCCCATCGCGTCTTTGCAGATGTCGAGAATACCGTGCTCGGTCGGAAAAGCGCCGCCCCAGTCGCCAAGCCACCCGATCCGCAGCCCGTGCAAATCGGCGGCGGTCACCGGCGACACCGGGGCACTTTCTGCGGCCAACGGCAAGCGCGGGTCCGGACCCGAGATGACATCAAGCAGAACACCCAGGTCTTCGGGGCAGCGCGCCATGGGGCCCAGTGTCGACAACTGGTGCAAAAAACTGTCGCCCACGGGATCGGAAGGCACCCTGCCCCAGCTTGGCCGAAAGCCGTAAACGTTGTTCCATGCAGCCGGGTTGCGCAAGCTGCCCATCATGTCCGAACCATCGGCCAGCGCAACCATGCCCGTCGCCAAGGCAACCGCCGCCCCGCCGGACGAACCACCGCAGGTACGATTGGCGTCATAAGGGTTGCGCGTTGCACCATAGACCGGATTGAACGTGTGCGATCCCAGCCCAAATTCCGGCGTATTGGTCTTGCCGATCAGGATGGCACCTGCGGCCCGCATCCGGGTGGCAATCAGATCGTCAGCGTCCGGCACGAAGCCCTTGAACATCGGTGAGCCCTGAGACGAGACGACGCCCGCCACGTTCACAAGATCCTTGACTGCGATTGGAAGACCGTGCAGCGGGCCGGTGATCGGACCATCGTCACAGGCCTTCGCCTCGGCCATCAAATCATCTGAATCCCTTAGCGCGACGATGGCATTCACCTCACCATTGACCGTGGCGATGCGATCCAGCGAGGCCCGCATCACGTCCGAGGCTGAAACCTGCCGGCTGGCCAACTGTTTCAAAAGGTCTGTAGCCGATATCCGGGTCAGGTCCATGACGCGCCAATCCATTGTCGTTTCCGGCAGCCTAGCGGGCAGTTCAGATCATTTAAACCCACTGTTTAAATGTATCTTTTCAGTGAAGTCCCGGACGGCAATGTCAGCGCGCTGATCCGCGAAAATGCAGGTTGCTGTCAGCCCCAAGCCAATAGCGCAGGCAAAGAGCAATCGCCATGCAGCTGAGCACCAGCCAGATCCCGCCCCACAACATGGCAGAGCCACCGAATTCCTCGGCCAGCATGAATGCATCCGAACGCGCGCCGGACCGTCGGATCGTGTCGTCGAAGATGTCGAAAGGGACATAGATCATGCTGGTCAATCCGATCACGCGCAGCACCAGATCGCTTACATCGGGGCGCAGATACCACGCCGCAGCAATCATCGCAGCCCCGGTTCCGATGCTGAAAACAAGGGCGAACGGGTCGCGGATATACAGCACCGCCACCAGACACATGACACCGCCAAAACCCGCCAGAACGGCGCGGTCGGCCTTTGTTCGCAGGGCAAGGATCAAAAGGGCCATGCCAAGCGCCAGTGAACCAAGATATCCGGCAGACAGGCTGAGAAAGCGATTGCCGCCCCGGCCGAGGACAACGCCGCCCTGCTGCGATGAGATCGAAAAGCTCTCGACCGAGCCGCCCGTCATCAGGATCGTCACCGCATGAGACAGCTCATGCAGAAAGACGACCAGTATCTTCAGTGGAACCGCAACCGGTGTATTCCAGAGCAAAAACACCAGGGCCGTGATCAGGATAAGCTGCCAATGCCCTTTCAGAACGTACAGGAAAGGGCTGTTACGCTTCACCTCAGCTGTCGCCCTGTGCCTCGGAGCGGCTCTTGCCCGCCACGTTCAGGGCCAGTGTGGCCGCCATGAAGCCGTCCAGATCGCCGTCCAGAACACCCTTGGTATCCGAGGTCTCGTAATTGGTCCGCAGGTCTTTGACCATCTGGTAGGGCTGCAAAACATATGACCGGATCTGGTTGCCCCAGCCCGCATCCCCCTTGGCCTCGTGTGCCGCGTTGATGTCGGCGTTCCGGCGGTCCAGTTCCAGTTGATACAAGCGCGATTTCAGAGCCTTCATGGCGATATCGCGGTTCTGGTGCTGCGACTTCTCGGAGGAGGTCACGACAATCCCGGTCGGAATGTGCGTGATGCGCACGGCCGAGTCCGTGGTGTTCACGTGCTGACCGCCCGCCCCCGATGACCGGTAGGTGTCGATGCGGATGTCCGCAGGGTTCACCTCGATCTCGATATTGTCGTCCACCACCGGATAAACCCAGACCGAACAGAACGAGGTGTGCCGCTTGGCCGCCGAGTCAAAAGGCGAAATCCGCACCAGCCGGTGTACGCCGCTTTCGGATTTCAGCCAGCCGTAGGCGTTGTGGCCGGAAATCTTGTACGCAGCCGATTTGATCCCTGCCTCTTCGCCCGGGGTTTCGGACTGAAGCTCGACCGTATAGCCTTTTTTCTCGGCCCAGCGCACATACATCCGCGCCAGCATCGAGGCCCAGTCGCAGCTTTCGGTTCCGCCCGCGCCCGAGTTGATCTCGAGGAAGGTGTCGTTGCTGTCAGCCTCACCGTCCAGCAGCGCCTCAAGCTCTTTCTTTGCGGCCTTGGCCTGAAGCGCCTTGATCGCGGCTTCGGCGTCCTGGACGACCTCTTCGTCTTCTTCCATTTCACCCAGCTCAATCAGTTCGATATTGTCGCTGAGGTCGGTTTTGATGGACTCGTAAGTCTCGATCGCGTCGACCAGCATCTGCCGCTCGCGCATCAGTTTCTGTGCCTTTTCGGGATTGTCCCACAGGTTGGGATCTTCGACACGCGCATTGAATTCCTCAAGGCGATGCGGCGCGGTCTCATAGTCCATGCGCTGCGCCAGCAGCTCCAGCGACTTTTCGATTTCCGCTATGATGTTCTGGGTTTCGGCGCGCATGGTCTTGTCCCAACTTGCTCAATCAGGCCTGCGTGATAGCAAGAGGTGCGAGACACCACAAGACAGGCTGGATGGATGGAGCGACTCTCGTGACTCACTCGGAAAGATGTGCGATCGCCCGAATTTCAACCAAGGCACCCTCCCGTCGAAGTCCCGCAACCTCAACTGCGGTCCAAGCCGGGTAAGGCGCAGGCAGAACCTCAAGGCGCACACGGTCAAACAGATCGAAATGCTTTCGCATGTCAACATGGTAGGTCGTCATCTCGACCACAGTCTCCAAACCTTGGTTCGCTTCCTTTAATACCTCGGCAATCTTGGAAAAGGCGTTCCGGAACTGTAGTTCCGGATCATACGGCATTGAACCGTCTGCCGCGCTCCCGGTCATACCGGTGAGAAACACGTGCCCTCCCGAGATGACACCCGGAGAGATGCTTAGCTGCCCGGGCGCACCCAGCAAAGCATGTGGAATCAGAGGTGTCTTACCCAACTTGGTCAGTCCCTGTCAGTAAAGCCCCCCGGTACTCAGATCGCCTTGCGAGGCCTTGGGCCCGACCGTGATGGTTTCACCCGTCGACGTCTGAACCTGCACACCTGCGCGCTGTGCTTCCTCGAACAAGGGCAGGTCGGAACCAATCGCAAAACCACCGTCATAAACACGGTCGATGAACCCATCGACACCGTCGCGGAAGAATTCGGCCACGACATAGTCGCCGGTGGCGTCATCCGGCAGGCGGGCGCCGCTGAAACGGTCGATTTTGATGAAGTGACCACCTTCTGGAACCTTGAATGGCCCACCGCCATACTTTTCGACGGCTTTTTCCATGAAGCTCTGGAACACCGGGCCGCACAAGGTCCCACCATAAGCCCCCCGCCCCATCGGGCGCGGGCGGTCATAACCGATGTAGCAGCCCGCCACGATATTCGAGGTAAAGCCGATGAACCACGCATCCTTGGATTCGTTGGTGGTTCCGGTTTTGCCGGCCGTCGGCACCGGCAGGTTCACATAGCGCGAGGCCGTGCCACGATCCACCACGCCTTTCATCATGGATGTCAGCTGATAGGCCGTGATGGCATCCATGACCTGCGCGCGGTCCGTGACGAGGGTCGGGGCCTCGTCGGGCTCGAGCCAGGTCGAGTTGCAATTCAGGCATTGACGATCATCATGACGATAGATGGTCTTGCCGAACCGGTCCTGAATACGGTCGACCAGAGTGGGCTCGACCCGCTGACCCCCGTTCGCGAACATCGCATAAGCGGCGACCATCTTGTACAGCGTCGTTTCTTCGGACCCCAGCGAGTTGGCAAGGAACGCGCCCATCCGGTCATAGACGCCAAAGCGTTCGGCGTAACCTGCAACCACCGGCATCGTGACCTCTTGCGCCAGACGGATGGTCATCAGGTTCCGCGACTGCTCGATCCCGGTGCGCAAGGGGGTCGGCCCGTAGAACTTGTTCGACGAGTTCTTGGGCCGCCACAAGCCCTGTGGCGTGTTCACCTCGATCGGTGCGTCCACGACGATGGTTGCGGGGCTGTAGCCGCTGTCCAGCGCGGCGGCATAGACAAAGGGTTTGAAGCTGGACCCCGGCTGGCGCTGTGCCTGCGTGGCGCGGTTGAACACGGTGTCCTGATAAGAAAACCCGCCCTGCATCGCCAGAACGCGGCCCGAGTTCACATCCATCGCCACAAAGGCGCCCTGAACTTCGGGCACCTGACGGGCAGACCACTGCCCCTCTTCGCCCTCGACCACAAGGATCACATCCCCGCGCTTGAAGTTCGCCGCAAAATCACCCTGCATCCACTTGATATCGGACCGCGGAATGGTGCCATCCGCAGGGCCGTCCTCGATCCCGACGGTAAGTTGCTGATCCGAGACATTCAGAACCACGGCGGGATACCAGCGGGTCGGCAGCACCACATCGCGCGGGATTTCCAGAAGCGAAAGCGCCTCGCGCCACTGTGCCTCATCCGCCAGTTTTTCTTCCGGGATCACTTCGCCGGTGCCGCGCCATTTCCCGCGCGACCGGTCATATTTCTGCAACGCCGTGCGCAGGGCCTTCGCGGCTTCGACCTGCATTTCCTCGTCCACCGACGCACGAACCGTGAAGCCGCCGGTAAAGAACTCACCTTCACCAAAGTCCTCGCTCAGTTGACGACGGATTTCATCGGTGAAGTAATCGCGCGGCGGCAATGCGGTGCGGAAGCTTTCGAAATCGCCGTTCTGAACCGAGCGCAGCGGCATCTCGACCTCGGACTCATAGGTCGCCTGATCGATGTAACCGTTCTGGTACATCTCGCGCAGCACATAGTTTCGGCGGGCCAGCAGGCGTTCCTTTTCCCGAACCGGGTGATAATCCGACGGCGCCTTGGGCATTGCGGCCAACATCGCGGCCTCGTGCGGGGCCAGTTCCTGCAAGGTCTTGTTGAAATAGGTCTGCGCGGCGGCCGTCACACCGTACGAGTTCTGACCCAGAAAGATCTCGTTAAGGTAAAGTTCAAGGATCTGCTCCTTGTCCAGTGTGTCCTCGAGCCGGGTGGCGAGGATGATTTCCTTGATCTTGCGTTCTGCCCGGCGGTCGCCCGACAACAGGAAGTTCTTCATCACCTGCTGCGTGATGGTCGACGCACCGCGCACGGTTCCGCCTTTGGTTCGCACCGCTTCGACTCCTGCCGCGATGATCCCCCGCGGGTCATAGCCCTGATGGGTATAGAAATTCTTGTCTTCCGCCGAAATAAACGCCTGCTTCACCAGATCGGGAATTTCCGAGGACGGCGTGAACAGGCGGCGTTCCTGCGCGAATTCGTCGATCAACTGGCCTTCGCCCGAATAGATCCGGCTGATCGTCGGGGGCTTGTACTGGGCCAGGGATTCGTGGCTGGGAAGATCGCGGCCATACATCCAGAACACCGCACCGATCACCAGTGCGACCATGAAAATACCCAAGGTGACGATACTGAAGATCGCCCCGAAAATCGAAAGAATGAACCGGATCACGTTACTGCCTTTTTCTCGCGGTGGTGCCTATATAGTGTTGCACCGCCCAAGGGTCAAAACACCAAGCGCATTCTAGCCGTTTTGCGCCGTAAGGTCACTGGCCAATCAGGGATTTGCGGATCACATCCTGCTGACGCCAGTCTTCGATCCCCTGAAAGATCCCCAACGCCATATTCGCCCGCCATTCCGAATTTCTCAGGTTTTCCCGGTCTCTGGGGCTGGAAAGGAACCCAAGCTCGATCAAAACAGACAGAATATCGGCCGCCTTGAGCACCGAGAACGACGCGGTCCGCAACGGTTTGCGGTTCATCGGCCCGCCCTGCTGGGCCATTCCGTTGGCGATCGCGCTGGCCAGCGACCTGGTCCGCGGCATCGTTTCCTGGCGCGCCAGATCAAGCAAAACATCAGCCACCTGATCATCGGCACCATTCAGATCGATGCCCGAGATCAAATCCCCCCGGTCATGTCGTTCAGCCAGTTTTGAACTGGCCACATCCGAAGCATCGGCAGACAGGGTATAGACGGCCGCCCCATGGGCCTGCCCTTCCGACAGGGAATCCGCGTGCAGCGAAATGAACAGATCCGCGCCAGCCCGATGCGCCAGGGCAATCCGACGTTCCAACGAGACGAACTGATCATCAACGCGGGTCAGGACAACCTCGTAACCTCCTGATCGCAATAACACTTCGCGCAGTTCGCGGGCAAAGGTCAACATCAGGGTTTTTTCATCAACGTCATCGGTTTCGGCGCCCGGATCGATCCCGCCATGCCCCGGATCGAGCATTACGCGCAACGGTCGGTCCGCGGAACGCGAAGGTGCCTGCGGCACATCAGCCGGTTCCGGCAAGTCCCAACCCGGATTGCGCGGCGCACCTGCGGTTGCGTTGAACGTGTCAAAATCCGTGCCCTTGAGGTTCAGAGACAGCAGCGCCGCCCCCGAATCCTCGGCCACCGACAGCTCGGCTGTGTCTACGGCCATCGGTGCGCCCAGTTCCAACACCAGCCGCGACCAACCCGGAACATAGGCCCCGAAGTGCACGCCGCTGACGCGTTCGGATTGCAGAAAATTCGTTCGGTTCAGCCCGGTCCAGTCCACTTCGTTGAAGTCCAGAACCATCCGGTACGGATCCTGCAAGGTGAAAATCCGGTACGGCACCCCCTGGCTCAGGCCGATATCCACGCGAACGCCGGTTCGCCCCACATCCGTGATGCGGCTTTGGTCAGGTTGAATGCGTGCCAGCGCGCTGAAATCCTGCGCGACGGCACTGCCTGCCAGCGCCCAGATCAGGGCGATGCAAAAGATGATCCTGCTCATGGCCTCAAGTTTTCCCGAGATCGCTTGCCGGGCAGCCTATACCACAAGGGCTGATTTGTGAACGGCTCAGGCAGGTTCCCCGATCGCCTTCCGCTCGGTCATGAACAGGCGCAACCGTTCCAGCCCGTCCTGAATGTCGACCGTCGAACGCGCATAGGATAACCGCAACGTCGTATGGCCGCGTTTCGGATCGAAATCCAGACCCGGCGTGACCGCGACACCGGCCTTGTCCAGAATCTCGGCCGCAAATGCGCGGCTGTCATCGGTCAGATCGGACACGTCGGCATAGACGTAAAACGCCCCGTCCGGCGGCGCGATGTTCGTGAAGCCCGCCTTGGGCAGGCCTTCCAGCATCAGCGCGCGGTTTCGGCGGTACACGTCCAGATTGGCCTGCAACTCGTCCTCGCAGTCCATCGCAGCCAGTGCCGCAACCTGACTGGCATGCGGCGCGCAGATGAACATGTTCTGGGATATCCGCTCGACCACGCGCACCTGATCCTCGGGCACGACCATCCACCCCACGCGCCAACCGGTCATCGAGAAATACTTGGAAAACGAGTTGATCACATAGCACTCATCCGTCAGTTCAAGCGCCGTCACGGCTTTGGCTTCATATTCCAGACCGTGATAGATTTCGTCGCTGATGAAAGACGCCCCCTGCCCGTGTGCGGCTTCGATCAGCGACCCCATGGCGGCGTGATCCAGCATCGTGCCGGTAGGATTCGCCGGAGAAGCCACCATCAGCCCCTTCAGGCCCATTCCCTGAATATCCGCTGCAACGGGTTGCAGACGGTTTTCAGGCGCGGTCGGCAGATCGACCGGTTCCAACCCAAGTGCCCTGAGAATCTGGCGATAGGACGGATATCCCGGCGCACCGATTCCAACCCGATCCCCGCTGTCGAACAATGCCGTGAAAGCCAGCAGAAACCCGCCGGACGATCCGGGCGTGATGATCACGCGCCCCGGGTTCAAGTCCACATCGTACCAATCCCCATAAAGCCGCGCGATACGCTTTCGCAGCGCAGGCAAGCCCAGTGACACCGTATAGCCCAACGGGCTTTGATCCATCGCCCTCGCCAGCGCCTCGGTCGCGCCCTTGGGTGCGCCGGTTCCGGGCTGGCCAACTTCCATGTGGATCACATGGCGGCCCGCTTCTTCCGCACGGCGCGCGGCCTCCATCACGTCCATCACGATGAAGGGATCGACCCCGGACCGGGTTGAGTTTCTCATGCCCATCTCCCATGTTGCAGCCATGGCTTTTGAACGCGTATCCCGGCTGACGTCAATCCCGGCTCTGATACTGTCGGTTGCCGTCTGGCTGACGGCGGCAACGCAATCCCATGGGCAAAGCCTGATCCGCGACCCCGATATCGAGCATGGCCTGCGCGAGCTGGCGTTTCCGGTTCTGCGCGCCGCCGGCCTGAACACCAACCGGGTTCAAATCCTTGTGGTCAATGACAACACGTTCAATGCCTTCGTCATCGACTACAACGCGATCTATTTGAATTACGGGCTGATCCTTACGGTCGAAAGCCCCGAAATGCTGCAAGCGGTGATCGCGCATGAGGCGGCGCATATCGCGAATGGTCATCTGGCCCGCCGCGCCGAAAACCTGAAGGCGGCGCGGCGCAATGCAGGCCTCGGCACCGCTTTGGCCCTGCTTGCGGCTGCGGCCGGAGGGGGTGAAGCCGCCATTGGTATTGCCGCAGGCACCCAGGGCGCCGCAATCCGCAGCTTTCTGGGCCATACCCGCGCCGAAGAAGCCTCGGCCGACCGAAGCGCTGCAAGCTACCTGCGATGGGCTCAGATTTCCCCCAGCGGCATGGTGAAGCTGCACAGGAAATTTGCGGGTCAGGAATTGCTGAGCGTCGCCAATCAGGACCCGTATATGCGGTCGCATCCCACCAGTCGTGAACGATTGCGCGCCGCCGAAGCGTTTCTGGATGAGTTCGGCGACAAGGCGGTTCCGAATGCCAATGCCGATTATTGGTTTGCCCGCGTCAAAGGCAAGCTGTCGGCCTTTTTACGCTCACCCAGTTGGACGCTACGACGCGCCAAAGAGGAAACCGCCCAGGACATCCGCCTGATGCGCGAGGCTTCGGCTTATCATCAGAACCGTGATTTGGATCGCGCGCGTCGTGCCATCGACGAGGCCCTGGCGCTGCGCCCGAATGACCCGTATTACTATGACCTGAAAGGGCAAATTCTGTTGGAGAACAGGCAAATAGGCGCGGCTGTTGAAGCGTACGGAAACGCTGTTGAAATGGCTCCGAACGATGCGCTGATCCTGGCTGGATACGGGCGGGCGTTGCTGGCGCAGGGGCAAACCAAACAGGCCTTGAGCGTTCTGGAAAAAGCCCGCGCCCGGGATTACCGGAACGCCAGGCTGTTGCAGGATCTTGGTGTGGCCTATGCTCAGGTTGGCAATGATGGTATGGCATCGACCGTGACGGCAGAGCGGTATGCGCTGCAAGGGCGGTTGAAAGATGCCGGAATTCACGCGAAACGCGCCGTGGCGCGACTGCCCGAGGGCTCACCGGGTTGGCAAAGGGCGCAAGACGTGTTGATTGCGTCGGAACGACTCAACAAAGACAAAAGGAAACGGAAATGATCCTCAGACATGCTGCACCCGCCCTTCTGGGGCTTTCCATGGCGGCAACCTCGGCGCAGGCGCTGGACCTGAACGCGATGAACGATGCCGAAAAAGCGGAATTTGGTGCCCAGGTGCGCGAATACCTGCTGGAAAATCCCGAAGTGATCCTCGAAGCCATCAACATTCTGGAACAGCGCAATGCCGTTGCAGAGGCCGCTGCGGACAAAGAACTGGTCGCCGCCAACTCGGATGAACTGTTCGATGACGGGTACAGCTGGGTCGGTGGCAACCCGGATGGTGACATCACGCTGGTCGAGTTCATGGACTACCGGTGTGGTTATTGCCGCCGGGCCGTGCCCGAAGTGGCCAGTCTGCTGTCAGAAGACGGCAACATCCGCCTTGTGATCAAGGAACTCCCCATCCTGGGTGATGCGTCCGTGCTGTCCTCACGCTTTGCCGTGGCCACCAAACACGTGGCGGGCGATGATGCGTACAAGCAGGTCCATGATGCCCTGCTGGAATTCACCGGCGAGCCAAGCGAAGTTTCCCTGCGCCGCATCTCGGACGGGTTGGGGCTGAACAGCGACGAGATCATCGCGGCGATGGACAGCGATCGCGTCACGGATGAGATCGCGCGCACCCGCGCTCTGGCACAGCGGATGCAGATCTCGGGCACGCCTTCGTTTGTGTTGGGCACAGAGATGTTGCGTGGCTATTTGCCAGCTGATCAGATGCAGCAGATCGTTGACGGCATACGTGCCGAACGCGGCTAAGGCCGGATTTGTCGGCAACGTGCCATGAAGCGGCGAGAATTTCTGGTGGCCGGAGGAGCGTTGGGTATGACGGGTATCTCTGGCCAGTCTATTGCGCAGTCCGCAACCGGCCTCCACGTCCCGGCCGAAGACGCCCGGCATGATCGCACTTTCATGCAATGGCCGGTCAGCCGCAGCGTCTACCCCGACCCCGTTTTTCTGGAAATGGTACAGGGGACCATAGCGGTAATCGCAAACACGATCTCTGCTTTTGAGCCCGTCACACTGCTGGCCGGATCAGAGTATCACGCAGATATCCGCAAACGGCTTTCTGCGGCGGTCGAGATTTGGGATGTCCCGACCGAAGATCTGTGGTGCCGGGACGCAGGCCCGGTGTTCGCGATCAACAACCGCGGTGCGCTTGCAATCAAACAGATCCAGTTCAATGGATGGGGGCGAAAGCAGGTTCACGCACATGATGCGAACATTGCTGGCAGAGTGGCCGAAAGGCTGGGGCTGACCCTGTTGCCGACCGGGCTGATCGGCGAAGCCGGTGGCGTCGAGCAGGATGGGCATGGGACACTCATGGCGCATGAAAGCACGTGGGTGAATGACAACCGCAATCCCGGCCTCACTCGGGACGAGATCGAAGCCCGGTTGTTGGCGGCCTACGGGGCCAACCGCATGATCTGGTCCGAAGGTGTCTGGGGCGAAGATATCACCGATTATCACATTGACAGTCTGGCCCGCTTTACCGGCCCAGGTCACGGCATCATCAACTTGCCGGATAAGCCGGACAATCATGATCCTTTCCACATGGCCGCGTTGGACACCCATGATCGACTGGTTGCCGCGGGCCTGGACATGGACGTGATACCCGAACCGCATTACCGCCGTGTCAAGAACCCGGATTTCGTCGCCTCTTACGCCAATTACTACGTCTGCAATGGCGGTGTGATTGCGGCCCGGTTCGGAGACTCGGAAACAGACAGGATCGCGTCGGAAACACTTGCAAGACACTATCCCGGACGTGACGTCGTAACACTTGACGTTGATCTGCTGGGAGAACTTGGCGGCGGTATCCATTGCGCCACACAACAGATGCCGGGTTTTTAGATGTAGCGAAGAACCCGACTATTCAGCCGCTTCAGCCGCCGCGTCCAGTTCAGCCGCCTTTTTCTCGACCTCTTCCACGATGTGATCGATCATCTGATCGTTCGACATCTTGTGGCTGGCCTTACCGGCCAGATAGACCATGCCGGACCCTGCCCCGCCGCCGGTGAAACCAACATCGGTCATCAGCGCTTCGCCCGGCCCGTTGACCACGCAACCGATGATCGACAGGCTCATGGGCGTCTTGATGTGCTCAAGGCGGTGCTCCAGCGCCTCGACGGTTTTGATGACATCAAAACCCTGTCGCGCGCAGGACGGGCATGAGATGATATTGACGCCCCGATGGCGCAGGCCAAGGGATTTGAGGATCTCAAACCCGACCTTCACCTCTTCCACCGGATCAGCAGACAGGCTGACGCGGATCGTGTCGCCGATCCCCATCCACAGCAGGTTGCCAAGGCCGATGGCCGATTTGATCGTACCGCTGACCAGCCCCCCCGCTTCGGTAATGCCCAGGTGGATGGGGGCATCCGTCGCCTCGGCAATACCTTGATAGGCCGCGGCGGACAGAAACACGTCGCTGGCTTTTACGCTGATCTTGAACTCGTGAAAATCATTGTCCTGAAGGATGCGGATATGTTCCAGCCCGCTTTCGACCATCGCCTCGGGGCACGGCTCGCCATATTTCTCAAGCAGGTGCTTTTCCAGGCTGCCCGCGTTCACGCCGATCCGGATTGAACAATTGTGGTCGCGCGCCGCCTGGATGACCTCTTTCACGCGGGTTTCGTCACCGATATTGCCGGGATTGATGCGCAGACAGGCAGCGCCCGCTTCGGCGGCTTCGATGCCGCGCCGATAGTGGAAATGAATATCCGCCACGATGGGCACGGGGCTTTCCCGAACGATCTGTTTCAGCGCCTTGGACGACGCCTCATCAGGAACCGAGACGCGAACGATGTCAGCGCCAGCCTCAGCCGCCGCCTGTACCTGCGCCACGGTCGCCGCCACATCGGTGGTCAACGTGTTGGTCATGGTTTGAACGGCAATGGGTGCATCGCCACCTACGGCGACGTTGCCGACCATGATTTGACGGGATTTACGACGATAGATGTCGCGCCATGGGCGCACGTGATTGAGGGACATAAGGACGGATCCGCGTCTGCCTGAGTTGCGATTGTAGATAGTTCGGCAACGGGGTTATCGCAATGGCTAGATCACTCGGCGGGCGTTTCTGTCGCCTCGGTTTGCAGTTCCGCCACCAGTTGCTTGAGCGCGCTGTTCTGTTCCGCCTCAAGATCGGCGATGGCATAGGACTCGGATACGGCGTCTTTCGACAGAACGACACCCTTGGCGACCGTGCCCGGAGCACCCGCCGGGCCGTAGTGCTTACCGTTTATCGCGAAGTAAACGGATCCCGATGCGCCCGCACGCAACAACGGCGGTTCTTCCGTCAGGGGCACTTCGAACACACTGCCCTGCTCGACGGTACCCAGTGTGCCTTCGAAAATGACGCTGCCATCCGCAGCCGTCACGCGCATCCATGCCGGATCAACAGCCACGATCTTGAGCGTGGTATCGATCTGTTCGACCACTTGCGGCAGGGCGGGTTTTTCGACCGTGTGCAGTTCAGCCACTTCGAACTGCGGCAATTCGGGCGGGCGGAAGGTTCCAACCTCGCGCGGATCAAGCGTCGAGATCGGAGCATCCCGCGCAACCAGCACCGGAACATCCAGTGCCTGCGGACGATAGAGACGGTCCAGTGCTTCGGCACTTGCCACCTGTGCAGCATCATCCGACACGTTGCTGCGCGCCGCATCCAGCGGATCCAGATCAGACAGAACCACCGGCGCTTGTTCAACCGGGCTGACCTGTACTTGCTGAATTCTGTTCAGAACAGCCCAGCCGCCATAGCCGATGCCACCGATCACCGCCAGCAATACCAGTGACGAACCGATTGCGCGGGGTTCAATCTGGCTGACCAGGGACTCCTTGCCCGGAATATAGGGTGTATTGGGCGAAATGAACGGATCCCGACCCATCGGGCCGCGTGCAGGCAGAGCCCCGGAAGGCTTCCGCACCACCGAGGCCTCTGCGGACATGCCATGCGCGACCTCAAATCCGCTTTCCTGGCAGAAAGTCGCGAAGGTCTCATCGGGGTTCATGCCCAGATAGCGTGCGTAGGAACGCACATACCCGGCGATAAAGCCGGGTGTATCAAACGCATCGGGGTCGGCGTTTTCAATTGCAGCGATATAGTTGGCTTTGATCCGCAGCTCGCGCTGAACATCCAGAAGAGATTTGCCCATCGTTGCGCGTTCACCGCGCATCTTGTCGCCTAGGCGAACTTCATAGTCGTCAAACCCTTTTGGTCTGACATCTACGTCCTCTTCGGATTCGCGCTGAGATCTGCGCCCAATCATCCCTGCTGCCCCATTCTGCCTGTCGCGTATTTCGCGTAAGTGGCGAATCATCCCCACAATGATTCGTCTACTCGTTTTGTTAGCGTAAGCTTAACACGCGGCAAACTCGTTGCACACTTTGGCGTTAGGTTATCCGGCAAGTTCGGCGCGATTTAGCGCACAATGTGACCAAAGTTCGTCCATCGCCTGCACCAGACGGTTCATTTCGTCGGGTCCATGCACCGGAGACGGGGTAAAACGCAGACGCTCGGTTCCGCGCGGGACGGTCGGGAAGTTGATCGGTTGCACGTAAATGCCATAATCGTCCAGCAGCATGTCGCTGAGCTTTTTGGTGTGTACCGGATTGCCGACGATCACAGGCACGATGTGGCTGCCGTGGTCGATCAGCGGCAGGCCCATTCCCTTCAGCCGCAGCTTGAGGATCTTCGCCTGGGTCTGGTGCTGCTCGCGCAGTTCAGGCGCGGATTTCAGGTATGCAACGGATGCCGCAGCCCCTGCGGCAACCGCCGGCGGCAACGATGTCGTAAAGATGAAGCCCGGCGCATAAGACCGCACGGCATCGCACATCTTGGCGCTGGCCGCGATATAGCCCCCCATGACGCCATAGGCCTTGGCCAGAGTGCCATTGATGATGTCGATCCGATGTGCCAGGCGATCCCGCTCGGTCACGCCGCCACCGCGCGGGCCATACATGCCCACCGCGTGCACTTCGTCGATATAGGTCAGGGCGCCGAATTCATCGGCCAGATCACAGATTTCTTCGATCGGACCAAAATCACCGTCCATCGAATAGACGGACTCGAAGGCGATCAGCTTGGGCGCGGCGGGATCGTCCGCCTCGAGCAATTCGCGCAGATGTGCCACGTCGTTATGACGGAAGATGCGCTTGGCGCCCCCGTTTCGGCGCACCCCTTCAATCATCGAAGCATGGTTCAGCGCGTCAGAATAGATGATCAGCCCCGGGAACAGCTTGGGCAGCGTACTGAGGGTGGCGTCATTGGCAATATACGCGCTGGTGAACAACAGCGCGGCTTCCTTGCCATGCAGATCGGCCAGTTCGGCCTCGAGCCGTTTGTGATAGACCGTTGTCCCCGAGATGTTGCGCGTACCGCCCGACCCGGCGCCGGTTGCGTCGATCGCTTCGTGCATCGCTTGCAACACGACCGGGTGCTGGCCCATGCCCAGATAGTCATTGCCGCACCACACGGTGATGTCCTGCTGCGACCCGTCGGGGCGCGTACGCACTGCATGGGGAAACTGTCCGTTGCGACGTTCGATATCGATGAAGGTCCGGTAACGTCCTTCGTCATGCAGCCTGGCAATCGCTGAATCGAGCTGAGCAGTATAGTCCAACGGACCCTCCTTGAATGCCCGTTTCCGGTTTCCCTCGGGCAATTAGTCTGCCACATCCCACAGCTTAACCTGTATCAGCAGCTTTGTGTTACTTTATTCAGCTGGTTACAGCCGAACAGGTGAACCCAACTTTGATTTGCATCAAATATAAGTTTGCAATGCTCACGGCAAGTATAGTTCCGGCCATCGGACGCGTGGAAACGACGCAGCCCGCACAGCGCGATTTCGCGGGCTTGTGATCGCGTGCAGAATTCAGATCAACCGCTCTGGACGGCGCTGTCAACGCTGCTAGGGTTCGCCCGAACACAGACAAGCAGGAGATCCCCATGTCGCTAGACACCGTGCTGAACCGGATTGACGAAGATCTGCAAAAATCGATCGACCGCCTGATGGAGCTGCTGCGCATCCCCTCGATCTCGACCGATCCCGCCTACAAGGCCGATGTCAGCCGTGCAGCCGACTGGCTGGTTGCCGACCTCAACAGTATCGGAATTGCCGCCGAAAAACGGGAAACTCCGGGGCACCCGATGGTCGTAGGCCATGTGGGCGAGGACTCAGATGCACCCCATATCCTGTTCTACGGCCATTATGACGTGCAACCTGTCGATCCGTTGAACCTTTGGACACGCGACCCGTTTGACCCCGCCATCGAAGACACCGAGCACGGCCCGGTCATCCGGGGGCGCGGGGCATCGGACGACAAAGGTCAGCTGATGACATTCGTCGAAGCCTGCCGCGCCTGGAAAGCCGTGCACGGATCCCTGCCCTGCCGCATCACCTTCTTCTTTGAGGGCGAAGAAGAATCCGGCTCACCCTCGCTGGTCCCCTTCCTCGAAGACAACGCGGCCGAACTCAAAGCGGATCTGGCGCTGGTTTGCGATACATCCATGGTATCGCGAGGTGTTCCGTCGATCGCCGCACAGCTGCGCGGCATGCTGAAGGACGAGTTCACCATCATCGGGCCCCGCATCGATCTGCACTCCGGCCATTACGGTGGCCCGGGCCTGAACCCGCTGCGCGAACTGTCGAAAATCGTTGCCTCATTCTATGATGACGAAACCGGTCGTGTCGCGGTCGAAGGGTTTTATGAAGGCGTTCATGAAGTGCCGCAGGACCAGTTGCGTCAGTGGCAAAACTGCGGCTTCGACGAAGCGGATTACCTGAACTCGGTCGGATACACCCAGCCACACGGCGAAAAGGCGTATTCGACGCTCGAGCAGCAATGGGCGCGTCCGACACTTGAGGTGAACGGGCTGTGGGGCGGGTACAACGGCGCGGGTTCGAAAACCGTAATTCCTTCGGAAGCGCATTGTAAAATTACGTGCCGACTGGTCGGCGACATGGACCCCGACGCGCTGCGCAGCAAGATCCGCAAACATGTCGAGGATCGCCTGTCCCCGGATGCAAAAGTAGTCTGGGACAACGATCTGGAAGGTTCGCCCGCTTCGGTCATGAATATCGATCGCCCGGAATTCGAAGCCGCGCGCAAAGCATTGTCGGACGAATGGGACCGCGAAGCGGTGTTTACCGGCATGGGCGGCTCGATCCCCGTCGTCGGGTACTTCAATACCGTTCTGGGGCTGGATTCGATGCTGGTCGGCTATGCCAACGAAGACGACGCCATCCATTCGCCGAATGAGAAATACGACGTCAAAAGCTTCCACAAGGGCATCCGTTCGTGGGCCCGCATTCTGGATGCTTTGAACAGGTAGCGGATTTCAGCGAGGCTCTGCCTCGCGCTCCGGGATATTTGCAGCCAGATGAATAAAGGCCCCCTTGTTCATCTGGCCCAAAATATCCCGGGGGAGCCGCGCGCAGCAAGGCGGGGGCAGCGCCCCCTGCCCGGCCGCAACACGCATACGACGTTACATGTGGATCACGCGGCCATACGCATCCAACACGCTTTCGTGCATCATTTCTGACAGAGTCGGGTGCGGGAAGACCGTGTTCATCAGATCTTCTTCGGTGGTCTCCAGCTGCCGCCCAACCACATAGCCCTGGATCAGTTCCGTGACTTCCGCGCCGATCATATGCGCCCCCAGCAGTTCGCCTGTCTTGGCGTCGAACACGGTTTTGATCAGACCTTCCGGTTCGCCCAGAGCTATGGCCTTGCCGTTGCCGATGAAAGGGAAGCGACCGACTTTGATGTCATAACCCAGCTCTTTGGCCTTGGCTTCGGTATATCCCACCGAGGCCACCTGCGGCTGACAATAGGTACATCCGGCGATGCTTTCGGGCTTGACCGGATGCGCATGCTGGCCTGCGATCAGATCGGCGACCATGACCCCTTCGTGGCTGGCTTTATGTGCAAGCCAGGGCGCGCCCGCGATGTCACCAATCGCATAAAGGCCATCGACACCGGTGCGGCAATATTCATCCGTCACCACATGCGTGCGGTCGATCTTTACGCCCAGCGCCTCCAGGCCCAGGTTTTCGACATTTCCTACGATCCCGACAGCGGAAATCACGGTGTCGAACTCGTGCTTCTCAACCTTGCCCTTGACCTCGATATGCGCGGTCACCTTGCCCTTTCCACGATCCAGTTGCTTGACCATGGCTTTTTCCATGATGGTCATGCCTTGCTTGGTAAAGGCTTTCTTGGCCAGGGCACTGATTTCCGCATCTTCCACGGGCAACACGCGGTCCATCACCTCGACCACCGTCGTATCGGCCCCGAGCGTGTTGTAGAAACTCGCAAACTCGATGCCGATCGCGCCCGAGCCGATGACCAGCAACTTTTTGGGCATCCGGGGCGGTTGCAGCGCGTGCTTGTAGGTCCAGACCAGATCGCCGTCAGCCTCGAGACCGGGCAGTTCGCGGGCCCGCGCGCCGGTTGCTAGAATGATGTTCTTGGCCGTCAGTTCTTCGGTGCCCTTGTCGGTCTTGACGCTGACTTTGCCTTTTGCGGGGATCGTCGCCTCACCCATCACCACGGCGACCTTGTTCTTCTTCAGCAGATGGCCGATGCCGCCCGAAAGCTGCCCGGCAACGCCACGGGATCTCTTGACGACCGCGTCCAGATCGTAACCGATCTTGTCGGCCTTCAATCCGAAATCCTTGGCGCGTTCCATCAGGTGAAACACTTCGGAGGACCGCAGCAATGCCTTGGTGGGAATGCACCCCCAGTTCAGGCAGATGCCACCAAGGTGCTCGCGCTCGACCACGACGGTTTTCAGACCAAGCTGGGCCGCACGGATGGCGGCGACATAGCCACCGGGGCCAGCCCCGATTACGATCAGATCATAGGATTGTGCAGCCATGTGTTCCTCTCGGCGCAGGTGGTGGAAAATTAGTTTACCATTAAACTATTTCCAGAAACGCATCAACACGCCTTCCCGCGACAAATGCGACGCGGGGTAAACCATGCCTGAATATGCGGATTTCAGCCTATACCCCGGCCCGTGCTATGGCTAGAACAGAACCGCCGACGCCGCTCGGACATTTGTGAACACATTGAATTCTAGGGGTTTAACATGGCCAAAACACTAAAAGATCTGGCGCTTGCTCTGCTCAACGCAACTTTGATACTTGTCGCCCTTTGCCTGTTTCTGGGCTGGAAGCTGGTATCGAAAGTCGAAAGCGTCTCGGCAGAATTCTCGGAGACCGTTCAGGTTCTTGCCCCTATTCGGGATGAGGCGAAGGGTATTCGGAGCGAGCTTTCTGCGTTGCGTGGTGATTTGGCGACCTTGAGGAGTGAGAACCAGATCACCGACAGTCAAGCCGCACAAGACATCCAGGCAACGTTGCGCCGCCTGAACGCAGTTGACCAAAAGCTGCAAACTGCGCAGGAGCGGTTCACTGAACTTGCCGAGACACCAGAGGTTCTGATCGCCCAAGCCATACAGACCGGAGCAGACATCGCATCCGAACGCGTCTTGGCGTTCAAAGGATGTGAGCCGGGATCCTGAAGCCACCGCACGAACGACCGAGGCGCACAACCTGTACTGCGTTCTCAGGCCATCGCTTGCAGTTCTCGCACGGTGCTGCCATAGCCGCCCATGTCGACGTAAGCCTCTTCATGCGGGGTCGAGCTGCGCGACAGTGCTTTGTTCCGGTAGGGGAAACGACCGAACTTGCGGATCACTTCACGATGGGCTCGGGCGTGCAGCAGATTGCTTGTATCGCCGCTCAGGTTCTGACAGATCAGACGCACGCAGCGTTCCTGATCGCACAGATTCTCCGAATGCATCATCGGCAGGTAAAAGAACTGCCGGGCCGGTTCATCAATCTTCTTGTCCCAACCTTTGTCGACCGCGCATTTCGCCGCCGCCAAAGCCGCTCGGTCCGTCGCGAAAGCACGCGCTTGCCCGCGGAACATATTGCGTGGAAACTGGTCCGTCAGAATTATGTAAGCCAGTGACCCGCTGGGATAGGTCAGCCAGAGCGAAAACTTGCCCTCGGCCGCAGCTTCCCACGTTGATTGAAAACGTGCGCGGATTTCTGAATCCAGCGCTTCATCCTCAATGTACCAGCCCTTTGGACCCACCTCATCTAACCAAAAACTCAATACTTCTTCAGGCGTTACCATTGCCTTAAACTCCGTCTTGTGCCCGTACTTCGGACGTAACGTCATTTAAGGCCGTTTTACAGAACTGTTACAGTAACATATTGCAACACTTGCGACATAATCCTGTGTCCTAGGCATCTTCCTGCTCAGCCTGCTCGGCCTCGGCCGCTTCGATGGCGACTTCCTGCGCCACTTCAAGTGCAACTGGCGAGGATGTTGGATACAGCGCCGACATTGTGCCGGTTTCGTCCACTGGAATCGAAGCCCGCTGTGTCGTTCGATACAAAGCGTAGAGTGCCATTGCGAGTAACAGTGCCGCAATAAAGAGAAAAAAGCCCGGTGGCCCGAATATGGCATCCCCCATCAACCAGCCGGTGATCACCGGCCCGGCAATTGCGCCCAGACCGTTGATAAACACCAGTCCGCCAGATGCCGCCGCCATATCCTCGTATTCAAGAAAGTCATTCGCATGCGCGATCAGCAATGAGTAGAGCGGGTTGGAGGTGCCGCCGATCAGGAAAGCCGAGGCAAGCAGAATTGGAAACGATCCCCCCATCATCATCGCGATCGTTGCGCCACCGGCACCGGCGAGCGCCACAAGCAGGATCAGAAAGCGGCGATCCATACGGTCAGAGAACCAGCCCAACGGATATTGCAGAACCACTGCGCCGATATAAAACGCCGCAACGAAGGTTGAAATTTCAACAAGCGACAGCCCTGCCCGGGCGCCATACACCGCCGCCATGCCGAACTGCGCCGAAAACACGCCCCCCAGAAGAAACATGCCCACGCAGCCCAGCGGAGAGGTCTTCAGCAATTCCTTCAGGGTCATCGGTTTGGTGGTGTCAAAGGCCGGTGTCGGCGAGATCGACAGCAAAATGGGTGCGAAGGATACCGAAACCAGGATCGAGGCGATCACAAAGGTCTCATAACCGGCCGGGTCGCCGACCAGAACAAGCGCCTGCGCACTGATGATCCCCGTCATCTGGACGATCATATAGAGCGACAGCGCCTGCCCGCGATTTTCATTGCTGGCCGCATTGTTGAGCCAGCTTTCGGCGGTGACATAGACGCCAGAAAAACAGAACCCGATCACCACCCGGCCCAATGCCCACGCGATCGGGTCTGCCAGCATCGGATACATGATCATCACGGCCGAGATGAACGACGCAAGGGCCGCAAAGACCCGCACATGGCCAACGCGCCGGATCATCTCGGGCGCAAGGCGTGAACCGCCCAGAAAACCCAGGAAATAGGCCGACATGACAAATGACATCTCAAGGGTCGAAAACCCTTCGATCTCACCCCGCACACCCAGAATCGTGCCCTGAAGGCCGTTTCCGACCATCAGCAACCCCATGCCGAGCAGCAGCGCCCATGCGCTGGAAAGGACCTGAATCATTGGGGCCTCCGACTAATGCCAACCTGATTTTAGTGTCGTTCTGCGATCAAAGACCGCCTACGTCGCGCTTGTCTACGACATTCCCGATCCGTGATGCCGTATACGCGCCCTTCAGGGGATCAAAAGCGACGCGTCGCCATAAGAAAAGAACCGATATTTTCGTGCTATGGCATGCGTGTAGATATCGCGCATCCGATCCTGCCCCATCAATGCCGATACCAGCATGAGCAAAGTGGACTTCGGCAAATGAAAATTGGTCATCAATGCGTCTGTTACATGGAATTCGAAACCGGGATAGATGAAGATATCCGTGTCGCCTTCCCAGGGTTCGATCTTTCCTGACCTTGCCGCGCTTTCGATCAGGCGCAGAGCGGTTGTCCCCACCGGGATCACACGCCCGCCAGCCGCCTTGGTTGCCTGTATCTGGGCCGCGGCCTCGGGGCTTACCTGCCCCCATTCAGCATGCATCTTATGGGTTGTGACATCCTCAAACTTGACCGGAAGAAAAGTGCCTGCCCCCACATGAAGCGTCACATGCGTGAAGCTTACACCTCGCTCGGCCAACGCCTTCATCAGCGCCTCATCGAAATGCAACGATGCGGTCGGGGCGGCCACGGCGCCGGAACGGTTTGCCCAGATGGTCTGATAGTCCGTTTTGTCACGTTCATCGGCCGGGCGCTTGGCTGCGATGTAGGGCGGCAGAGGCATCGCTCCGGCCTGATCCAGCGCCGCGTCGAAATCCTCGCCGCTGAGATTGAAGCGCAGATAAGCCTGACCGTCGGCAACCCTGTCCAGGGTGGCGCTGAGATCATCCGAGAAGACAATCTCTTCCCCAAGTTTCACCTTTTTGAGCGGCTTGATCAACGCGGACCAGGTACCGTCGGCCTGCGGGTCCAGCAAGGTGGCCTCGATCCCGGCGGAAACCGGCCCCTGCGCGCTGTCGCGATGGCGCCGACCGTTCAGACGCGCCGGAATGACGCGGGTGTCATTCAACACCAGCCGGTCACCGGGCCGCAGGAAATCGGGCAGGTTGAAGACATGGCTGTCCGTGATTGCATCCCCCTGCGCCACCAGCAGACGCGCAGAGGAACGCGGGCTGGCAGGCCGCGTGGCAATCAGGTCTTCAGGCAAGTGGAAGTCAAAATCGCTGAGTTTCATGCCCGCGCCTTACAACCCTGCATCAGATTCGGCCATATCCTGTCAGCGGTCACTTGGGGATGATCCAAATGTGCGTTTGGGTTCATCCGGTTTCTGAGGCACCGCGTTCGGGCCATCCTGAACCTTGGGTGCCGGGGCACGCATCAGGTCGCGCAGGAACAGAGGTGCAAGACCGGACAACGGATTTACCGACACTTTGGGCGAGGCAAGCGGGCCGGTCAGCGTGTAGTTGAAGCCGAAGACGCCTTCGCCCTTGCGCGTGAAAACGCTGCCGACCGCGTTGAGGAGGTAAATTGGCGAGATCGCACCGCGCAGGTTCAGCATTCCGTTCACCGTATCGATGGTGCCGTCAAAAGACAGGCCCATGGATGGCCCGACGGCACTGCCGCTGAGCACCTTGATATCCGTCGGCGTGATCCGCATCCGGCTGTCGATTGCCGCAAAAAAGATACCCTGCCCCGCCATTTCATCCAACAGGCCCACAAGGCTGATGGCATTCAGCAAGGCCGCCATGGCCGGGGCGTCGGTGATCCGCGTGTTGGTGATTTTCAGCATCACGTCATAGCTGCCCGGTGCCGTCACAGGTTCGAGCTTGAGGTTCATTTCTCCGCCCCGCGCCTGTGTCAGAACCCCGGCCGATCGCAGCACGGCCCCTGCTTCTTGCGACGTCAGGTCAACGGCACTTCGGTTCCCTCTGGGGCTCACCTGCCCTCTGACCGGCGCACCGCCATTGACCCGCGCAGTGAAGTTCCCTTGTATGCCGCCGGTCGTCTGGAAAGCACCCCGGAACCCGGTCAGCGCGACGGTTTCCGTAACCTGAAGGCGATCCAGCGTCACGTCCAGTTTCGGCCCGGCACTGCCCCCGCCGCCCGATCCGCCGCTTTCGCCGAAACTCGCGCGGCCCATATCAAGGACGCCGCCAAGGACACGGATATCCGGCATGGCGCTCCCGCGCCCGATCAGCTCTGCCGGGACCGCCAGCCAGTCGCCCAGGTCAAAAGAAGTGAACCGAACCCGGTCAAATTCGCCGTTTTCACGAAACGTAATCGAGGCAGATGTGCGCAAACCCGCCGCATTCAAGCGCAGGCTATCCACCTTCAACTGCGATCCCAAAGTCGCTTCGGCCGTCAGAGAGCCGGTCGCGTCGGCCCCCTTTCTCCAACCAAGTTCGGGTATGGCCAGCGCGACACCCTGCAAATCGGACGTCACGGACAGCTTCGGGGCAACCCCGGCACCGAGCCCCAGGGTGATATCCGCAACCCCCTTGCCGGTCAGCATCCCCGGAGGCAGACCGGCGCCGATCTCGTCCATCAATCGCGGCGACAGTTCGATCTGACCGGTCAGGGTGCTTCGCTGTTCCGACTTGCCGTCTATCGGCTGCCGCCAGAGCGCCGTCAGCGGCACGTCCCCGAACTGCCCCTGCCCCTGAATCTGAACGCCGGACTGATCACCCGAAATATCCAGAAGATCAGCGCTGACATCAAAACCGGGCACCAAGCGGTCACTGAACAGGTTGGCCAGCCTGCCGTTGAAATGGAACTCGGTCTCGTCAAACTTGAGACCCTTTTTCAAGGGCAGGGAAAGGGTTCCCGCCAACGACACGGATCCCTTCGCCACATCAACGGGCAACCCTGCCTTGCTGAGCAATTCCAGCGGAGGCCGGTCCAGCAATGACAACGCGGCCGTCACGCTGCCTTTGGCCTGGATGCGCGCAATCGCCGGCGCGGATTTCTTGATGTCCGTGTCGGGTATGATGAAGGACGTTCCCGATGCATCCACCGCACCACCGTCCTCCGCGATCACGACGCCCTGCTGCGCAGTGACCGTGAACCTGCGGTTGATCAGGCTGGCCTGACCCTGCGCCCTTTCGATCGGCGGCAGCGTTTTGACAAATCGGACCTTCGCCTTCTCAAACCCGAAATCCAGATAGAGATCCGGTTTCGACCCGGGCAACAGGCGCAGGGCAAAGTCCATATCCGACAGAACCCCTTCGTACAGGTTTTTGGTCACCCACTCTCGCGGTTTCGGGGCCAGACGTTCGGGCCAGTACCCCAGAACCTTGTCCGACGTCATTTGGTCCAGATGTGCGTCCAGCTTGACGGCCCAGCCATCCGGCCGCCCGGTCAGGACACCAAAGGCACGCACCGTATGGCCCGGATCTTCGATGGTCATCTGACCCAGATGCAGCTGGAACGGGTTGAGGACCATCTTGAAATCCAGGCTGGCCCGCGAAAGCTGAATAGGTTGCGGGAACAGGTTTGCCGGGTTTACGTTGATTCCGGACAACTGCAACTGCGCAGACAGGCTGTCCAGCACGCCATCTTCCGCACCTTCCAGAAACGCCTTCCCGTCAGCCTGCACCTCGCCCCAGGCCGAGACAACTGAAACTTCGTTGAAGTCCAGCACCTGCCCTTTGGGGTCATAAGTGAAATACGTGCGGGCAGATTCGAAGGGGACCGGGCGTGTTTCGGGGTTTGGCTGAACGGCCCCCGCCCCCAGATTCAGAGTTGCGTATACGGTTTCGATCGATCCTTGTTCATCGATTCCACCCCGCAAGGCACCCGAAATCGGGGCCCGCAGAACCTGCAACCAGGCAAGGGCGGGCGTTTGGCCCGCGATGTCCTCGGCTGGCAGGTCAGTGACCGAGATCCCGAATTGTGCGGCAGGTGTACCCAGAACGCTTGTGTAATTGGCCTCGATGGCACTGACATAGTCTCGCCCCGCCAGAACCGAAAACCCGGTCGCCAAGCGCACTTCGTTGCCGCTTCGGTTGGCTTGAATATGCCCGCCATCCAGAATCCAGGACCGCCCTTGCCGAAGATCGCGATAATCCAGCGTGATCGCATCAAACTCGACCGAGGTCAGTGCAGACAGGGCCGGAGACAGGAAGACCTGATCCGAAGCTGCGATAAGCTGCGCCAGGTTCGGGGCCTCCTGCACCGGTGCGCTGCCGGACCCGACCGTAAGACTCAGCGCCCCGTCCTTGTCCCGGGTCACGGCGATCTGCGCACCGCTCAGAATAATTCTTTTCGGGCGGACGTGCCCCCGCAACAAGGGGCGCATGGCCAGACTGGCGCGCATGTCGGACACCTGCGCAATTTGCCGACCCGCCGCATCGCTGATGGCCACATCGGTCAGACGCAGGCGCGGCCGCCAACCCTCGTGAATGATGAAACTGACATCGCCAAACCGGATTTGCAGCCCGCCCAAAGCCTGCTCAAGCCGCGCCTCGACCCTGTCCCGCAGCCAGACGGGTGCGTGCATTCTTTGCCCGACAACCATGAAACCGGTGAACAACGCCAGCAGCACCAGCACAAAAGCGCCGCGCATGGCCCACAGGCCAGCGGCCCGACGGCGAGACCGACGGCGCACGGGCTTGTCCGCCTGTGCTCCGTCACCGTCTTCGTGCTGCTTCAAATTGCTGTCCACGCCTTCCAACCCGCACGCGTTGCTCTATGATACCAGGCAGCCTTTAAAAACCTTCAGCGGAGTTTCCAATGCCCGACGTTTCAGACATCGCCCCTGACTTCACTTTGCCGCGCGACGGCGGCGGCGAGGTGACGCTTTCGGCGTTGCGCGGTAGCACCGTGGTTCTGTTCTTCTACCCCCGTGATGATACGCCGGGCTGCACCAAGGAATCCATCGGTTTCTCGGAACAACTTCAGGCCTTTGCGGATGCGGGTGCTCAAGTTTTCGGCATCTCGCGCGACAGCGTCGCCAAACATGACAAATTCGTCGCCAAGCATGGGCTGACAACACCGCTGTTGTCGGATGAGAACGCGACCGTCTGCGAGGATTACGGTGTGTGGGTCGAAAAGAACATGTACGGGCGCAAGTCGATGGGGATCGAGCGTTCCACCTTCATCATCGACCCGGAAGGCAAAATTGCCCGCGTTTGGCGCAAGGTCAAGGTTCCCGGTCACGTGGACGAGGTGCTGGAGGCCGTGCGGGCGCTGTAACGCCCTCGACCACGGTCGCCATCCGGTTTAAGAGCCACAGGATCAACCAGGCGGAGAATAATGGTGTCCAAATCGCTGACTCAGATGGCGACCGAAGTTCTTGCAACGGCGGAAGGTCGGGAAAAGACCGCCCTGTCCAAACAGCACGCCGCCGCGTGGTTTGCGTCGCGCAAGGGCGACGCACCGCCGATCGAGATCGGAACCGCGTCACCGCCGCTGCGACCCGCGCGCCCGGACCGGCCCGAACTCCTGTCTCCGCGCGAGGTGCCAAAGCGGAAGCCGGGCACCGAAGCGGGTCGCATCGCCCTGTTGCATGCCGTCGCGCATATCGAACTGAACGCCGTCGATCTGCATTGGGACATCATCGCCCGCTTTGGCCATGTGCCGATGCCGATCGGGTTTTATGACGATTGGGTGAAATGCGCCGAAGAGGAATCGCGCCATTTCGAGATGGTCTGCGATTGCCTTGAACAGATGGGCAGCCACTATGGTGCCTTGCCGGCCCATGCCGGAATGTGGCGTGCGGCCGAGGACACCGCAGACGACCTGATGGGACGGCTGGCGGTCGTGCCGATGGTGCTTGAAGCGCGCGGTCTGGACGTGACCCCCGGCATGATCGAGATCTTTCGCAAGGCCAGGGCCGAGCAGGCCATTGCCGCACTTGAGGTGATCTATGCCGAAGAAGTCGGCCATGTCGCCTATGGGTCCAAGTGGTTCCATTTCCTGTGCGGCCGGGAAAACGCCGACCCGAAGGATGTGTTTCACACTCTGGTGCGCCGGTATTTCCACGGCGTCCTGAAACCACCCTTCAACGAGGAAAAGCGGGCAGAGGCCGGGTTGCCACCGGACTTTTACTGGCCGCTGACCGAAGACCTGCCCGCGCCCGGCGAAATCACAAACTGACACCTCAGCATTGTTTTCGGCAATTTCCCGCCGATCTTTGGGGGGATTTCCACGCTGTTGGCGCCAGACTGATCAACAAACTTGCCCGAACGCTGCCTGCCCTTTATGCAATCGGCCCAAGGAGCGGCCGGCACTCACGACCGGGCCCGATCTTGGGGATGAGAGGTAGGACGCGTGCGAACACGTCTGGCAATAAAAATACACTCTGCACTTGAACGGTTCTTTCCGGAACGCCGGGTTTTTCTGAAGTCTGACAAAGATACACGCTTTATCCGTCTCAGTTCGGAAACACAGGTGGTCGCGGTGGCCGGTGTTGCTGTCATGGTCGGATGGACTGCGGTGGCAACCGCCATTCTGCTGATGGACAGCATCGGTTCGGGCAATTTCCGGGAACAGGCGAAACGCGACCAGGCCACCTATCAGGAACGTTTGAATATCCTGTCCGCTGAACGCGACGCGCGTGCGAAGGAGGCCCTGGCCGCTCAGGATCGTTTCAACGCCGCGCTGGAACAGATTTCGGCCATGCAGTCCGAACTGCTGGCCTCGGAAAACCGCCGTCGCGAACTTGAGACGGGGATCGAAGTCATCCAGACCACGCTGCGCACGACCATGAAACAGCGGGAAGATGCGCGGGCGGAACTGGCGGCGCTGAAGCAGGAAACCAGCAACGCTGACATGTACGTTGCTGCCTCCACCGCCCCGGTGCAGATGGCGTTCATGACGGACGCCCTGGCGCGCACGGCCGAGGAACGCGACCAGATCGCCGCCAACGCCCGAGAGGCACTGGACCAGCGCGATGATCTTGAGCTGGAAATCCGCCTTATGCAGGAACGCAGTGACGAGATTTTCCGCCAGCTGGAAGAAGCCATGGTGATCTCGGTCGAGCCTCTGGACAAGATGTTCCGTCAGGCGGGAATGCCAACAGACCGCATCATCGAAGAAGTCCGGCGCGGATATAGCGGTATGGGCGGTCCGCTGACCCCTTTATCCGTTAGCACGCGCGGTGAGGTGGACGAGTTGTCCGCCGAGGAAGCCCGCGCGAACACATTGCTGCAACAGATGGATCAGCTGAACCTTTACCGACTTGCGGCGGAAAAGGCCCCCTTTGCCAATCCCGTGCATTCGGCCGTGCGTTTCACCAGCGGCTATGGCAGCCGGCGCGACCCCAAAACCGGTGGTCGCCGGATGCATAACGGGGTCGATTTTGCGGGGCCGCAAGGCACGGACATCTTTGCGACCGCAGACGGCGTCGTTACCCATGCAGGCTGGCAATCCGGTTTCGGGCGGCTTGTGAAAATCAAGCACGCATTCGGAATTGAGACTCTTTACGCTCATAACACCAAGATCAACGTGAAGGTTGGTCAAAGGGTCTCGCGCGGGGATCATATTGCTGATATGGGTAGCACCGGACGGTCGACCGGCACGCATCTGCACTATGAGGTGCGCGTGAACGGAAAACCCGTAAACCCAATGACTTACATCAAGGCTGCGAGAAATGTTTTCTAAAAGCAAAATCAACGAGCCCGCATCCAAGGCACCCGAGGCGGCCAAACCAGCCGCTCCGGCGACCCCAGCGGCCCCTGCACCGACCGAGTCGAAACCTGCCACCGCACCCAAGCCCAAGCCGCCTGCGTCGGTTCTGTCTTCGGATCTGCACATCACCGGCAATATCAAGACCTCCGGTGACATTCAGGTGGAAGGCACGGTTGAAGGCGACATCCGCGCCCACCTGCTGACCATTGGTGAATCGGCGACGATCAAGGGTGAAGTCACCGCAGATGACGTCGTGATCAACGGCCGCATCGTGGGTCGCGTGCGAGGCCTCAAGGTACGCCTGACGTCGACCGCACGCGTTGAAGGCGACATCATCCACAAGACCATCGCCATCGAAAGCGGTGCGCATTTCGAAGGGTCGGTACAGCGCCAGGACGATCCGCTGAACCCGGGCCGCAGCGCCAAAGCCGGATCGAACCCGGCAGCAGACGTCAAACAATAATTCGACCCTTGAGGTCAGACCGGAGACGCCGCGGGGAGACCCGCGGTGTCTCTTTTTTTGGGACCGCAGCCGTTGTCCGGGAAACTTGTTTTGATCCCGCCGGGATCACGTTAGGGTCGGGTCATGTTGATTTTCCTGACACTTGTTGCAGTGATCGCGGCAGGTCTGACCCTTTTCTTTTGGTCCAAACGACAGGCGCGTCATGCCCTGTTGGCCGCGCCGTTGACGGACAGTCAACGGCACCTTGTTGACGCTCAGGTCCCGATCTTGCGAAAGTTGCCGCAGGGCCTGCGCGCAAAGCTGGAAGGCAAGATCAACCTGTTCCTTGATCAGGTTGAATTCATCGGGTGCGACGGACTGGACGTTACCGAAGACATGCAACTGTCCATCGCCGCGCAGGCCTGCCTGCTGGTAGTGAATACCGAGCTTTGGTACGACAACCTGACCACCATCCTGATCTATCCCAGCGCTTTCAAATCCAGGCAGAGCCGGCACAGCGGCTATGTCGTCACCGAGAAGGAAATCGTGCGCACCGGGGAAAGCTGGAACCGCGGCCCGGTGATCCTGTCCTGGGCCCACAGCCAGCGCGGGGCCATGAACGATCATGATGGCCAGAATGTTGTGTTTCACGAATTTGCCCATCAGATCGACGACCTGACCGGGTCGGCCAACGGGGTGCCCGTACTTAGCGACGACCAAAGCTTTTCGGAATGGGAAGCCGCGTTCCTGACAGCCTATGACACGCATGTACGCGCCGTTGAATCCGGGCAGCCAACCGTAATCGACCCCTATGGCGCGGAAGGGCACGAGGAGTTTTTCGCCGTTTCGGTCGAAGTGTTCTTTGAGCGGCCAAAGGCCCTGCGCAGGTCGGACCCGGAGGTTTACAAGCAACTGTCCAAGCTGTTTCACCTGGATCCTTCTCAATGGCACTAAAGGTTTTTCGCCCCCTGTTGCGCGGGCGTCGGGAAAATTCCCCGTTCGGCTCAATTTAACAAAAGTTAATTTATGAATTACACTTAAGCGCATTGCATTGTGGAGGAAATTTCATGTCATCAAAACTACTGGCCGAGTTCTTCGGCACCTTCTGGCTGGTTCTCGGAGGTTGCGGCAGTGCCGTATTGGCAGCGGGCGTTGCGGATGTCGGCATAGGGTGGCTTGGCGTGTCCTTCGCCTTCGGCCTGACGGTTCTGACAATGGCCTACACGGTTGGCCATATCTCGGGCGGGCACTTCAATCCGGCGGTCAGCCTGGGTTTGATGATCGGCGGACGGTTTCCGGCAAAGGATCTGCTGCCCTACTGGATCGCTCAGGTCATCGGCGCCATCGCCGCCGCTGTGGTTTTGTACCTGATCGTCAGCGGCGCGCCCGAGTTCACCGGCGTCGGAGGATTTGCGTCAAACGGATATGGCGAGGCCTCACCCGGCGGGTATTCCCTTATGTCCGCTCTGGTGATCGAGATCGTGATGACCGCTTTCTTCATCCTGATCATTCTGGGCGCAACCTCGGACAAGGCACCGGCGGGTTTCGCCCCCATCGCGATTGGTCTGGGATTGACCTTGATCCACCTGGTATCAATTCCGGTCACCAACACTTCGGTCAACCCGGCCCGGTCCACAGGCGTCGCCCTGTTTGCCGACGGACCTGCCCTGTCGCAGCTGTGGCTGTTCTGGGTGGCCCCGCTGATTGGCGGCGCGATCGGAGCGCTCATCTGGAAAGCGATGTCACCGGACGATTGATACGCTTGCAACCAACCATAAAAAAGCCCGGCGTTTTGAGGAGCGCCGGGCTTTTTCATTTCACTCGGTAACGGTGACTTTTTTCATCACGTCGGGCTGGCCCGTAACTTCTCCGTTCTGGCCTGCGCCCCGCTTGATCGCATCCACCACGTCCATACCGTCGGTCACCTGACCGACCACGGTATATTCACCGTCAAGAAACGGGCCGGGTTCGAACATGATGAAGAACTGCGAATTGGCTGAATCCGGGTTCTGCGACCGGGCCATGCCGACCACGCCACGATCAAAGGTCACGTCAGAGAACTCTGCCGGCAGATCCGGGCGGTCTGATCCGCCACGCCCGGCATACCGCATGTCAAAGCCGTCCGCGGTGGAATTGCCGTATTGAACATCGCCGGTCTGCGCCATGAAGCCTTCGATCACGCGGTGGAACACCACGCCATCATACTTGCCATCCGCAGCCAGCGCCGTGATCTGTTCCACATGCTTGGGCGCGACATCCTCGAACAGGTCGATGGTGATCGTGCCATTGGCCCCTTCCCCTTCGACCTCGATCTGCAAACCGCTGGCCAGCGCCGGGCTTGCCAGCAAAGCAAAGGCGGCGGCGAACCTATACATCTGCGGCCACCTTGACGCTGATCATGCGGTCCGGGTTTGCAGGCGGTTCGCCACGTACGATCGCGTCCACATGCTCCATGCCTTCGATGACGCGGCCATAAACGGTGTACTGGCCGTTCAGGAAATGGTTGTCCTTGAAGTTGATGAAGAACTGCGAGTTGGCCGAATCCGGGTTCTGCGACCGGGCGGCGCCCAAAGTGCCGCGATCATGGGGCAGCTTGGAAAACTCTGCCGGAACGTTCGGCAGTGACGAACCGCCGGTTCCTGCCATACGCAGGTTGAACCCATCTTCCATATCGCCATGATGCACGTCGCCGGTTTGCGCCATGAAACCGTCGATCACACGGTGGAAGGCCACGTTGTCGTACTGTCCGTCGCGGGCCAGTTCTTTCATCCGCGCGCTGTGCAATGGCGCCACATCCGGCAGCAGCTCGATGACGACATTGCCGTCTTTCAGCTCGATGATGATAGTGTTTTCGGGATCCTTGATCTCGGCCATGAGGCCCTCCTGTCGTTTATCTTGCGCAAATACCTATGACGCACGCGTACGAATGCCAAGTGACGCATTGACCTGAGGGCAAATTGCAGGAAAAGAACCGCCTAAATCATTTGCAAATGACGAGGATCGCACAATGGGCTGGAAAACGCTGGACGATATGGACCTGAACGGCAAACGCGTTCTGGTGCGTGTGGATATCAATGTGCCGGTCGTGGATGGCGTAGTTACCGACGCCACCCGCATCCAGAGAATCGTGCCCACTGTGCGCGACATTCTGGCCGCAGGCGGCAAGCCGATCCTTCTGGCCCATTTCGGTCGCCCCGGAGGCGAGCGGCGCGAAAACCTGTCGCTCAAGCAACTGGTTCCGACCCTCGAAAGCGCTTTTGGCACCAAAGTCCTGTTTGCTGCCGACTGTGTCGGAACCGAGGCCGAACTGGCGGCACAGGCGTTGCAGCCCGGCCAGGTGCTGTTGCTCGAGAACACGCGTTTTCACGCGGCGGAAACCAAGAACGATGCCGATCTGGCCGCAGGTATGGCCAGGCTGGGTGACGTGTATTGCAACGACGCGTTTTCAGCGGCGCACCGGGCCCACAGCTCGACCGAGGCCATCGCGTGCCTGCTGCCCGCTTGTGCCGGTCGTTTGATGCAGGCCGAGTTGCAGGCACTGGAAAGCGCGTTGGGCGCGCCCAAACGCCCGGTAACCGCAGTTGTGGGCGGTGCCAAGGTCTCGACCAAGCTGGAACTGCTGGGCAACTTGATCGACAAGGTCGATTATCTGGTGATCGGTGGAGGCATGGCGAATACATTCCTCGTCGCACAGGGCATCAGTGTTGGTAAATCACTGGCCGAAACTGCGATGAAAGACACTGCCGCCGAAATCCTCGCCAAAGCCAAAGGCACCGGCTGTCAGATCGTTCTGCCGCGTGACGTCGTGGTGGCCGAAACGTTTGAAGCCAACGCCCCTCATCAGGTCCTGCCCGCAGATCAATGCCCCGAGGATGGCATGATCCTGGACGCTGGCCCCGAAAGCGTGGCCGCGATCATCGAGATATTCGACAAAAGCAAAACCCTGATCTGGAACGGTCCGCTGGGTGCGTTCGAACTGGAACCGTTTGACGCCGCCACCAACGCCGCCGCCTTGAAGGCGGCCGCGCTCAGCCGTTCGGGCCAGCTGATCTCGGTCGCCGGGGGTGGAGACACGGTCGCGGCCCTGAATGCGTCGGGTGCCGCCAAGGACTTCACCTACATCTCGACCGCAGGTGGTGCATTCCTGGAATGGATGGAAGGCAAGACGCTGCCCGGTGTCTCGGCGCTGGATCAATAGGCGTCACTTACCGTTTTTGATCGCCTGATAGGGTTCATGGTATTATCCCCTTTTGAACGGGGGATTTTACCGTGAAGCCAATTTACCTTCTTGTCCTTTCCATCCTGCCCTGCTCTGCCGCAGCTCAAACCAGTTGCGGCGGTCAGACCCAACTTGACGCCAATTTCTGCGCCAAAGAACAATGGGAAATCGCTGATCGTGAACTCAACCAGCTGTGGGCACAGATCAAACCCGCAGCCGATGCGCGCGGCGACGGTGATGCTCTTTTGACCGAACAACGCGCCTGGCTGAAAGCCCGAGACGCAACCTGCGAAAAAGAACTGTCGGGCGGCGGCAGCGCTGCCCCGATGTTCTACTGGACCTGCATGAAAGAGCAGACCGAGGCACGAAACCAGGCGCTGCAAGCGTGGCGCTGACCTGCACCAGAGCGCGCATAAAATACTGATGAAAAAATCGAATCAGGGGATTCACAACCCGAATCACCTGTGACATAGTGCGTTCAGATGTCCGCAAAGGGCACGTTTTTGAGGCAAGTTTTCATACGGCGGTAAACAGAGTGTCCCGTTCCCATCGGCCCGGTTTGGGCTCAATCGTCTTCTTCTCGGTGGCTTTCATGCTTGGTGTGTATTTCACCTTTGCCGCCGTGCAGGGTGACTATGGCCTGTTTCGGCGGGTCGAAATCGCTGCGGAACGGGACGCCCTGTCACACGACCTGGAAAAACTGAATGCCCAAATCGCCGAATTGGAAAACCTGACCCGCCGCCTGTCTGATACCTATCTGGATCTCGACCTGCTCGATCAGCAGGCGCGTTCGGTTCTTGGCATGATCCGGGCGGATGAAATCGTGATCCGCTGATCCTTTTCGGGCCGCCGTAATTCTTCGATACATCGCTGCACCGCTTTGCATTTCAGCACCGCCGCGCCCGCGCGGACGCTGCGTCACATTTCCCCTCGCCAGAAAGCCCCAAATGCTTTATGAGATAGTTTAACGCTAAACTATCTTGCCGAAAGGGGGAGATCGCCACTATGGCTGCGCGAAAAACCACAAAGAAACCAAATGTTTCTGCGGAAGAACTCAAGACATACTACCGCGAAATGCTTCTGATCCGTCGATTCGAGGAAAAGGCGGGCCAACTATACGGCATGGGTCTGATCGGCGGGTTCTGCCACCTTTACATCGGACAAGAGGCGGTTGTTGTTGGGCTCGAAGCGGCAGCTCAGGACGGCGACAAGCGGATCACCTCTTATCGGGACCACGGCCATATGCTGGCCTGTGGCATGGACCCGGGCGGCGTGATGGCCGAACTGACCGGCCGCGAAGGCGGCCTGTCCAAGGGCAAGGGCGGTTCGATGCACATGTTCTCGAAAGAGAAGCATTTCTATGGTGGCCATGGCATCGTTGGCGCGCAGGTTCCGCTGGGTGCCGGTCTGGCCTTCGCCGACAAGTACAAGGAAACCGGCGGCGTGACCTTTACCTATTTCGGCGACGGTGCCGCAAACCAGGGTCAGGTCTATGAGACCTTCAACATGGCCGCCCTGTGGGATCTTCCCGTGGTTTTCGTGATCGAGAACAACCAATACGCCATGGGCACAGCGCAGGCGCGTTCGACCTCGTCACCTGACATATACGTGCGCGGCGAAGCGTTCGGCATTCCCGGCGAGATCGTCAACGGTATGGATGTGCTGGCCGTCAAAGCTGCTGGTGAAAAGGCCGTTGCCCACTGCCGCGCCGGCAAGGGCCCTTACATTCTTGAGGTCAAGACCTACCGCTATCGCGGCCACTCGATGTCTGACCCGGCCAAATACCGCACCCGCGAAGAGGTTCAGAAAGTCCGCGAACAAAGCGACCCGATCGAACATGTGCGCGAGCTGCTTCTGACCGGCAAACACGCGACCGAGGATGACCTGAAGGCGATCGACAAGGAAATCAAAGAGATCGTCAATCAGGCCGCCGAATTCTCGAAAGAAAGCCCCGAGCCCGCCGTTGAAGAGCTCTGGACCGACATTTACGCCTGAGAGGACGAATAAGACATGGCAACCGAAATTCTCATGCCCGCCCTTTCACCCACGATGGAAGAGGGCACGCTGGCCAAATGGCTGGTCAAGGAAGGCGACACCGTCTCCAGCGGTGACATCCTGGCCGAAATCGAGACCGACAAGGCGACAATGGAATTTGAAGCTGTCGACGAGGGTATCGTCGGCAAGATCCTGATCGCCGAAGGCACCGAAGGGGTCAAAGTGAACACCCCGATTGCGGTTCTGGTCGAAGAAGGCGAAGACGCCTCAGCCCTGCCCACGGCTGCACCCGCAGCCGCAGCGGTAGCCGAAGCCGCCCCTGCGGCGGTCGAGGCCCCCGCTCCTGCCGCTGCGGCCCCGGCCGCTCCGGTGGTGGATCTTTCGCCCGACTGGCCCGCAGATGCCGAGATGAAATCCGAAACCGTTCGCGAAGCGCTGCGTGACGCGATGGCCGAAGAAATGCGCAACGACGAAGACGTCTATCTGATGGGCGAGGAAGTCGCCGAGTATCAGGGCGCCTACAAGATTTCCCAGGGCCTTCTGGACGAGTTCGGGCCCAAGCGCGTGATCGATACACCGATCACCGAGCATGGTTTCGCCGGTATCGCCGTGGGGTCGGCCTTTGGCGGGCTGAAGCCGATCGTCGAGTTCATGACGTTCAACTTCGCCATGCAGGCGATCGACCAGATCATCAACTCGGCCGCCAAGACGCTTTATATGTCCGGTGGCCAGATGGGCTGCCCCATCGTGTTCCGCGGTCCCAACGGCGCCGCCGCCCGCGTCGCGGCCCAGCACAGCCAGGACTATGCCGCCTGGTACATGCAGATCCCCGGCCTGAAAGTCGTCATGCCCTATTCGGCGGCTGACGCCAAAGGATTGCTGAAATCAGCTATCCGCGACCCAAACCCGGTGATCTTCCTGGAAAATGAGATCCTCTACGGTCGCTCCTTCGACATGCCACAGGTGGACGACCTGACCATCCCGCTGGGCAAGGCGCGTATCTGGCGCGAAGGCTCGGACGTGACCATCGTCAGCTTTGGCATCGGAATGCAATACGCGCTGGAAGCCGCAGACAAGCTGGCCGAAGAGGGCATCAGCGCCGAGGTCATCGACCTGCGCACCATCCGCCCGATGGATACCGGCGCGATCATCAACTCGGTGATGAAGACCAACCGTCTGGTGACTGTGGAAGAAGGTTGGCCGCAAGGCTCGGTCGGCAGCTACATCTCATCCGTCGTGATGCAGGAAGCGTTCGACTATCTCGACGCGCCGGTCATCAACTGCACCGGCAAGGACGTTCCGATGCCCTACGCCGCAAACCTCGAAAAGCTGGCGCTGATCACTACGGACGAGGTGATCGAAGCCGTCAAACAAGTGACCTACCGGTAAGGAGCGACAGACAGATGCCCACCGAAATTCTGATGCCCGCCCTTTCACCGACCATGGAGGAAGGCACGCTTGCAAAATGGCTGGTCAAGGAAGGCGACACCGTCTCCTCCGGCGACCTGCTGGCCGAGATCGAAACCGACAAGGCCACGATGGAGTTCGAAGCCGTCGATGAAGGCATCGTCGGCAAGATCCTGGTTCCTGAAGGCACCGAAGGGGTCAAGGTGAACACCCCCATCGCCGTGCTGCTGGAAGATGGCGAAAGCGCCGATGACATCGCCGCGGCCCCGGCCAAGGCACCCGAGGCTGCCTCCGCAGCCGACGCGGGCAACGAGGCCGCCGCCCCTGCGGCGTCCGAGGCGCCCGCCCCTGCCCCCGCGCCGGCCGCTCCGGTCAAGGCGGATGGCGGTCGTATCTTTGCGTCCCCTCTGGCACGACGGATCGCCGCTCAGAAAGGTCTCGATCTGGCACAGATCACAGGCTCTGGCCCGCATGGCCGCATCGTCAAGGCGGATGTCGAAGGCGCGACGGCCACTGCGACGCCCCCTGCCCCGGCAGCCACCGCAGCCGCACCTGCGACTGCGCCGGCGGCGGCCTCAGGACCGTCCGCGGATATGGTCGCGCGGATGTATGAGGGCCGCGAATACGAAGAGATTCAGCTCGACGGTATGCGCAAAACCATCGCTGCGCGTCTGGGCGAGGCCAAACAGACCATCCCGCATTTCTACCTGCGCCGCGACATCAAGCTGGATGCACTGCTGAAGTTCCGCAGCCAGTTGAACAAGCAGTTGGAAGGCCGTGGCGTGAAACTGAGCGTCAACGACTTCATCATCAAGGCCGTCGCCAACGCGTTGCAGCAGGTTCCGGCCTGCAACGCCGTCTGGGCGGGCGACCGCGTGCTGCAACTGAAACCATCGGACGTGGCCGTCGCGGTCGCGATCGAGGGCGGGTTGTTCACCCCGGTTCTTCAGGACGCCGACATGAAATCTCTGTCTGCTCTGTCGACCGAGATGAAGGACCTCGCCGCCCGGGCCCGCGAGCGCAAGCTGGCACCGCATGAATACCAGGGGGGCACGTTTGCCATCTCGAACCTGGGTATGTTCGGCATCGACAATTTCGACGCCATCGTGAACCCGCCTCACGCCGGTATTCTGGCGGTGGGTACAGGCGTGAAAAAGCCGGTTGTCGGGGACGATGGAGAACTGACGGTGGCGACCGTAATGTCTGTTACCATGTCCGTCGATCACCGCGTAATCGACGGCGCGTTGGGGGCAGAACTGCTCAAGGCTATTGTCGACAACCTGGAAAACCCGATGGTCATGCTGGCCTGACGACCCGAATAACGCCCGTGCCCCGGACAGCCGGAGCGCGGGCAGCCTCAAGTGTTTGCACTGAGTTGAACTTGCGTGATCGGGGCACCGATTGCCCAGCAGAAAGCCGCACAGGCCAGACGGCAAGAGCTTCGCAAACAAACACGGGAAGAACGGCGGCGAAGCGGCTGGACAAACGCGCCAACCGCTCCCACTAAGCTGTTACTGATCCTTGCCCAGCATATGATCCATCGAGATCGAAGGCTGGTCGCACCCGGCTTCACCAACGATCTTGGCGGGGATACCGGCGACCGTCTTGCAGGGCGGCACCTCTTGCAGCACCACCGAACCGGCCGCGATGCGGCTGCAATGGCCAATGGTGATATTGCCCAGCACCTTGGCCCCGGCGCCGATCAGAACACCGTCTCCGATTTTCGGGTGACGGTCTTCTTCTTCCTTGCCGGTTCCGCCCAGTGTCACCGAGTGCAGCATCGACACGTTGTCGCCAACCACTGCCGTCTCGCCAATCACGATGGAATGGGCATGGTCGATCATGATGCCCTTGCCGATCTTCGCTGCCGGGTGAATGTCGATCCCGAAAATCTCGGATGAGCGCATCTGGAAGAAATAGGCCAGATCATAGCGCCCCTTGCGCCACAACCAATGGGCCACGCGATATGCCTGCATGGCCTGATACCCTTTGAAATAAAGGATCGGCTGCAACAACCGATGACAGGCCGGGTCACGTTCGTAAACGGCCATAAGGTCCGCGCGGGCGGCTTCGAGCAAACCCGGATCGTCGGCATATGCCTCATCCACGACTTCACGCAGGACCATCATCGACATTTCGTTCGAGCACAGCTTGGCCGCCACCCGATATGAAAGCGCGCGTTCAAGGCTGCGGTGATGCAGGATACAGGCGTGCACGAGTCCCCCCATGAGGGGTTCTTTCTCGACGGCCGCATGGGCCTCGGATGTGATACGGTTCCAGACCGGATCAACCGGTGTCACATGGCTGCGCTTTTCGAACATGGCTTTGATCCTTTGCTGCGCCTAGAATGCCATTTAGTGGCAAAAAGACCAAACGCAAACCCATGATCGGTCATGTAACGAAAATGAATGAGTCAGAACGCACCCATTTCGAAACACGAATTCGCGAACGATTGGCGGAATTGCAAGAGGTGTCAGCCTCGGGACAGCAGGCTCAGGCCATAGTCGAACTGGATCAACAGGCCGTTGGACGGCTGAGCCGCATGGATGCGCTGCAAAACCAGGCCATGGCCAAGGCACAGCAGGCCAATCGCGATGTGGAAACACGCCGGCTTCTGGCCGCGTTGGAACGGCTTGAAAGGGGCGAGTTCGGATATTGCGAGGACTGCGGCGAGCGTATTCCGGATGGGCGGCTGACTCTGGATCTGGCCGCCAGCAAATGCGTCAGCTGCGCGTCCGGCTAGCCTGAAATCTGGCAAGCTGGTACAGAACCATCTCAAAACACTGACAATATTGCAGATCGTCAAACCCGGGTTCATCTGCCAGTGTCCTGTTTCGCGCAACGGCCATGAGTGAACCATTACCGTAAACCGGGTGGAGCTTGCCGGTGCGCTCCAAATGCCTGTCCGCCATTTCCGCCTCGTGGATCATCCGCACACACAAAGTCCCCCTGTCCGGCTGCGGCACGGCCAGCAAGGCGCGCGCCGCAGCACTGACATCCCCATGCAGAACCGGCCGCATCAGGCAGCTTGCCCAACCGCAAGACGCGACCAAGCACCCGGTCCGAATACAGCAGATATCTGGGCCACTGCGACCTCATAGCCCCCGGACAGACCATCCGCCGCTTTCATGGCTGTCGAATAGGTCCACCTTGGTTCGGATGTCAGTTCTTCACGCAGAACGGTTCCACCCGCAATGACACGGACCAGATAGGATTCGCTTTCTTCGCCCAGGGGGATCTCCAGCCCCGACCAGTCATCCGCATCCGTTCGGGCACGTCGAATCCACGTAAGCTCATCCCCGACGGCACCAGACCGAACCCGCATGTGCACAGGCGCGTAGGGGCGCAATCCGTTGCCTGCAAACGAGGCAATCAGGTGTTGATAGGACGGATCATCATAGCCGCGGGTCGCAGGCCCAATGCGATAATGTTTGGCAAGACGTCTTTCGTTTCGCAACAGGCTGATCTGTTGCACCCTGTCATTGAGCAGAACGAATACTGATCCATCCGGCCATACATCAGGCATCAAAGCGTCTGTTCCCAGTTGACCCCTGAGCCGCCCGGACAATGCGTATACATCCGTGGCCTCGAGCGCCGCGTCAGAGAACTGAAAAACTTCCCAGTTACCGGGTGTTCCGTCACCGATTGCAGCCAGATTGACGCCATTCATCACCGAGCTGCGCGGGCGGGATTCCAACTGACCTGCAAGCAGTTTGACCTTCAAGGCAGGGCCCTCATCCCAGACACCGATACTGGCGCGTCTCAGCGGTGTTTCGGTCACGCCGACCACGGCCCGCTGGGCAATGACGTCGCTCAGGCGATAGCTATCGTCGCTGGACGAAGAATAGACCGCTGCCGCCCCGGGCCATGGGTCTCCGGTAACGGCCAGATAGGGCGCGTGAGGGGCCTCGGCCCCCGTGATCAAGGGCAGATCCAGAAAGACCGGCAGAACGGGGACCGGCGCGGCATAGGGTTTGACCGTTTCCGGGTCGTCATTCAATTCGGACGCCTTGTACACGCCCTGTTCGATCCGGACCGCTTCAACCAGTTGCAGGTCAGCGGATTCCAACCGGTCAATCCGGTAAACCGGCCCGGTTTCAGCGTCTGTCAAACGAACCAGATCCCCTGCCCCCAGGTGCATTTGAGACGGCGGAAGCGCAAACCGAACCGTATCGCGCGAAACTCTGGCTTCGCTCAACCAGCGTTCGGCTGTTTGCCGCCCCTCGGTGCGGGTCATGGACAGGGGCATCTCATTCACCGATACGGAATGGGTGCGATCATCGGGCAAAACCGCCTCTTCCGCGACGACATCATGATCCGCATCCGACTGAACAAAGCGCAGACGAACGCGCCCGGTCATTTCGGCCTCGGCCTCACGCCGGTGTTCGACCGTCCCTTCAAGATCGCTGCTGATCGCCAGATGATCTGGGTTCAAGGCAACTGCGCCATACCCGTCGCGCATCTGGAACCTCAACACTCCGTCCCTTTCGATCGCATCAAACCCATAGCGCAGCATCAGCGGCTGCAAAGCGGAACGGGCGTTCGTCACGTCTTCGATGACATACCCGCGGACCACACCGTACAGACCAGAAACGTCTATATCCGTGACACCTGCGCCGTGGCAGATTTCGGTCACCACGGAGGCCAACGTACGAGACCCGGACCGACCGTTCAGCCAGTGCCCTCTGGGATAGTTCTCGCCATCGTCCCACTGGCTTTTCAGGTTAGGAAAGGTCGGAAACGGACGGGTATCCCATGCCCAGACATACGCGTTTGCCATGTCCAGCATCGGCGCACCGTAGATGTCCGAGGTCGGATTGACCTTCGGATCGTTCCAATAGCCAAGCATCGCCGTCAGATACTGAACCTGAATGAAGTCGTCGCGCAGCCCGTTTGAATACGCGGGCAACAGCGATTCCGATGATTTCGGGTCCAGGAATTTGTTTGGCTGGTTCGTGCCTTTGTCGATTGCCGCGCAACCCAACTCGGTGAACCAGATCGGTTTCGAGCCGGGCACCCAATCGGTCGGGTTGGGTTGACGCACGCCTCCGACCCGTTCGTGATGCGGATTCGACCACCAGTTTCGCAGGTCCTTGTATCGCCAGATCCACGGCTCGTCATGCCCCTGATCCTCGATCGGAGTCCTGATCTGCGCTTCCGCCTCTTCCGGAGAGGCGTAATACCAGTCATACCCTTCACCGCCTTCGATATTGCTGCGAAGATACCCCAGGTCGTATATCGAAGGCGCGCCGGCCTCGGCGTCCAGATGGTGTTCACCGTCGCGCCAATCGGACAACGGCATGTAGTTGTCGATGCCGATGAAATCGATGTTGTCGTCCGCCCAAAGAGGGTCGAGGTGAAAATACCTGTCGCTGGTGCCCTGTGGCTGGTATCCGAAATACTCGCTCCAGTCCGCTGCATAGCCGATTTTCGTGTCCGGCCCCAGAATCTGACGGACCTCGGCCGCCAAGGCGCGAAGCTGCGCAACGGCTGGAAAGCCCGAAGCCCCCCTGATCTGGGTCAGGCCACGCATCTCGGACGAGATGCAGAATGACGAAACTCCGCCAGCAGCCTTGCACAGCATGGCATAGTGCAGAATGAAACGCCGCAGGCCCCATTCCTGAGGGCCGGAATATGTGATGATTTCTTTGGCCGTGACTCCGCTGTCCCCCAGCAGCCCGCCAAAGGTACCGCCCCCGGAGACCCAGGTTAAACCGGTATCCCCTCTGTCGTCGGGCCGACCACCCGGTCTGGGCCTGACCAGACCACCCGAGCCACCGCCGGAGCCGCCCGATCCGTTCGTATCCTGGTTGATCGCAAAATCCTGCGCTCGAGCTGTTCCGAAGAACGCGGCGACCTGTGCATCGGCCGCGGCCGTCTGGTCCACAGAACCCGGACGCCCCGGCGCCACATCCAGGGTGATCCGCCCACGCCACGGCAGGTGAGGCTGACTTGACGCATCCGACCAGGGATCGGGCAGCCCATTCCCCGGCAATTGCTCCATCAGGATGAATGGGTAAAACATCACCCGCTTGCCGGATTGGTTCAGATGCCGGATCGCCTCGACCACGGCCGCATCCGCCGGAGTTCCCCCATAGACCGGGCGGCCGTTCTGTCGCACCACAAGCCCGGCGCCGCTTCGGGCCTGATCAGATACGATCCAGGGCATATCGCTGCTGTCGATCTCACGCTGTTCGATCTTGGGCCGAATTTCGCATTGCCCGCATCTCAGATCATTGCCGAACCACGACACCACCAATGATGCGGCATCACAATTGGGCAACTCGCTTTCCAGCGCTCGGGTCGAGGAGACAAGATCCGAGGTGCCGGACGCGGAATGTGCGTTGGCAGGCCAGCTTTTACCAGATTGTGAATAATTCACCTGAGAGCTGGCCAGAGCATATTCTCCGGTCCCCGGTATCATGGCGACCCCGCGCACGACCTGAGGCAATGCACTGTCATGATCCGGCATGTCCCGCTGCGTGGGGCGAACAACTTCGAATGAAAACTGCGGCACCCGGTTGCCGAAAGCGCCGAGCGGGAAGTCCTCGATCACGACATAGGCGGTTCCGCGATACGCTGGAACTGTTCCCGCGCCTTCAATCGCCTCGATCAGCGGGTCCGGTAACTGATCCCACGTACCATGGTAAACCCGCATGTTGAGGCTGGATCGATCTTGTTCTTCTCCATCCGCCCAGATGCGCGCGACATCAGCAATCTCACCAGCGCCGACCGCAATCGCCAGCGAAATCGAGTAACTGTACGTGACGGTAGTCACCTCAGGGGTCTTGGGTTTCCCCTTGCCACCCCCGCCACCACCCTCTGTGGTGGTCGTCTGGGTCTCGAGAAAATCCGAAGCCCAAATGACCTGACCACCCACACGCATACGGCCAAACACGGTGGTCACCGGCGCACCTTCGCCGGTTTCCGTCAACCGAAACCGATCCATGCGGCCGGTTTCGACGACTTCACTGCCACTGCCCATTACGGACTGGCTAAAGAACTTCTGGTCAAGGACCCGCCCGACCGTCGCACCGACGGCCCGACCGATAACTGCGGTTGAAAGGCCCGCGACCGTGCCCCCTATCGAACCGCCCAGCGCGGCCCCGGCTGCAGAAAGAAGAATAGTGGCCATCAATGCATCTCCATCGGGAATTCGAAACAGGAAACGATACGGCGGTACCACGGCCTGCTCAGTGCGTTTTCCACCACGCCGTGGCCGGAATACGCGTGAATAAAGCGCGGCTCGGGTTGCGTGGTACTGACGATGCCCAGGTGTTTGGCGACGCTTGTGTCGCGCATCCGAAACAGCAGAACGTCCCCCGATGCCATCTTGCCTATTGGTTTTTCGACCAGATGCCGCCTGGCCGCCACCCACATCCGTTCCTCACCCTGCGGTTCGGACCAGTCCATGCTGTAGGCCGGAACAGATTCAGGTTCCCGCCCGATCACGGCGCGCCAAACGCCCCGCAACAGGCCCAGACAATCCGCACCGGCACCTTTGACCGAGGCCTGATGCACATAAGGCGTTCCAAGCCATTCGCGCGCCTCTGTCACGATATCCTCTCTACGTATTGTCACCGTAAGCTGCCTCCGCTATTGGCTTTGCTTTTCTTGGGAACAGCCATGACCCAGTCTTCGCCCGGAAGATCTGGAAACCCTTGAAAATTCAAAAAGTTGTTGAACTTGAACTGGCAGGTTTCCATGCGCTTGTCGCATCCTGCCCGCAGCTTCACACTGTCGCCGATCGCCAGGCTTGCCCCGAAGCCGGACCAAAGCGTGATCTCGCGCCCGGTTGCCGTCTGCCTGTCGTTCTTGATCGAAGACCACAACCCCTTGGCAGAACCGGACAAAACATCCACGCGCCCCCGTTCGAACCAGCCTTCTTCAATGGTCTGGCCTCCTGCGACATGCAGAAGGCTGCCGCCATCGAAACCCGAGATCACACCGTCGAACCAATACCCCGGCGTGTCGGTGTTGAACCGGCAGGCCCGATCCCCCAACACAGCCGTGCAAGGCTTTTGGTAAACGCGCCCCAAAGGGCGGTTCAGCAAGTCGGTCAGGCCACGCAATTCCGCATGGAACGCGCCGCCAGAGCGGCGCAACTCACCAATTGAACCCCGGAACTGAAGGACGCGTTGATCCAGATCTGTCCAGTTGACCAACCAGGCGCGCACCTCGGCCCCGTCAAAACGCCCCGCTTCGATATCCTCGTCGCGAATGGCCGCATCAGACAGGGCGCCCATCGCTTCCGTGTTGTCGATTGACAGACCCGTAGCCTGCTCGATGGCAGCGGCCGTCAGACCGGTACTGGCCTTGAAGGTCAACCCGTAAAAACTCAGCTCCATGTCGTGGTCGGTGAAACCGTATTCCTGACCGTCCGTGCGTTTGATCGCCCAACAGCGGCAGACCGTTGTCAACCCGCTTTGCAGATGCGCGTGCAGGCCCTGTATATCTTCAGCCATCAGATGCGCACCTCGACCACTGGAACGTTCGGTACGTCGCCGGCCTGGAAACTTGCCACACTGGTCTGGATTTTGTCGGTGTCAAAACGCACCGGCACATCAAACTCAAAACCCGCGGTGATATCGACTTCTTCCGGCGGCGGGTCCGCAAACGTGACCTTACCCGTCGTCAGATCAACGTCAAAATCCACGCCCTCGCGGACCTCATCCTGATCCAGCCCCAGACGCACCGTCCCCAATACCGGTTTCACGATGGGGCGCGCATAGCTTACTCCGCCCGATTGGTAGGTCTTGATCAACTGGAATTCGGTGCGTGTTCCGTCGCCTTTGGCGATCACCTGATCTCCGAAACTGGTGTCCGCCGAGGCCTTGCCGGATTTGAAATCCGACCAGTCTTTCCAGCGAAAGCCGAACATCTGGCCCTGCCGTGCTTCGAAGAAGGAAATCAATGTCTCGATATCGTCCAGCGAACGCATCCCCAACCCCGCATCATATCGGCGGCGCGAATGGGCCCAGGGCGTGTTGCGCTCTTCAAAACCATTGGCCAGCGTCACGATGTCCGTGCGCCGTTCCGGGCCGCCGACCGAGCCAAAGCTCAGGCTGGCGGGAAATCTCACCTCGTGGAAATTCATCAGCTGCTCCCTGATTTATCTGTTGCGATTGCCGCGCCCTAACGCGCGGCTCATCTGGGCCGCTATCTGCCCCTGAGACCGGCGGAACCCTTGCACGTCCGGTGTTGAAATGTTCATCACCACATTCACGGCACGCCCAGCGCCCTGCGTGCGCACACCCAGCTTGCCATCGGCCCCGCGCGCAAGCGGCATGATCGCCTCGGGCCCGGCTTCTCCCATCAGCCCGGTGCCTCCGCGCATGGGAAACGTTGTCGGGCCGCTGACCACACCGCCATTGGCGAAGGGCATCACCCGGCCCTGGCTGAAGCTGCCGCCATCAGCAAAAGGCAGAATTCCCTTCACCAACCCGCCGACCGTGTTGGCCAGCATTCCTCCAAAGTGGTCCGTCACCGGCTTGATCGCGGCCGCATAAGCCGTTTGGATCAAGGAGTTCTTCAGGACATCCAGGGCACCGGAAAGACTCATCCCATCCAGAACGACACCATCGAAGGCCTTGCGCAATCCGCTGGACATGCCGCGCTCCAGCGTGGCGACATCCTTGCCGGTTTCTTCAAATGCGGCGCTGATGCGCTTCATCTGGCTGTCAAACGCCGCCGCCATCGTCGCAGCATCGCCGAGGGAATCGCCCAGCGCTTCGCCTCGTTCTTGCAGGTCATCAAACCCGTCACGATCTGTCATCACGCTCTCCTTGTGTCTTGTCCGGATAAGCCGCCAGCAAGGCATCCAACCCCGCCCGGTTCATTGCAGACGCTCCGGACCCCTGCCCCAGCATCAGCCGCAGCTCTGCCGGGGTCAGACGCCAGAATTGATCCGGCGTCAGTCGCAGCCCCAGAAACCCGGCCCGCATAAGGGCAGGCCAGTCGAACCCGCTCATGTGCCCTCCGGCACCATGAAGGCGCGCGCCAACAATTCGGCTGCGGTTCTGGCGGCAGCCATGGGGCCGCCTTCAATCTCGGCATGCATCAGGTCGGCCCGGGCAATGTTCCAGCCACCGCCCCGCAAACCGGCAACGATCAGCGCCAGAACATCCGCACTGGAATACGCACCGCCCTCGAACCGCTGCACCAGCTCAACCAGCGACCCAGCATTCAGCTCCTGCTCCAGCTCCGCCAAAGCACCCAGCGTCAGTTTGAGCACCCGCTGCTCGCCATCGATGGTCAGCGCCACCTCGCCTGTCCACGGATTGGCCATCGGATCAAAGCGCCGTAAAGGTCAGAGCACCGGCACTGGCCATGCTCATCTCATAGGTCGCCTCACCGTTGTGCGAGCCCGCATATTCGATGCTGGTCACCTGGAACGGACCTTCAACAATCCCGAAATCAGGGATGATGACCTGAAAAGCCGGAGTTTCGCCATCAAAGAACAACTGCCGCGCACGCTCATCCGTGCCGGCATCCTTGAACACGCCAGAGCCAGAGATCGAAGCCGATTTGACCCCCGCCCCGGACAAAAGCTCGCGCCATCCACCCTGGCTTTCCAGACTGGTGACATCCACACTTTCAGCATTGAAACTTATGCGCGTGGCCCGCAGCCCCGCGATGGTCTGGAACAGGCCGGTTCCGTTCATATCCATTTTGACCAACAGGTCTTTTCCGTTCTGGGCAGCCATGTGCTCTCTCCGTTGATTGCTTAGTCATCTTCCACGCGAGCGCGGAACTTCAGGTCGATCTGGCGGATGGTGCCGCCGGTCCCGGTGCGTCGGGCCGAGGCCCGCTCGAACCACAGCCCCACCAAACGCCCGCGAAGCAGGTTGAGTGGCGCGTTTTCCAGCGCGTCACACACCGCGCCGGCCAGTGTTTTGGCAGCACCGAACCCTGCCTCCTGGGACACCACCGAAACGGTGAAGCGGTGTATCGCGCCCGTGCCTGTTCGGTCCGACGCGTCACGCACCTCTTCGGGGCCCAGCGTCACATAGGTCTGCGGCACGGTTCCCGCGGGTACGGCATCATAGATCGCGCCCCCCGATTGGCTGCTGACTGCTGCGTCCGCTGCAAGCTGTTGATACACGGCCGCCTGCAATGCGGCGGAAACGCCATAGCTCATGCCGCCACCTCTTCATCTGCGAAACAGGTCAGGAACTTGCCGCGCGGGTCACGCTCGGCCACGGCGCGGATTACGAAACAGCGATTTCCCTCGCGAAACCGCTGATCCGGCGCGGGGCGCATCGAAGAACCCATGGGCGCACCGCGTACCACGATGCGGTACCCGACACGCGACACGGACGCTCCGGCGATCTGCCGTTCCGCCCCACTGCGCGCCGTCACCTCGGCCCACAGTGTCCCCATCGCAGCCCATGTTTGAGTATAGCCCCCCGCCCCATCAGCAGTTCGCGTTGGCGCCTCCAGCACCAATTTACGGTTCAGATGCGGCGTGTTCATTGCGATACCCCCGCCCCGAAACGCACCATGCGATGGCGCTGGATCAGGCTGGTGACACCAAAGGGCATACAACCCGCGCCCAACGAGGTTTCATCCCGGTATTCATAGTAATGCGCCGCCAGCAGCAGCACGGCTTGCCCAAGATCGGCAGGCAGCCCGCCCCAATCCTGCGCCATCCCCGCGACAAACGAGATCTTTACGGAACCACCCGTTTCGATGGCAGGCAGGCTGGATCCCAATGGGCGTATCCGGGGCCGCTGGCTGTCATGCTCCAGCCGATAGGTCGCAGCGTCTGCAACTGTTTCGGCTCCTTGCTTGTCAGTCAGCGTCACAGCCTGAACTGAAACCACCGGGGCCACAGGCAGCACTTCGCCCGACGGGTCGCGCCACCTGTTCAAACTCCACGAGAAATCCCGTGTGTTCAGAACCGTGCCAGTGCGCGCCTCGATCGCCGCAATGGCGGCCCGCAGGAACCCCTTCAACACTTCATTCTGCACATCATCCTCGGCAAAGCCCGTGCCCAACCTCAGATGCGCCTTGAACTGATCCACCGGCAGCGCCGCATCCGCGATGGCGGTCTCTTCGATCAACATCATCCACTCACTCCGCAATCTCGGACCCCTCCAGGGCCCCATCTTTGGAAATTGGCGGGCACGCGCCGCCCCACGTTGCTCGGACGGAGGGGAGCAGCTAGACAACGCAGAGGATCTCACTCCGGCCCGCGCCCGCCGTCCGAGGGGCCAGGGCCCCCCGGATTCAGCCCGCGTTAAGCGGTGCCGAATTTCAACAGCTTGATCGCAGCAAAATCGCTGACATCGCCGCCGACGCGTTTGGTCGCATAGAACAGGACATGTGGCTTGGCGCTGAACGGATCGCGCAGCACGCGCAAATCAGGACGCTCGGCAATGGTGTAACCGGCCTGGAAGTCACCAAAGGCAATCGAGAAACTGTCGGTTGCCACATCCGGCATGTCCTCGGCGATCAGAACCGGATAGCCCATCAGACGCGCCGGCTCACCTGCGGCCAGACCATCGGACCACAGGAAGCGGCCATCACTGTCCTTCAACTTGCGGATCACACCTGCGGTCTTCGAATTCATCACGAAGGTCCCGTTGACCCGGTATTGCGCGCCCAGCGCATAGACCACATCGACAATCGCATCCGCATCAATACCCGCATCAATACCGGTCGCGACATAACCAAGGCTGCCCCAGGACCAGCCATCATTCGGAACCGCGCGGTGGATCATCAACCCCTTGGGCTTGTCGACGCCATCGCCGTTGATGAAAGCCGCCGCCTCGGCGCGTGCAAACTTGTCGGCAATGCGCCCGGCCAGCCAGCCCTCGACATCGAAGGCGCTGTCATCCAGCAGACGCTGCGACGCTTTGGGCAGCGCGCTCAGCTCGTGCAGCGGGATCGAGATGCGATCGATCGACGGCGTTCCGGTTTCCGCCGTGGCCGAGTTTTCGTCCGCCCAGCCCGCACCTACATCGGTGTGATCGATCAGCACGTCGAACGAATTTGCCTCGACATTCACGACCGATGCAATCGAACGGATCGAGGCGGTCGAGTTCAAAACCGACTTGATCGTCTCGGCAGTCTGCGGATCAACCAGATAGCCACCATCGCTGTTGACCGCTGTTGACAGGGACTTGGCCTCCATCTCGAGTCCACGCAGCCCGTCATCTTCGCCGGACCGCACATAGGCGTCAAATGCCTTCTGATGCGGGGCTCCGTCTTCGATCGAAGCGGCAAGATGCGGGCGTGCCGCGATTGTTGATTTACGATCCAGCATGGTCAGTCGCTCTTCTGTCTGTTGCAGTTTGGTGTTAACTTCGGCTTTCAGGCCCTTGAATTCATTCACGAAGCCAGCCATCGCCTGCTTCACCTCCTGAACCAGGGGCGCACCCTCTCCGGTCAAGGCCGGGGTTTCGGTCTTGCTCATCAGCATGTCCTGTTCTGAGTGGTTTTGAGGCGCGCTAGTTCCGCGCCAGCTCCTGCCGGGCATCGTTGAATACGTCGGCAATACAGCGCAGGGCTTCCTCGGCGTCAGGTGTCCTTCCCTTCGCCGCCACCCGCGCACTGGGCAGCATTGGGAAGGTCACCAATGACACCTCCCACAGCTCCAGTTCGGTCAGGACCCGCTGGCCCTTGTCATTCTTCACGGCCCGCTTGGTGCGATAACCGATCGACAGACCATCCATCGCACCCGCCCGGATCAATTCTGCCGCTTCGCGGCCCTTCTGCGTGCTCTCCAGCAGACGCCCCTTGACCCACAGCCCCTTGTCGTCCTCGCGTACTTCGTCCCACACGCCGATGGGCTGGGTCGGATCGTGCTGCCACAGCATCTTGACCCGCTGACCGGCCGCCTTCAGCCCGTCAAGCGAGCTTTGATACGCCCCACGCTGGACCACGTCACTGCCCTGATCGACCTGCCCAAACAGGCTCGCATAGCCCTCGATTACCGCATCGTCCGTAACCGACAAACTGTCGCCGAACCGTGCGAACTTATGTTCCAAATCCATGAACTTCTCCATGCAACCCATTGAACTCATGGCGCCACCACCAAGAGAGATTGAAACGCCTGCGCCAGGATCACCGCCGCCACGCCATAGACTGTCAGCCACAGCCGGCGCTCCAGCCGCTCCATCATCTCTTCGATCTGATCCAGACGCCGGCACAGATGTGCATGCTGGATCTCGGCCACCCGCTCATGCGCGGCCAGACGCAGACCTGGCGCGCACTCGAACGAGGGATACCCCTCACCCATCCGCGCGCTCCGGCAGGCCCAGCAAGGCACGCTTCTCGGCATCGGTCAGGAAGTCGGCCCCATTGACCCGCGCCCATTGCGCATCCCGTTCTGCGGACAGCGCAGGCACCTGATCCAGGTCAGGCTTCAACACCAGCTCCTCGCCGGTAAAGCCCGCCAGCCAGTCCGACACCGCCGCCGCCACCCGCGTCACCAGAGGCAGAACAGTCAGGCGATAGAACGCCCGGTTGGCCTCCTGATAGTTCGAATAGGTCGCGTCGCCTTGTATCCCCAGCAGCATCGGCGGGACGCCGAAGGCCAGCGCGATCTCGCGGGCGGCGGCTTCCTTGGTCTTTTGAAACTCCATATCGGACGGAGAGAACCCCATCGGCTTCCAATCCAGCCCCCCTTCCAGAACCATCGGACGGCCTGCATTGCGCGCCCCGCGATAGTTCTGCTCGATCTCGTCTGACAGACGCCGGAACTGATCTTCGGCCATCACCCCATTGCCATCACCTTTCCAGACCAGCGCCCCCGAAGGCCGCGCCGCATTGTCCAGCAGCGACTTCGACCAGCGCGACGCGCTGTTATGCACATCAATCGCCATTGCCGCCGCCTGCATCGGCGAGAACCCGTAATGGTCATCCTGAGGGTGGAACGATTTGATATGGCAGATGTTTTCCGCCGCAAACCGATGCTTCTTGCCGCCAACCGCATAGTCATACGCCTTGGGCCACCCATCCGCCCCCGGCACCACGCTCATCCGATCAGATCGCAGCACGTGCAGCTCGACCGGCAGGCCTTCCTCGGCCTGAACCGCCTCGACATAGGCATTGCCCGACAGCAGCAATTGCCCGAACAAGGCCTCCATCAACTCCGCTTGCCCCTGCGCCGCATTCGGACGGCGCATCAGGGACAGGATCGGATGGGTCTCATAGCGCTGCGCCTGATCCTGCAACACCAACGGCAAAGCCGCCGCCGCCTCGGCAATCAGCTTGACGGAACGAAACCCCACCGGGTTCCCCGAAAACCCCGTCCGCGTCAGCGATACTGCATCCCTGGGGCTCCAGGCCACGCGCCCGCCCGTCTGCCACGCCACCACCGGCCCCGCCGCGCTTGCTTTTGCCTCGGGCGCCGCTTCAGCCGATCCACGACGCAAGAAATCGAATACCATCTGTGCTCCTTTCTGCCGCCGCTCTGCCCGGCTTGTTGAAAGGAGTTATGACGGAAAGAAGTTTAGGGCTTTGGAATAGGGCGTACGGGGGTTGGGCAACACGGACAACCAAAGTGGGTGGCCAATTCCGAATGGATGGCTATTGGTAAAAGTACTGAAAGCAAAGCGGGACCGATCGAATGACCCAGCCAGAATTGGCCATCAGAAAACGACTGGAAAGCCGCGCACTCGTGGTAGCAATGGGAGGAAATCTCTTCATGGGTGCCGCTGGAATCCTGGCCAGCATTCTGTCGAATTCGAACGCGATCATGATGGACGGACTGTTCTCACTGATCGGTTTTACTTCAGCCGTTCTCGGCCGAAGGATCAGCCAACGAATTGATGCCGGACCCGACAAGTTAAGACCGTTCGGCTATGCCGCAGACGAAGCCATCTTTTCAACACTCCGCTCTCTATCCTTGTTGGGTCTTGTATTGTTCGCGATCACCAGCGCCCTCAAAAGCATCTACAACTATCTGAACGGCCTGCCCCCCGAACCATTGAGCTTTGCGCCAATGATCCTCTATTTCTCAGGGATCGGGCTGACCTGCACCTTGCTCTGGGCCTTTCATCATTTCACCTGGCGTCGCATCGGTCGAAACAGCTCAATCCTGCGACTGGAGGCCAAAGCGGCGCTTTTTGACGGGATGATCACTGCGGCGGCAGGCATCGGCCTGGCTGCCATCTACTTTTTCAGGGAAGGACCACTTGCTTTGATCGCTCCGATCGGGGACTCCGTGATTGTCCTACTGCTTTGCCTGCTGGCCCTCGGGGCTTATATCCGTGAATTCAAAGGCGGATTGGGCGAGCTTGCAGGGTTAAGCGCCAGCCCTGCCACTATCGCGACCGCGCGCCGCGCAGTACGTGCAACTCTCATTGAATATGGCGGGCGGATCCGGGATCTGTCTGTTACCAAACTGGGCCGTTCCCATTTAGTGACTGTTTACTACGACCCATGTCGTTCCGTTCTCGCGCACGAAATCGACCGCCTCAACCTGGATTTGATACGCGATGTTCGAACCGTATTGGCCGGGGCTGACGTTCTGCTGATTGTCTCTGAACATCCCAGACGATGGCCAGATGAACTCGCCCCTGTCCAAAGCGCTTGATGTGTTTGCCGCAATGGGCTCACAAAGCCCGCACCCTCGGCCTTCTAAACACCCCAGCAGGCCCCACAACCAACTCATGCAGCGCCCAGACCAGCGCGTCGACCCGGTCGGGCGAGCCCTGCCCCTCGAACCCCGTCGCGGTCATCTGGCACATCTGCTCCTCCAGAGCGTCCAGCCCGGAGACATGCGCCACCCGCCCCTGCTCGTACAACGCTGCCACAGGCTCGGCCCGCGCCACCTTACCGCGTGACGCCCGCACCGCCCGATAAGGGACCAGAGGGTCTACCTGCCGCACGACCTCTTCCACCAGTTGCCCGCCCTGATTGACCTCGGCCACCAGCCGCTCGGCCCCGAACTCATCCATCGCGTCAATCGCCGCCTGCGCCCAGCCCGCAGGACCCACGCCCTGCACCGTGCGGTCGGCCAGCACATAGGCCCGCCACGCCTCGGGCGGCCCCTGCACCTGCGCGCCAACCACCACGATCCCGCAAGCATCCGCGCCTGAACCGGACGTCACCGCCGGGTCCAGCGCCACAACGACCCGATCAAGATCGGGCACCTGCGCACAGCGCGCCGCTTCCAGCATGGACCCCGTCCACAGCGCCCCCTCGGCATCCGACAGCAGCACCCCGTCCAACTCCTGCCGCCCCAGCCGCGTGCCCGCATAACGCGCGCGCACCTCTTCCAGAAACGAGTCCGCCAGATTGGCCCGGTTCGCCTCGGTCGGCGCATGGGTCTGCACCGTGGAGGGCGACGCCAGCAAATCCTTCAAAACCTTCACGTTACGCGGTGTCGTGGTCACACAGACCCGAGGCCGCTCGCCCAGCCGCAACGCAAATTGCAGCATGTCCCAGGTCTCACCCGCTTTCTTCCACTTGGCCAGCTCATCCACCCAGGCCGCATCGAATTGCGGGCCGCGCAGCCCCTCGGGGTCATGCGCGGAAAAGGCCTGCGCCTCAGCCCCGTTGGGCCAGACCAGCTTGCGCTCTGATGCCTTCCACTGCGGCCGACGATCCGGAGGCGAGCATTGCAATATCCCGCTGTCGCCAAAGATCATCACATCGCGCACCTGATCGAATGTCTCACCCACCAAGGCCACCCGACAGGCCTGGCCCTTATCCAACGGCAAAGACCCCTCGACCATCTGTCGCACCCACTCGGCCCCGGCGCGCGTCTTGCCCGCACCGCGCCCCCCCATGATCACCCAGGACCGCCAGTCGCCCTCTGGCGGCAACTGATGCGGCAGCGCCCAGAATTCGAACAGGAAAGGGAGGGCACACAGCCCTCCCTCCCCGATCTCACTCAGAAATCTGTTCTGCACCGCAACAGGCGCGGAGGCGAGCCAGCCTGCACCCGACTTCAAACCGAGCTCGGTCAAGGTCGAGCGCGTACCCACCTTGTGCAATTCCGGCTTGTCTGTGATGTTGTTCGACAAAGCTTGTCTCCACTTTCTGACAACTTCGGATCAGCCCCTCTAACTGCCCGAGTTGCTTGGCTGAACCAGCAAGATCTGCATCCTCCCCGGCTCCGATCTGTTTGCGCAGGTCTTCCGCCGCTTGCCGCAGATCGCGAATGGACCTCTCAAGCGACTGCAACAATTCAGCCGTCTGGGAAATCCGCTCTTCCGGGGTAATCAAAGTCATGTTTGCCTGTGACCTCATGCGTGAGTTTTCTCCGCACGAGAGAAGCAAGAAACGGCCACCGGGTCGCCCCGGGGCCGTTGCCCACTTCTTCTAGCATGGCATAATTAGTACGGAATTACGCACGTAATGTCAATAAGTTACGCAACACGAGCGCAACGCAGGGCGACCGCTGTGTTGAGTATTCCTTTACCTGATGCTCTCAGCCCTGGCTTGTCAAATCCTGCGCCAACATTAGCGCATTCCTGTCCGGATCATAGAACGTGGCCGTGCTGACCATCCCCTCAATCGTGTCCGTTTCGCCGTCAAATTCCACTCCAGCCGCCTCCAACTTTCTGCGCGCATCCACGATATCCGCGACTTCGAAGACAGGCACGCAATTCCCCGGAGAGGCTTCGGCCTGTTCGCCCAGCCCCAAAGTGACTCCGTCGACATTCGTCAGCATTTCGCTCCATCCTGCTTCATCAATGTGGTGGATAAGCTCAAATCCCAGCTTGGCAGCGTACCATTCCGCGCTGGCATGTCGATCCCGCACCGACATCGCAAGTGTGATAGTGTTTTTCAATGAAACGAGCGGCATGAGGCTTCCTTTTTATCTAAAATTTAGCTACTATACTTTATGGACATCAATACACTTGTCAAGCTGACATCGCGGGCTTGGTCCCTGAAAATTCTTGCCCTGCTGCACGCCAAAGTTCCGGGCCGGCAAGCCCCGCTTTTGGCAGCGACCGACGCTAGCCGAACGGCCTTTGCAGCCAGCCTTTCTCATCTTATTGAACTTGGAATGATCGAAAGAAATCCCGGCCATGGGCACCCTTTACGTCCAGAATTTCGACTTACGCCATTCGGAACCCAGGCCGCCACGGTCGCCAGCAAGATAATTAATACCGCCCGCTCTGAGGATGAAATCAAACTTCTACGAAAATCATGGACTGTGCCAGTTCTGGCGTTGGCAGGCACCCCGCATCGTTTCTCGGCCATCAAATCAGGTCTTGCGGTTATTACAGATCGGGCGCTGTCCTCATCCCTTCACCAGTTGGAAGCACAAAACTGGATCCGACGCGACATTTACACAGCCGAGAGGATGCCATTTCCAACCTATCAAGCCGTGAATACTGGAATGGCGATCAACAGGGCCGTTGGTTTAACGCACTAATTCAATGGCAGTCCGGTGCCGCGAACAGTGCCTCTTTCAACTCAGAAGACCACCAGAAGACTTACCAGTGCTTGACATTCCATTGCGAAACCCTCATGTGCCCCACATCACAGCGCTGATGCGTGAGCCCGAGCGGACCTCGTCCGCCCCACAGCGCCAACTCATCATTCCAGTTCCCCATCACGCAGGGTTCTTGACGCGACGGCCGGATGGCGCAGGATGCACCTGCTCGTTCCGAGGTCTCGCACAACCCCTGCCGGTCGCCAACGCGCGACCCTTCATGACCTGTCCGCGGGCCAACGCTCCGGGCTGTAAAGGATAGTTATTTGTTCGACTTTGATATGCTGGGCCTTGCCCCGGCACTGAACGAGGCACTCAAACGCGCCAATTTCACTCAACCCACACCGATCCAGAACCAGGCGATTCCGCTTGCTCTGAATGGTCACGACATTCTGGGACTGGCGCAAACCGGCACCGGAAAGACATTGGCTTTCGGCCTGCCTCTGATCGATCACCTTCTGGCCCAACCCGGCAAGCCCGACCCGAAAACCGCCAAGGCACTGATCCTGGCGCCCACCCGCGAACTCGTGAACCAGATCGCCGACAGCCTGCGCACCCTGACGAAGGGCACCAAGCTGCGCGTGGCCACCGTTGTAGGCGGCCAGTCGATCAACAAGCAGATAATGTTCCTCTCTCGTGGCACTGATATTCTGGTCGCCACACCGGGTCGCCTGATAGACTTGATGGAACGTGGTGCAGTAAATCTCGGAGCGGTCCGCCATCTGGTGCTGGACGAAGCTGACCAGATGCTCGACCTTGGCTTTATCCATGCGTTGCGTAAAATCGCGCCGGCACTGGGCACTCCACGCCAAACCATGCTGTTTTCGGCCACCATGCCGAAGCAGATGGAAGAGCTCAGCCGCGCTTACCTGACCAACCCGCAGCGGGTGCAGGTCTCGCCTCCGGGCAAAGCGGCCGACAAGATTACGCAGTCGTTGCACTTCGTTTCCAAACCCGGAAAACCAATCAAGCTGCGTGAAATCCTTTCGAAAGATGTGGATGCCCTGACACTGGTCTTTACGCGCACCAAACATGGTGCAGAACGGCTGATGAAGGGCCTAGTAGCTGACGGCTACAACGCCGCATCCATCCACGGCAACAAAAGCCAGGGTCAGCGCGATCGCGCGATCAAGGCGTTCCGCGCGGGTGAAATCAACATTCTGGTGGCCACCGACGTTGCGGCCCGAGGCATCGACATTCCGGGCGTCGCCTACGTGATCAACTTCGATCTGCCCGAGGTGCCTGACAACTACGTCCACCGTATCGGGCGCACCGCCCGCGCAGGGCGCGAAGGCGAAGCCATCGCCTTCTGTTCCGCGGAAGAAGTTGATCTGCTGCGCCAGATCCAAAAGCTGATGAAGATCGAAATCCCAGTTGCCAGTGGCTCGATGCCCGAAGCTGTGCAACCTGAAAAACCGGCGCGCCGCCCGAACAACCGCCGCCGGGGGTTCAAACCCAAACCCGCCTACGGGGAAGGAAAACCCGCGGCAAACAAGCGGCGACGCCCACGCGGCAAACGTCCGGCGGCGTAAGGTCGGAACGGCACAAAAAAGCCAACGCCGGTTCAATGACCGGCGTTGGCGCAACACGATGAACGGAACCAGATTTCGTTCAGATCAATTTCCCGAATTCCGCTCTGCCTCAATCTGGCGCCACTTGGCGACATTGCGATTGTGTTCCTGCAAGGTTTCGGCAAATGCATGACCGCCCGTGCCATCGGCAACAAAGAACACGAAATCCGTGTCATCCGGCGCAACAGCAGCTTTTAGGCTGGCCAGGCCCGGATTGGCAATCGGCGTCGGCGGCAAACCATCTATCTGATAGGTATTCCACGGCGTTGGTCGGTTCAGCTCGCTGCGGCGCAGCCCGCGCCCCAACGTGCCTTGCCCTTTGGTAACGCCATAGATGACGGTCGGGTCCGTCTGCAACCGCATCCCCTGTTTCAGCCGGTTCACAAAAACACTGGCCACTTGCCCGCGTTCTTCCGGAACTCCGGTTTCCTTTTCGATGATCGACGCAAGGATCAGCATTTCTTCGGGACTTTGCAGCGGCAACCCGTCCTGACGGCTTTCCCAAACGGCATTGATCCGCAATTGTTGCTTGTCCTGCATCGCCTGCAAAATGTCGTTACGGTCCTGGCCCGCCACAACATCGTAACTGTCCGGCGCCAGCATCCCTTCGGCCGGGATCTCGGTCACCTCACCTGTCAAAGCGTCGAACGCCTTCAACGCCTCGACCACCTGCCACGAGGTCACACCTTCGGCCAGTGATACGCGGTAACGGGTGTCCGCCTCGTTGCGTTTCTCGGTATAGGCCTCAGGCACCTCTTCTTCCGAGGGATCAAACGACGCGATTTCTATGAAATCCAGGGTCGCCGGGTTCAACTCGCGCACACGGGTCTGAGCACGCGTCACACCGATACGATACTCAATCTCGGATCCACAGGTGCTGGCACCGCTGCTGGTGATCTCGTCGATGATCTGCTCCATCGACGCACCTTCCCGTACCAGAAAGCTGCCTGCTTTCAACTGCTGCGCCCGATCCGTGTAGTCCGCGGCCATCCGAAAGATCGTGGCACTGCTGATCGCGCCCTGCTCTTGCAGCTGCTGACTGACACGTGTCATGTTCGATCCGCTTCTGACCTGAAGGCAGATTGCGGTTTCAAGCGGGCCCTCGGCCTTGTACTGGCTCTGCCCCCAAAGGATCAGTCCGCCCATCAGGAACAGGCCGACCACCAGAATGGTCAGCGCGTTCGAAGCAATGGCCCGCCACATTTAGCTGGCCTTTCCGAAGATCACGCTGGCATTGGTGCCGCCAAACCCGAACGAATTCGACAAGGCCACATTGATCTCACGCTCGCGTTTTGCGTTCGGGGCCAGATCAATCGGTGTCTCTACCGCAGGGTTGTCCAGGTTGATCGTCGGCGGGGCTACCTGATCACGGATCGCCAGAATCGAGAAGATTGCCTCGATCGCGCCCGCAGCACCAAGCAAGTGACCGGTTGCCGATTTGGTCGACGTCATGGTGGCGTTCGCGGCGTGGTCCCCCAGCAAACGCTCAACCGCGCCCAGCTCGATCGTATCCGCCATGGTCGAGGTGCCATGGGCGTTGATATAGTCCAGATCTTTCGGCTCCAGCCCCGCACTGCGCAGCGCCGCCCGCATCGAGCGTTCTGCCCCGTCACCATCCTCGGACGGTGCCGTGATGTGATACGCGTCACCCGACATGCCATAGCCCAGCACCTCGGCGTAGATCTTCGCACCGCGGGCCTTGGCGTGCTCATAGTCTTCCAGAATGACGATGCCCGCACCTTCGCCCATGACGAACCCGTCGCGGTCCACGTCATAGGGTCGGCTGGCCGCTTTGGGGTTATCGGCATATTTGGTCGACAACGCCTTGCATGCGTTGAACCCGGCGATGCCGATCTCGCAGATGCAGCCTTCACCGCCACCTGCGACCATGACGTCTGCGTCACCTGCGCGAATGATGCGGCTGGCGTCGCCGATGGCATGGGCACCGGTCGAACACGCCGTCACGACCGAATGGTTCGGCCCCTTGAAGCCGTGCCGGATCGACACCTGACCTGATGCAAGGTTGATCAGAGCACCCGGAATAAAGAACGGTGAAACCCGACGCGGGCCCTTGTCGCGGATCAGATTGGCGGTATTCGCGATCGAACCCAACCCCCCGATGCCGGAACCGATCAGAACCCCTGTTCGCAGCCGGTCCTCTTCATCTTCCGGCAACCAGTTCGCATCTTTGCAGGCCATTTCCGCAGCCGCGATGGAATACAGGATAAAGTCCTCAATCTTGCGCTGCTCTTTCGGCGGCATCCAGTCATCGGGATTGAAGGTCCCGTTGGTTCCGTCCCCGCGGGGGACCTCGCAGGCATAGGTCGTGGTGACACCACTGCCTTCCGCATCAAAATGCGTGATGGGACCAGCGCCGGACTCTCCGTCCAGCAGCCGCGACCAGGTTTCCTCGACCCCGCTGGCCAAAGGAGTGACCAATCCAAGACCGGTTACAACGACTCTGCGCATGAAGTGCCTCTTGCCTGCTTCCTGTTATGAGAACCGCTCTTACCCCGGCCCGGGGTGCGGGGGCAAGAGCAACGGCGATTTCAGGCGGGCTTCCCGCCGCCGGGCAACCGAAGCAGTACCGCTTTGGGTTACGGAAACAGGTGCCCGCCCTTTCTCGGATCCGATTGAAAGGGCGAAGCGTGTTTATTGGAACTGTGCCACCGGCTCATGCGCCGTTTTCGCCATTTCCAGTGCATCGGTCAGGTCAAGTGTCTTTCGAAACAGTGCACGTCCCACGATCGCACCCGAGATATTGGGAATATAGGCCAGCCGCGAGATGTCATCCGCAGTACGCACAACACCGCTTGCTATCACCGGGGTGCGCGAATGGCTGGCAAGCCCCGAGATCAAGCCAAGCTGAGCCTCGACGTCCTCCATATCGCTGTCGATATCCGTCACCACGATAGCAGCAAACGGCGCCCCTTCGAATGCGTCGATAAACGCTTCGGGCGTGAATACGCTTTGGCTGCGCCAGCCATCCGTCATTACAAAACCTTGCCAGACATCGACCGAAAGCACGATTTGATCCGGGTAGAGCGTGGCCAACTCCTTGACCAGTTTCGGCTCGCGCGCTGCCAGCGTCCCGATCACAACGCGACCGACGCCCTTGTCGATCCAGCGTTCGACCTGTTCGCGGGTCCGCATACCACCTGCCAACTGAACCGGGATTTCGGCCGCGCGGATAATCTCTTCAATCAATTCGACGTTGGTATCTTTGCCCTCGATCGCGTCGAAATCGGTCAGGTGCATCCATTCGGCGCCCGCTTCGGCCCAGCTTCGCGCCGTTTCGACCGGGTTTACATGCCAAATCATGGCGTTGTCCAAACGACCTTTGTCCAAAGTGACACACCGGCCGTTCTGCAATTCCATAGTGGGGTATATCCTCATGAGCTCGGTCCTCCGCTCAATCGCTCTGAAAATCCCCGGAAGCATACACCTGGAATGCCCTCCCAATATCACTGGGATCGGCACAGTTTGGCCATTTTGCGGCATAGTGTCGAGGTGGCGGATTCACGCCAGCGCTGGTGGCCCATTGCGCCGAAGCAAATGCACCGGGGTTTCATTATACACCCCTTCCCGCATCAATACATAGCCCAGCTTTTTGGCAAGTTTCTGCGACGAGGCGTTGGACGCATTCACCATCGCAACCAATGGCCCGGGAATCACCCGGTCAAACCAGTCATGCGCTGCCTTGGCCGCCTCATACCCCAGGCCCTGCCCCTGCGCCTCGGGCGCCAGAACCCAGCCCGCCTCGGGAAAGCCGTCGAAATCCTCGCCCATCTGACGGTTTCCGTAAAAGAAACCGGCCTGTCCGATCAGCTTTCGATTCGATTGTTGCAGCACACCCCATTGTCCAAACCCGGCCATCTGCCAATGCCCGGCATTGCGCAAAAAGGAATCCCATGCTTCTCCGCGCGATCGGGGTGAGCCGCCAACATGCTGAACGACGCACGGATCTCTCCAGATCTCGGCGAACCGGTCAAAGTCCTCCGGGCGCATGGCACACAGCGTCAAACGCGCGGTATTTATCATGGGAGTGGATCTTATCATGCCCTGTCCACTTTGAATTTTGCCTCAATGGAAACAGTGCGTATCCGAATATAAACGCGCAAGCATGAATTTTGAGCGGGCACAAAAAAACGGCGCCTCCGTTGCCCGGAAGCGCCGCTTTTGATCAGAAGGAAACGCTTAGGACGCTTCGCTGATGAATTTGACCGCGTCGCCGAAGGTCTGGATGGTCTCGGCTGCGTCATCGGGGATTTCGATGCCGAACTCTTCTTCGAAGGCCATGACCAGTTCAACGGTGTCCAGGCTGTCTGCGCCCAGATCATCGATGAAGGACGCGTTTTCCGCGACTTTATCTTCTTCAACACCCAGGTGCTCAACAACGATCTTCTTAACGCGATCTGCGACGTCGCTCATGTCTATTCCTCATTCCTTTACAGGGCGGTCTGCCCGATTCTGCCCTTGCCCGCACGGGTTGGCTTTGATTTGCCCGTTTCGGGCGGTTTGGGTCCCGGCGAACCGGGAAGTCGAAGGCCGACCTGAACAACCGGCCCCGCATAGATGCGCCGCCTATAGCATAGTCGACGCAAGAGGCAAACGCTTTCGCGCTGCCCCTGTGGCGATCACAACATGGCCATACCACCGTTCACATGCAAGGTGCTTCCGGTAACATAGCCCGCTTCGGGACTGGCAAGGTACAGAACAGCCGCTGCAATTTCTTCGGGATCACCCATGCGGCCCGCCGGAACCTTCAACAACAGACCCTTTTTCTGTTCCTCGGTCAGCTTTTCGGTCATTGCAGTCGTGATGAAACCCGGCGCCACGGCATTCACGGTAATTCCGCGCGTTGCCACTTCGTGCGCCAAAGCCTTGGAAAACCCTATCATTCCGGCTTTTGACGCCGCATAGTTCGCCTGCCCCGGATTACCGATTACGGCCACCACGGACGAGACATTCACGATCCGGCCCCAGCGTGACTTCATCATGCCCCGGATCACGCCTTTGCACAGTTTCATGGTCGAGGTCATGTTCACGTCTATCACGCTCTGCCATTCCTCATCAGACATGCGCATGAACAGGTTATCGCGCGTGATACCGGCGTTGTTCACGAGGATGTCCACCGATCCCATCGCTTCGATCGCTTGCTTTGGCAACGCTTCGACGGCCTCCGGATCGCTCAGATTGCAAGGCAACACATGCGCGCGTTCGCCCAGTTCATCTGCCAAAGCCTGCAATGGCTCGACCCGTGTACCGGACAATCCGACTGCTGCGCCAGCACCGTGCAACGCACGTGCAATGTCGCCTCCGATACCGCCCGAAGCACCGGTGATCAGCGCATTCTTACCTGTCAAATCAAACATTCGGTTTTCCTCTTGGTGCGTCGGCCACGACGCGTTTTGAGCTTACGATTCGGCCTGAACGGCCTTTTGAACATCTTCCGGGGTGCCCACGGCCTTGCCCGAAATGGCACGATCGATCTTGCGGATCATGCCGGAAAGCGCTTTGCCAGCACCGATTTCCCATGTCTCGGTCACGCCTTGCGCCGCCATGAACTGCACGCTTTCACGCCAGCGAACCGACCCCGTCACCTGTTCCACCAGCAACTGGCGGATCAGATCCGGATCACTGACGGCTTCGGCGCGCACATTGGCTACCAAAGGCACGGAAGGCGCCTTTATCTCGACGGCAGCAAGCGCTTCCGCCATGACATCTGCCGCAGGTTGCATCAGCGCACAGTGAAATGGAGCACTTACAGGCAACATGACGGCACGTTTTGCACCTTTTTCCTTGGCAATCTCGGCGGCACGCTCGACAGCAGCCTTGGAACCGGACACAACGACCTGGGTTGGATCGTTGTCATTGGCAGCCTGACAGACCTGCCCCTGCGCGGCTTCTTCAGCAACGGCGCGTACCGCCTCCAGATCCAATCCAAGAATGGCCGCCATTGCGCCCTCGCCGACCGGTACGGCACTTTGCATCGCCAGACCGCGGGTGCGCAGCAGGCGCGCGGTGTCCGCAACCGACAAAGCCCCCGCAGCTGCAAGGGCCGAGTATTCACCCAAGGAATGACCTGCCACGAAAGCCGCCTGACCAACCGAAACGCCTTCGGCTTCCAGCGCACGCATTGCCGCCATGGATGTCGCCATTAGAGCCGGCTGGGCATTCTGAGTCAGCGTCAAGTCGGCGATGTCGCCTTCCCAGATCACGTGGCTCAGCTTCTCTCCCAGCGCCTCGTCCACCTCATCGAAGACGGCCTGCGCCGCCGGATAGGCATCGGCCAGTGCTTTGCCCATACCGATGGTCTGGGCGCCCTGCCCCGGAAAAACGAACGCGAGTGTCATTGCAACCTCATGGATGATGTCAGGTTGCGGCGGGGTGTAAACTGACTGATCGTCTGGCACAAGCTCTGCCTGTGTTCTGCATTCTGGCACCTTGGCTGTGCACAAGCGCTTACTTGTGTCGACCTCCGATAACCTTAACTTGGGCGCAGCACAGAATCCCGGAGCGTTGCACCCATGGCCTCGACCAATTCCTTCTCAAGCTACGGAAGTGTCGCAAAGACGTTTCACTGGCTCACCGCGTTGTTGATCTTCACGGCCCTGCCGCTCGGCTGGATTGCGGACAACCTGGCCCACGCCGTATTGCATGCCCCCACAGCCCCAAGCGAGGCCGAAATCGCACGCGCGGCGCGCATGTTCTCATTGCACAAGACCGTGGGCGTCACCGTGTTCTTCGTTGCTTTGGCTCGGATAGTTTGGGCTTTCACGCAAACCAAGCCCGGATTGTTGAATGCCGACAACAAGCCCGAGGCTTTCGCCGCCGAAACTGTCCACTGGCTTCTCTACGGGTCACTGGTGCTTGTGCCACTGACCGGTTGGGTGCACCACGCCGCAACCGAAGGCTTTGCTCCGATCCTCTGGCCCTTCGGCCAAAACCTGCCTTTCGTACCAAAATCGACCATTGTGGCCGAGGTGACAGGTGTCCTGCATTGGCTGTTCATGTGGACGCTCGTCGGAGCGCTGGTCCTGCATGTTGCCGGGGCATTGAAGCATCATGTCATAGACAAGGACAGCACGTTGCGCAGGATGTTGCCGGGTGGGGCGGACGCACCGGAACCTCTACGCCAGCATCATTCCCTGGTCCCCGCCGTCGCAGCGGTGGCCGTTTGGGCGCTTGTCCTCACCGGCGGCTGGGTCTCCGGCGAATTTGCGCGTGAGGCCGACGATGATGACGCCGACGTCCAACTGGCCGAGGTGCAATCAGACTGGCAGGTTCAGAACGGCACCTTGTCCATTACGATCTCGCAATTGGGCAGCCCGGTCACCGGCTCGTTCTCCGACTGGACGGCAGCAATTGCTTTTGACGAACCTACTGACCCCGGCCCGGCCGGGGCCGTCGACGTCACGATTGCAATAGGATCTCTCAGCCTCGGAACCGTAACTGAACAGGCCATGGGGGCGGATTTCTTCGACAACGCCCAGTTTCCGACGGCCCAATTCACGGCTGACCTTTTCAAAACCGAAAGCGGATATGAGGCACGCGGGCCGCTGACAATCCGCGACAAGACGATCGATATCATACTCCCGTTTTCACTGGAGCTTCAGGACAACACCGCGACCATGACAGGCGCGGTTGATCTTAACAGGTTGGATTTCGGCATAGGCGCATCGCAACCCACCGAAGATTCGCTCGGCTTCACCGTCACAGTCGCTGTGGAACTCGCTGCGTCCCGCGGTCAGTAGTGCCAAAAAAACCGCCGGAGATCCTGTCACCGGCGGTTTTCCTGTTCGTCGCCTCGCGCTTATTCGGCTTTTTGCGCTTCGACCGAGATCTGCACCTGCACTTCGTCACTTACAAACGGTGCGAACTGGCCCAGATCAAATTCACTACGGACAAGGGTCGTGGTGGCGTTGAAACCGGCCCATGGCTTGTTTGCCATCGGGTGGGTGTCAACCTTGTTCAGTTTGGCGTCCAGAACAACAGATTTGGTCACGCCGTTCATGGTCAGGTCGCCAGTGATATTGGCAGTGTTTTCACCGGTCACTTCGATACCAGTCGAGGTAAAGGTAATCAGATCGCCCTCGGTCGCACCAAAGAAATCTTCGGTCATGAAGTGATCTTCACGCGGCTTCCAGCCGGTGAACATTTCCAGTACCGGCATCGATACGCTCACGCTGGAGGCGGCGGGATTTTCCTGGTCAAACATGATCTCGCCCTCAAAGCCCGAGAACATGCCGGTTGTGGTTGAAAAGCCCAGGTGGTCATAGCTGAAGACAACCTGGCTGTGGCTCGGGTCCAGCACGTATTTCTCGGCGCTGGCGAATGCCGTGGTCGCCGATACGGCCAGTGCAGCAGCAAGAAGGGTGGATTTCATAACAATCTCCGCGTTTTTGTGAATGCAAACCGTCTGGGTTGCTCACAAACAAAATGTGCCGCCTATCGGCGGCACACAACCTTTTTCGAGTCACAACATCTGTTCCTTTTTGAACAGAATAAAGTTCAGCCGAAAATTGTTACGCTCTTGCTCAATTGTCCCTTCAACGCTCGGCTGACATCCGCCGATTCAAGGGGCAGCTTCATCAAAAGGCTTCCATCCACATCGAACAGGTGAACTTCGTTTTCTTCAAAACGCGCACCACCCAGCGATTCATAGCTGCGGCGCAGCACTGTCTGAGGGCGCCCGTCTTCGTTCTTTTGCAGAACACGGACTTCGCGGCGGATCGGATCAAAATAGGCATCCGGGCGCTGATCAAGAACTTCGATCGTCAGCAAACTGACACCGACGATCAGAAACAGCATCGAGGCCACCATCTTGATCGGCCAGACATCTGCACCCACAATCGAACCCGGCATCAGCCACATCGAAAACGCGGAAAAGATCAGGAACGCTCCGACCAACCGCGCCAGGATCAAACGGGCCTTCCAGTTTGGCGCGAAGGCAATCATTACCGGCACCGAATGCTCAAAGCGCGAGCTTGCCGCCTCTTCCCGGTATGTGTTTGTATTTGTCGCGGTCATAACACTTCACCCTTTATCAGGTTACTGTCGAATTTCTGTTTGGTCCGGGTAACGTCCGGTATGCAAAACAACTTTGAGCCGAAAAGCGTCAGCATTTGGGCACCCCAAAGGAAATTGGGCGGCGTCTCAAAGGCATATGTGGCGGGGCTTGCTCCTGCGGTTCAAACGTGTATATCGGGCCATCCTTCGCAATCAAATGAATCGCGCAGCCTCTCGTGGCAGGGTCGCGAAGGACCGGATGGCCCCGCCTATGAAATGCGCCTTGACATAAACAGGAGTGCACATGCCACTGTATGAGCATGTAATGATCGCGCGTCAGGATCTGTCCAACGCGCAGGCGGAAAGCCTCGTCGAACATTTCGGCACCGTACTGGCTGACAACGGCGGCAAGCTTGTCGACAGCGAGTATTGGGGCGTCAAGACGATGGCCTACAAGATCAACAAGAACCGCAAGGGCCACTATGCCTTTATGAAGACCGATGCGCCCTCGGGTGCGGTTCAGGAAATGGAACGCCTGATGCGCCTGCATGATGACGTCATGCGCGTTCTGACCATCAAGGTTGACGGTCACGAAGACGGCCCGTCGGTTCAGATGCAGAAGCGTGACGAACGTGGCGACCGCCGCGAGCGTCGTTGATCACCGCCTGAGGAAAGGACACTAAACCATGGCCGCAAAACCATTTTTCCGCCGCCGCAAGGTCTGCCCGTTCTCGGGTGAGAACGCGCCGAAAATCGACTACAAGGACACCCGTCTGCTACAGCGCTACATCTCTGAGCGCGGCAAGATCGTGCCCTCGCGCATCACCGCCGTTTCGGCGAAAAAGCAGCGTGAACTGGCCCGTGCTATCAAGCGCGCCCGCTTCCTCGCCCTGCTGCCCTACGCCGTGAAGTAAGGAGAGACTGACATGCAAGTTATCCTTCTGGAACGCGTTGCGAAACTGGGTCAGATGGGCGACGTCGTTGACGTCAAACCCGGCTACGCCCGCAACTTCCTGCTGCCGCAAGGCAAAGCCCTGAGCGCGTCCGAGGCCAATATCGCCTCGTTCGAAGCCCAGAAAGCGCAGCTTGAGGCACGCAACCTGGAAACCAAGAAAGAAGCTGAAGCACTGGCTGAAAAGCTGGACGGACAGCAGTTCATCGTGATTCGCTCGGCATCGGATGCTGGCGCTCTGTACGGCTCGGTCACCCCGCGTGACGCCGCAGACGCTGCAACCGAAGCCGGATTCACCGTCGACAAAAAGCAGGTTATCCTGATCAATCCGATCAAGGAACTGGGCCTGCACTCGGTTGCAGTCAAGCTGCACCCCGAAGTCGAAGTTGAAATCAAGATGAACGTGGCGCGTTCGGAAGAAGAAGCCGAACTTCAGGCCTCGGGCAAATCGATCCAGGAACTGGCCGCAGAAGAAGAAGCAGCCGCTGAATTCGAGATCGCTGAACTGTTCGACGACATCGGCTCGGCCGCGTCCGAGGACGAAGAACTGTCCTCGGAAGCCGCTCCTGCCGAGGAAGACGAAGCCAAAGCCTGATCCGGCAAGGTTTCGAACAAAACAAAGGCCGTGCTTCAGCGCGGCCTTTTTTCTTGTCTCCGAGCCAAACCAGCAAATTTCAGCCCAACTCCATCCACAATCTTGCAGCCAAATACCCAGACCATATCATTGCCACTCGAAACTCCGGAGAAACCAATGCCCCTGTTCAACCGTCGCAATCTCTTGGCACTCTTACTGACAGCCCCGTTGGTTGCCTGCGGTGCAGGAGAAGTATCCAAGGCGGGGACACAACAATTCAATCCTCCGCTCTATCCGAACGAAACGCCGGAACTTCGCGCGTCGATCAACAAATGGGCCGACCACTACCAGCTTCCGCGAGAGCTTGTTCACAAGCTTGCTATTCGCGAAAGCACACATCGCCCCTGGGCGGTCAACCGACCTTATTATGGGCTGCTGCAAATCCTTCCGGCCACCGCGCGATCCATGGGATACACCGGAAACGCCGAAGGCCTGTTGGACGCCGACACCAATCTTGAATTTGCCGGGAAATACCTTCGCGGTGCCTGGCTTCTGTCTGATGGCAACCAGGATCGGGCCATATTTCTTTATGCCAAGGGCTTTTACCCCGAAGCCAAAGCGCGCGGATTGCTGGTGGAAACTGGGTTGAAACCCGCCAAATGACGGTGATTAGCGTCAGAAAACCGCGTGAAATTAGCACTTTTTGCCGAATAGTGACAAAAATGTTCTATTGAGTGTCTCAATGAATGGAATTGCGCAGACAATTAGTACCTCGCCTTGTCATGTTTAGGAAAGTGTGGTGTTCTGACCCGGTGAGGTAAACGGGTTCCACTCTGTGTTATATGCATGCTCGACGACACCATCGGGCTGTAAGATGGGCCGCAGCTAGTAGGCGCCACATGGAAATTGTCGATCTGAGCACTCTGCCGGATTCAGAAGTTCGATACACCGAATTTCTAAGGCAAATCTGTGAGAAGCATGATATGGATCATGCTGCATATGCTGGCATGAACCCTGCGGCCGGTACGGTAGCAGGATTCGTGACATATGACGACGCCTGGAATGAACACTACACAAACCAGGGTCTGATCATGATCGACCCCACTATACATATGGCCCGCCGCAGCATTGCGCCAGTGGACTGGAGTCGCTTGGAGCGCAGCCCCGACTTCCAACGTGTATTCCGGGATGCCCATGATTTTGGATTGCCGAACCAAGGCGTTACAATTCCCGTGCGCGGTCCCTACGGGGATATCGGCCTGCTGAGCGCAACGCGCGATTGCAGCAAAGAGGAATGGCGCAAGCTTTACACGCATGTCATCAGTGACTTGCAGTCCATGGCAGTGCACATCCATGACAACGTGGTTTCATCAGACGAATTGACCAGCGCGCTGTATCATCCAACGCTCTCCAGACGTGAGACAGAGATTTTGCAGTGGGTCGCGGCGGGGAAATCGCAGCAGGATATCGGCGATATTTTGTCAATTTCGCACCGAACCGTAGAAGTGCACTTGCGTTCCAGCCGAGAAAAGCTTAGTGCGCTGACCACCCCTCAGGCCGTTGGCCGGGCGATCGCGATTGGGCTTATTACCCCAAGTTAAACAAAAAAATCGCCAAATTTCGCCAAAATACGGGAAACCCCCAATAGAAAAATCCCCTGTGTCCGGTAACGTCTAAGTTACCGAACAACCACTCGAAGGGGGAAGAAATGATCATCGTGGTAGATGGCCTGAACAGACATTTGTTCAGCGAAGTTCTTGACGAAATGTTCGAGTTGAGAGCACGTGTTTTTGGGGGACGCCTGGGATGGGACGTCAACATTCAAGACGGAAAAGAAATCGACGAGTTCGATCAACTGGACCCGGCATATGTAATCGGACTCGACGATGAGGGGAATGTCGTCGCAGCCGTGCGTGCCCTCCAGACCACCGGACCTCACATGTTGTCGGATGTCTTTTCCGCCATTCTTTGCGGCGAAGCACCTCTTCGCAGCGCAACCATGTGGGAATCCACCCGTTTCTGCGTAGACACCCAACGCCTCACGCGTGGCAAGGAAAAGAACTCGGTCTCCTACGCCACTTGCGAGTTGATGATCGGATCTTTGGAATACGCGAAAAACGCAGGTATTCAGGACATCATCACCGTGATCGATCCGGTCATGGATCGGGTGCTGAAACGTTCGAATTGCGCGCCTTATGACTATGTCGGCAAGACGGTTCCAATGGGCAAAGTTCACGCATTGGCCGCTTTGTTGGACTGCACCGAAGAACGTATCGCCGGTCTGCGTGAATTCGCGGACATTCACAACGACGTCTTCATGGACGACGAAGAGGCGCTGGCCCTGTTTGCCGCGAAGAATGCCGCGGCCAAGAACCCGGCGAACCAGGATCACAAACCACTCACCGATCTAGAGAAATACTTTGTGGAACAGATGAGCGCTGCAAAAACCGAAGCTGAACGGCAGGACGTCCTCAAGCTGATCGAAGCGCTTACGGATACGTTCACGCCCGAGCAAAGAACCGCTCTTTTGGAAACCCCCCGTGCTTTTGCTCATGAGGCCTGACCCCCTCACCTCATAGATACAAAAGCCACCCATGCGGAGCCGTCTGAATGCAGGCGGCTCCGTTTTTTTGTCCCTTCCTCTGAGGAAGGGAAGGAAGAGGATTACTCCTCTTCCAGTGCCTCAACAGCTTTCTTAAGGTCGTCTTTGCTGACTTCCTTGTCAGTGACCTGAGCCAGCTCCAACACGTAGTCCACGACCTTGTCTTCAAAGATCGGCGCCCGCAGCTGCTGTTGCATCTGCGCGTTCTGCTGAACGAACTCAAAGAACTGACGTTCCTGACCCGGGTACTGACGTGCCTGGTTCATGATCGCCTGTGTCATCTCGGCGTCGGTGACTTCAACCTCGGCCTTCTGGCCCAGTTCAGCCAGCAACAGACCCAGACGCACGCGGCGCTCGGCCAGTTTGGTGTGCTCGTCCGTGGGCTCGATCGGATCGTGGTCGTGGCCTTCGACTTCAGGGTTTTCTTCGTGCCACAGTTGATGTGCAATCTGCTTGGCTTCGGCTTCAACCAGCGACGGCGGCAGGTCGAACGACACCATCTCGTCCAGCGCGTCCAGCAAGGCGCGCTTGATCACGGCGCGCGATGCACCGGCATACTCAGCTTCCAGGCGCTCGGCGATCTGCTTTTTCAGAGCTTCCAGATCTTCGGCACCGAATTTTTTGGCCAGCTCGTCGTTCACTTCCGCAGCAACCGGTTCTTTGACTTCCTTGATTGTGCAGGTGAAGACAGCGTCTTTGCCGGCCAGATGCTCGGCGCCGTACTCTTCAGGGAACGTGACGTTGACGTCTTTTACTTCTTCAGCTTTCACGCCAACCAGTTGCTCTTCGAAGCCGGGGATGAAGCTGTTCGAGCCCAGAACCAGCGGGTAATCCTCTGCCGAACCACCTTCGAATTCCTCGCCGTCAACCTTGCCGACGAAATCGAACACGATCTGGTCGCCGTCCTTGGCTTTTGACCCCTTGCGGCGCGCTTTGAAATCCTGAGCGGTTTCCGCCAGATTGTTCAGCGCTTCCTCGACGGCGGCGTCATCGGCCTTGACGGTCAACTTCTCCAACTTGACCGATTTCAGGTCAACTTCAGGGATCGCTGGCAGCGCTTCGTAGGACATGGCGACTTCCACGTCATCGCCTTCCTTCCAGTCCTCATTGGTCATCTTGACCTCGGGCTGAAGCGCGGGGCGATCACCGCTGTCTTCGAAATGCTTGTTCATGGCGCCGTCGATGGTTTCCTGCATCGCCTCGCCCAACAGGCGCTGGCCAAACTGCTTTTTCAGCAGCGCCATTGGCACCTTGCCTTTACGGAAACCTTTCATTTCGATTTCCGGCTGCGCTTCGGTCAGCTTTTCATTGACCTTCTCGTCCAGCTCGGCTGCTGATACAACGATGTTGTAGCCACGTTTCAGACCTTCGTTCAGCGTCTCGGTTACCTGCATTATGGTAGTCCCCATAGGATTCGGGGCGCGCAAATAGGGCGCGCCGGGCAAATTTGAAGCCTTCTATTTGCCCAGCCGCCCACGTGCAAGGGGCAAAGGCTGAATCCAGTGGTATTTGATCACCAAAACCGCAAAAAAGAACGCCCCGGAAACCGGGGCGCTCGCACTTGGCCCAGCCTGACAATCAGAACTTCCAGCGTGCGCCCAGAACCCATGCTTCGTTGTTGTCGAAGGACGAGCCGTCATCGAAATCGTGGTTGCGGTATTTCAGATAGACATCCGTGTTGATCGGCTCGACTTTCTGCACGACCGCGATACCCCAGGCTTTGGTGTCTGACCCGTTGCTCTGGAAATCCGAGCCATCATAGTAATCGATGCCGACGCCGGTCTTGCCCCAGGACACCCAGTTGCCTTCGTACGAGATCTTACCATACCAATAGTTCGGATCCGTAGAGCCGGCCTGATCGTCGTCACGTGTACCGCCCGCGATCGTAAAGCCCAGCCCGCTGGGCAGCAGAACAGACGCCGAACCAATAGTGTCTTTGCGGTCGCCCGAATTGTCATCGCGCTCGCGCACCGAATAGGCAACGGCTGCCGCGAATTCCACTCCACCGGCAAAGGTGTTTTCATAAAACAGGCCGACGTCGTAATAATCGTCATCGTCGCTGCTGGACAAAATGTTCTGACCATAAGCGAATCCAGCGGAAAACCCGTTGAACGATGGCGTATCATACCGCACCCGCCCACGGCGCGCGCCGTCAAAGTTGCTGGAACTGTCACCAACCGTGATACCGCTCAGCATTCCGTTCGTGGCGCGGTAGAAGAAGCCCGAGTTTTCGTCATTGGTAAACGAATACAGCGCCGTTCCGACATAGGACAGGTCCGTTTCCGCTGCACCATCAGACACCATGCTGCCCTGACCAGCCGAGAATTTGCCGTAGTTGCCCTTCATGGCAAAATCCACGTGGCGGATGTCTTCACGGGTCCAGCCACTGAAATTCGTGCCGTTCTGGTTCCACTCGGTCGAGTTCGGCAACCCCAGCGCAGATTCAAATCGGAAGGTGAACTCGTTCTGTCCGAAAGGCTGCATCAGACGCAGGCCGACACGGCTGTTCGACAGATCGTTGTCGAGAACACGGGTCTCGGTATCCTGACCGTCATCTACCGAAATCAAGGCTGGGTTCAGCTGTCCATACAGCAGCACATACCCGCCACTATTGTTTTCGTACTTCAGCTCGGCCACAGCCGGGAATGCGGTCGTCGCAGTCAGAACAGCGGCTACAGATATCGGTTTAATGTTATGGTTCATTTCACTCACCATGAATGGTTCGGGGTTCAGGTACTGTCCATTTGTTTACGAACTGCGAGCGTTCCAGTGGCCCGCATACACTCCCTCGCAAGCATTGCAAATTCGCAACATGGCATGTCGAAAAACGACTATTTCGTATTTTATATCATACGGTTACGAATCCATTCGAAAATCCACGGCACAGTGTGCAAATAAATTGTGACGTCCAGCTATGCATCTGGCAAACATTCGGTCTGCATTATTGCGAACCTTGACGGCGGATTTCCGCTGACTCGCCGCGAATTGAGCCGTTCCACGCCCAACGAACTCAAATATTCAACTTTCTGAAAACCTCCGGCACCTGTTCCGGCAAATCTTCGGCAATCAAACCCGGCCCGAACTGGCGCGCACATTCCACATGCAGCCACGCCGCAGTTCCCGCCGCCTGCATCGGTGCCAAGCCTCGCGCCAGCAGACCTGCGATGAACCCCGCCAGCACATCGCCGGCCCCGGCCGTCGCCAGCCAGGGGGCCGCTCTTTCGTATACGGCCGCGTTGACCACGCATCGTCCATCCGGTGCGGCAATCACCGTGTCCGGGCCCTTGAACAGAACCACGCACCCGGCCCGTTTTGCCGCAGCACACGTCGCGTCCACCTTGGAAAACGCCGGGCCCTTGATCGGTTGCGCCTTCATCTGCTCGGCGATGTCTGGGAATACCCGTGCAAATTCCCCGCCATGCGGCGTCAAAACGCATTGGTCGTGCAATCGCGCGATCAGACCACCGGGATCCTCGGCAAAAGCTGACAAAGCATCCGCATCCAACACGGTCGCCCGCCGCGCAGCCAAGGCCATCGGCACCAGCGCCCGCGCCCGCTCCAATCCCAGCGCAGGCCCCAGGCAGAGCGCATTCAGGCGCGTATCTTCCAGGATTTCAGACAATCCATCGGCCCCATCAACCCTCTGCAACATGAGGGCCGTGATCTGGCTGGCCACCTCCATCTGCGCAGACGGCGGCACGCCCAGCGTCACCAGCCCCGCTCCAACCCGCAAAGCCCCCCGCGCCGCCAACCGCGCGGCCCCTGTTTTGCCCGAGCCCCCGGACAGGATCAAAGCATGGCCATGCGAGTATTTGTGGCCAACCGAAACTTTCGAAAGCTTCACCCTGTCGGCCTGGGTCGTGTGAACGATCTGACCGTCTTCCTGTGTTTCAAGCCCGATCGACTTGGTTCGGACCGTCCCGCAGGTCGCCGGACCATCACCCAGAACATGCCCAAGCTTTTTGCTGTGAAACGTCACCGTCATGTCTGCAACAATCGCCTGACCAAGAATACGACCGCTGTCGGCGCACAAGCCGCTTGGCGCGTCAATTGAAACAACCTTTACACCTCGCTCTCGCAGCAGGGCCCTGACTGACGCATTGGCCAACATGGAAAACGCCCCTGCAAATGGCCGGGTGAGACCAGTGCCAAAAACCCCATCGACAACCAGGTCCATGTCTTCTGGAAGGCGAAGAAAATCACCTTCTAATGGGGCAGAGTCGACGGCGAATACGCGAACCTCGTTCTTTGCCCCCCATCTCTCATAATTCACCCGCGCATCCGGTGGCAGTTTTTCCGGGTTCCCGTACAGAAACACCTCAACTTCCCACCCCAGCGCCTGCAAAAGCCGCGCCACGACAAACCCGTCACCCCCATTGTTGCCCGGTCCGCACAGCACTGTTGCGCGCAGCGGATCCTCTTCATCTGGCCCCAAATATCCCGGGGAGCGCGAGGGGCTGGCCCCTCGCCCGTCCAACATGGGCCATTCCTCGAAAATCGCGTCAACAACACCCTGCCCGGCCCGCTCCATCAGTTCCAGACCGGTCACGTCACCAGAGTTGATGGCGGCTTGCTCAATGGTCCGCATCTGTGCCGCTGTCAGCAATTCCATCCTTCCACCCCTTGCTCGATTCAGTTCTGATTACTTTTTGTGCAAATCGCTCAAAAATTAGCACCAAGCCGTTTTTCCAAGCATCCCGACCCGCACGATATCGCAATCACATTGCCGCCCGATCTTAGACGTGATCACTGCCCCTGAGACAACCATTCAAGGTGAACCGGGATGAAAAAGATCGAAGCGATCATCAAGCCGTTCAAACTGGACGAAGTAAAAGAGGCACTGCAGGATGTGGGCGTCCAGGGCCTCAGCGTCATCGAGGTCAAGGGCTTCGGTCGCCAGAAAGGCCATACAGAACTGTATCGCGGCGCCGAGTATGTCGTCGATTTTCTGCCCAAGGTTAAGGTCGAGGTCGTATTGGACGACGATCAGGTCGACGCCGCGATCGAAGCCATCGTGTCGGCCGCCAAAACCGACAAGATCGGAGACGGCAAGATTTTCGTGTCCCCCGTCGACCAAGCCATTCGCATCCGGACCGGTGAAACCGGCTCGGACGCACTCTAACCCACAAGATTACTGACACATCTATCAGAAGGACCAAGGGAATGAGCGTAGACGCAGTTCTCAATACAATCCGCGAAGAAGACGTCGCCTATGTCGACATCCGTTTCACTGACGTGCGCGGCAAGTTGCAGCACGTGACGGTGGATGTCGATCTGGTCGACGAAGACTTCCTGGAGGAAGGCTTCATGTTTGACGGCTCGTCCATTGCAGGCTGGAAGTCGATCGAAAACTCGGACATGAAACTGATCGCCGACACGACATCGGCTTACATCGACCCGTTCTATGCCGAGAAGACACTGTGTCTGCACTGCTCGATCGTTGAGCCCGACACCGGTGAAGCCTATGGCCGCGACCCGCGCGGAACCGCGCAGAAAGCCGAAGCCTACCTGAAGTCCAGCGGTATCGGTGACGTTGCCTACATGGGCCCCGAAGCTGAATTCTTTCTGTTTGATGACGTTCGTTTTTCAAACAGCATCAACAAAGTATCCTTCGAAGTTGATGCAACGGATGCGTCGTGGAACACCGACACCGAATACGAGATGGGCAACATGGGCCACCGTCCGGGCGTCAAGGGCGGCTACTTCCCGGTCAACCCCATCGACGAAGCCCAGGACCTGCGCTCGGAAATGCTGTCGACCATGAAACGTCTGGGCATGAAAGTCGACAAGCACCACCACGAAGTGGCCTCGTGCCAGCACGAGCTGGGCCTGATCTTTGACAGCCTGACCAAGCAGGCCGACGAGTTGCAGAAGTACAAATACGTCATCCACAACGTTGCGCACGCCTACGGCAAGTCGGCCACGTTCATGCCCAAGCCGATCGCAGGTGACAACGGCACCGGCATGCATGTGAACATGTCGATCTGGAAAGATGGCAAGCCGCTGTTCGCTGGCGACAAATACGCCGACCTGTCGGACGAGGCGCTGTACTTCATCGGCGGCATCCTGAAACACGCCAAGACCCTGAACGCCTTCACCAACCCGTCGACCAACAGCTACAAGCGTTTGATCCCCGGGTTCGAAGCCCCCGTTCTGCGGGCCTATTCGGCACGCAACCGTTCGGGTTGTGTGCGTATTCCATGGACCGAAAGCCCCAAAGCCAAACGTGTCGAGGCCCGCTTCCCCGATCCGGCAGCCAACCCCTATCTGGCATTTGCCGCCCTACTTATGGCCGGCCTTGACGGTATCAAGAACAAGATCAACCCCGGCGAGGCGATGGACAAGAACCTGTACGACTTGCCCGCCGAAGAACTGGCCGACATCCCGACCGTCTGCGGCAGCCTGCGTGAGGCGCTGGAAGCTCTGGCATCCGATCACGACTTCCTGCTTCAGGGCGATGTGTTCACCAAAGATCAGATCGACGGCTACATCGCACTGAAGATGGAAGAGGTGGAAACCTACGAGCACACGCCACACCCGGTTGAGTACGGCATGTACTACAGCTGCTGAGCTGCATTCGAAAACGATTTTCAAGGGCGTCCATTCGGGCGCCCTTGTCATTTCCGCCCACAGGATTTGACGCACCGCCATTGATCCAACAGACTGATGTGGACACTCCCGGTCGGAAATAACCGCATGCGGCCTGGCTTTGTTAAGGCGCTGTCCGATACCCGGATTTTATCCCGGATCGTCCGGGGCAAAAAAGCGTGTCGACACGTTCCATAATACGCTGAAGAAGCTGCCCGTCAGTGTAATTCCCAATGTTCACGGCAAAATGGAAACGCTCAAGGAAAAGGCCGCGTTGGCTTCCACTAACCGCTTTGCCGGAGCCAAGGCTCACGCTAGGCTAATATCAGATTTCAGATCAATCGGATTACGCCCATGTTTCGCCTGACCGCCATTCTTGCCCTTTCTCTTTCCCTGACCTCCCCGGTTCTGGCCGCCCCCTGTGGCAACACCAGCGCAGGATTCGAGGCGTGGAAGGCCGATTTTGCCAAACAGGCACGCAAGGCGGGGGTGAAGAAGAAAGGTCTGCAAGCGCTGTCCCAGACACAATATGCCACGCGCACCATCGCTGCGGACCGCAATCAAAAGAGCTTCAAATACTCGCTGGACAAATTCATGCGAGTCCGGGGGGCCGATACGATTGTCGCTCAGGGCCGCAAACGCAAAGCCGCCAACCCGAACTACTATGCCGCCTTCGAACGGCAATACGGTGTTCCTGCCGGCGTTCTGATCGCCATTCACGGCATGGAAACCGGCTTTGGCAATTTCATGGGCGACAGTCAGGTTGTTTCCGCAATCACAACACTGGCCTATGATTGTCGCCGGTCCGAGTTCTTTATTCCACACGCAATCGGGGCACTGAAACTGGTCGACATGGGCAGCATCACAATGGCGACAAAAGGGGCAAAACATGGCGAACTGGGCCACACGCAATTCCTGCCCGGCAACGCCCTGGCCTATGGTGTCGATGCTACGGGCGACCGGCGCGTGGACTTCTACAACATGACGGATGCATTGGCCTCAACCGCCAATTTTCTTCGCAAGAAGGGGTGGAAACCGGGGCGCGGCTATCAACCCGGAGAACCAAATTTTCGCGTCTTGCAGCAGTGGAATGCAGCCTCTGTCTATCAGCAATCCATCGCAATCATGGGCGCCCGAATCGACAATTAGCGCCGCCGCACCGGCACCACGTGCTGCGCCCGATTTCGCCACATTTCCGCCACAGTGACAAACAAAAGCCTTTAGTTGCTTGGTTTCCAAAGCGTAACCAATCACCGGGAAATTTCACTTTTTTGCATTTTTCGCCAAATTCTCTGCAAGAAGGGGTGCTAACCTTTGGCTGACAGAACGTAAAAAAGGACGGGGCAGTGGCTCGGAAGCACAGCTACCATGGCGGCCTGCAATTTGATGGCGACGCAACCGGCGCGATAGAGCGCTTTGGAACGATCGTCGCCACGACGCTGGAAGACTACGGTCATCTGGTCGAGCGCAAGACCCTGCTCAGCGCAACCGAGGCCAGCATCGTCTCGAGCCAGTATCTTGTGCGGATGACTCTGGATACAGGCAGCTCCGGGCAGCAGGACCGATACGAGCGCATGGATCGCGCCGCGGGGTTGAAAACCATAACGAAACCCCGCGTGTCGCATCCCCAAAACAGGTTGGTCGTGACGTTCACGCCGGTCTCGCCACTTTTGGACGACGCCGAGATTTCCGAACTGATGCTGGTGGTCACTCTGTATCGCATGGTCGATATCTGTTCGACCCGGCGGGTTGAATGGCTGTCGCCGCACACGGTTCTTACCGTCGAGCACTTCATGAGCGCTTTTGACACCCTGACACCAAGCCGAACAACGCGGAATCGAAAGCAGATCTTTAAATCACTGACCGGACAGTTCGCCGGGATGCAGCAGTCTGAACAGGATGACACGATCACTGCCCTTCACGCTCCTGCCGCGCGTCCGATTCAACTGACGGATGAACAATTGCTCAGCATCGCGTTCCGAAACGACGAGCCAGACCTGCCCGCCCAGAGGGATGCAGGCGCGGCCATCGCGGATGATGATGACAAGCCAAGCGACATCCTGCGTCTCAGCAGTTGGTGCATGACCGGAGTTTTGGCCAGCATTTCCGCGCCAATTGCCGTATCGATGGCCGCAGTCAACCTGATCCGGGGCGAGGATTTCCGCCTCAACACACAGGTGCTTGTGTTCACTTTCGCCATTGTCGCGCTGAACGCCAGCAACGCGTTCGCCGATGTAGCGGGCGCCTTGGGCATGTAAAAGAATTATCGAAGACCCTCCTAGGAGGCCCCGCCATCAGGCGGGGTTTTCCGTTTTTGGGATCGCGTTTGCGGCCAGAACGTATGTGTGGATGGAAAACACGACCGCGTTGGTTTTCGGCAAACGCAACAACGTCTGCCGCTCGCTTCGCAGATAAGACGCCTGACGCCGGTCCCGTATTTCGCGCGGCTCACTGGCACTGCGAGGTTGGAACAGCTCCGGGTCTTCGTACCACAGGGCGTTGAAGCGCCACAGCGGGCGACCGGGTTGAATACCGTCAAACAGCCTCTGCACCCGTTTCGCGACATTGGCGTCATAGCTTTCCACAGGCACGTGGATATCAATCAGCGGCCGCATGAATTTCTCGGACAAGCGCCAACTAGCAGGAAAACACAGAATGGCACCCGTCAGAACATGCTCATTCCCCCGTTTCTGAAGGATGCAGAAGTCCTCCTGCACCAGCCTGCACAGCGTATCAAGCGGACGGTCGCGGTCGATCGCGACGGATACGCCATCCGGCCTTGCGGCCTCTGCCACGGCCGTGGAATATGTCTGCATCAGCACCAGATCCAGCAACTCCACCGCGGCAGGTTTGGCCCCAGGATCAAGCGCAAGAACATCGTCGCGCCGCTCAGACAGAATTTCTTCGCGGCGCCGCATCTGGTCGGCAAAAGCCTCATCCTGATGCAGCCAGTTTTCCATGGTTGCCGGTTGAATACCCGGCAAAGCGCGTGGGTTTTCGACATCATACGGGATCTTGTTTTGCAGAATACGAGTCATGTCGGGGGCTTAGCATGCGCAGCATTTCTTGTCGGTCGAAAACGACAACCTCGCCGTCGCATTTTTCTCAGACGATTGGTTGTGGCGGATGAATTGTAATTGGAACAAGCAACGAGGCCAGCCATGAACCAGCACTACCGAGACACGCGCAAGATTGACCCCAGCCGTGGCACGACATTGGGCGACGGTACGCCAAACGAAAATGACCGGATCGAGATTGGCCCGACGCAGCTTGCGTTTGACGAGTGGGCCGCTGCGGGGCTGGAACTTCCCAATCTGGCACGGATGCGGGAACACCGCTGGAAGCGGCTGACACAGGCCATTGTGGATCGCGGCTATGGCGGCTTGCTGATTTTTGACCCGCTGAATATCCGCTATGCCACCGACAGCACGAATATGCAGCTGTGGAACACCCACAATCCGTTTCGGGCGGTTTTGCTGTGTGCAGATGGCTATATGGTGATCTGGGATTACAAGAACTCCCCCTTCCTCAGCACCTTCAACCCACTTGTGCGCGAGCAGCGCTCGGGCGCTGACCTGTTTTACTTCGACCGGGGCGACAAGGTTGACGTTGCCGCGGATGTGTTCTCGAACGAAGTACGCGTACTGATCGAAGAACACGGCGGCGGCAATATGCGCCTGGCGGTCGACAAGATCATGCTGCACGGATTGCGCGCGCTCGAGGCGCAGGGGTTCGACATCATGGAAGGCGAAGAACTGACCGAGAAGACCCGCGCCATCAAAGGGCCTGACGAAATCCTGGCCATGCGCTGCGCCAGCCATGCCTGCGAAACTGCGGTTGCCGAAATGGAACGGTTTGCCCGTGCCAATGTCGGCGACGGCAAGACCTCGGAAGATGATATCTGGGCTGTTCTTCACGCCGAAAACATCAGGCGTGGCGGTGAGTGGATCGAAACCCGCCTGCTGGCTTCGGGCCAGCGGACCAACCCGTGGTTTCAGGAATGCGGCCCGCGCATCACCCAGCAGAACGAGATCATCTCGTTCGACACCGACCTGATCGGTTCTTACGGGATTTGCATCGATATTTCCCGCAGTTGGTGGATTGGCGATCAGAAGCCACGCGAGGACATGATCTATGCCATGCAACACGCCCATGAACACATCATGACCAATATGGAGATGCTCAAGCCCGGTGTGATGATCCCCGAACTGACCGCAAATTCCCACCGGCTGGACGAGAATTTCCAGGCGCAGAAATATGGCTGCCTGATGCACGGCGTCGGCCTTTGCGATGAATGGCCGCTGGTTGCTTATCCGGACAAGGCGGTTGAAGGGGCCTACGATTATCCGCTGGAACCCGGAATGGTCTTGTGTGTCGAAGCCTGCGTGGGCGAAGTGGGTGGCGATTTCAGCATCAAGCTGGAGGATCAGGTTCTCATAACCGAAGACGGATATGAAAACCTGACGAAGTACCCCTTCGATGCCCGGTTGATGGGGCTCGAGTGAGGCCGGCACCTCATTCTGACCAATGTGACCGGCGCACGTTTCCGTGCCAGTCTTCGACAGCTGGACTTGCCTGAGCCTGCGGCCCGCTGAAAACTGCGGGCCGGGATTGCCCGACGGCGAAGCCCAAAAGGCCAGCCAGAACAATCGCCAGAACTTTACCTGGAAGTATCTTGGGAAGGTGTACGGCGGTGTCTGCATGTGTCATCTGTGTCTCCTTTATCAATTGCTGTGGTCAGTAGATGGGCCTGACAGTGACATAAGTGAAACGAATGTTTGTTGTCGATCTCATCACAATTCTTGATTTCATCAACCTACCCCAGGGGTACGACCGCTTCTGCCCCCACCCGAGGCATCTGTCAGATTGCAAAGCGCTCGCTTCGTGCTCACCTTCCCGTGACGCGTTTGACATAAGGGTTGTGACCCGGCGGGCTTGACCACAGTATTGGGGATGTTTCCCCGAACCGCTCAAGGAGCCGACATGCCCACGGAACGCATCACTTTTGCCGGACATGACGGCAGCCAACTGGCCGCGCGGCTGGATTTACCGGATGGTCCGGTCCTGGCGACGGCCCTGTTTGCTCATTGCTTCACCTGCTCCAAGGACATACCTGCGGCCCGGCGCATTTCAGCCCGTCTGGCGGCCATGGGGATAGCGGTGCTGCGGTTCGACTTCACCGGCCTGGGTCATTCCGAGGGAGAGTTCGCCAATACCACCTTCACGTCGAATGTCGAGGATCTGATCTCGGCCGCGCACTATCTGGCCGGGCGAAACATGGCCCCTGCCCTGTTGATCGGTCACTCGCTTGGCGGCGCAGCGGTTTTGCGGGCGCGTGCGGGAATTCCGACGGTCAGGGCGGTGGTTACCTTGGGCGCACCGGCCGATCCCTCTCATGTGTCCCATCATTTCGAAGATGCCCTGCCCCAGATTGAACAGGACGGTAGCGCCGAGGTCACCTTGGGCGGACGCCCGTTTCGAATTGGCAAGGCATTCGTGGATGACATTGCTGAAACGGCCCTGTCGGCCGCGATCGCTGATCTCAAAGCCGCTCTGCTGATCCTGCACGCCCCTCGGGACGAAACGGTCAGTATCGACAACGCGAGCGCCATCTTTCTGGCAGCAAAACACCCGAAAAGCTTCGTCACCCTCGACGATGCCGATCACCTGATCACACGAGCCTCGGATGCTGAATATGCCGCGGATGTCATCTCGGCTTGGGTCTCGCGCTATCTGAAACTTTGCCCACCCGCGCCACCTCCGGGTGCGCCGGAAGGTGTCGTTCGCGTGACCGAGGCTGATCCGAATGGCTTCATGCAGGATATTCAGGCAGGTCCGCACCATCATGCAGTTGCAGATGAGCCTGCCTCTTATGGCGGCACGGATAAGGGCATGTCGCCTTATGGCTTTGTCTCATCCGGTCTCGGCGCCTGCACGTCCATGACGATAAGGATGTATGCGCGCCGCAAAAAATGGCCGCTGACCAGTGTCAGCGTCGATGTCTGCCATGACAAAGTTCATGCTCAGGATGCCGGTTTGGCAAATGAGGGCAAAGTGGATCAGTTCCGCCGCAAGATCCGTCTGAGTGGCCCGCTTGATCAGGAACAAAAACAACGTCTGCTGGAAATCGCGGACAAATGCCCGGTTCACCGGACACTTGAAGGCTCGGCGCATATCACGACCGAACTTCTTTCCTGAGAAAAGGCCGCCCGACAGGCGGCCTTTTGATTATCTGCGGCGTGGTGCCGGGCGATGGATTGGTGGCCGCGCGGCAGGTGGCCGGGCCACCGGGGGCCGCGGCCGCGCAGGAGGTTTGGCAACCGGTGGATTCGGGCGCTCGGGACGCACCGGTCGATCAGGTCGATTTGGGCGCTCCGGGCGGTTGATATCAACATCCACATCAACGTCGTGATAGTAGTCGTTCCACAGCATCGAGTCATAGAACGGGTCATACCCATATCCGACGCCAACCGTTACACCGTCACAGGCCGACAGCGTCAAAGTCGCAGCCCCCAGACCCAATGCGAGTGAAATCCGTTTGATCAGTCTAAAGCTCATCTTACCCCACCTCACAGAAGCGACTGGAACGACGCGAATACGGCATTCAGATCGTCTGCATAATCCGGGTTTGCCCCGTCTCGCAAAATGGCAACGGCTATGGCGACACGATTGCGCGGCAAGTCAATGACGATGGCCGTAAAGCTCACTCCCTTGCCATCCCTGCGCCCGGTCCCGCGATAGACCCGGGCAGGCAACCCTCCGATGCGGGTGTCGCTGGTGCTGGTGATGGTCGGGTCTTTGACCAGAAACTTGTCGATATCCTGCAAGTACCGGACACCATCCTGGATGGTTGCAACTCCGGCAGGCGAAACAAAGCCCATCCAGACCATATCGTCCGTTACCGGACGCAGCCCCATGACCCGAGCCACCGCACGCGGATCATCCGACCCGGTGTCTTCGATCTCACGCGGGCCGCCGGTGCGCAGCACCCAGAAATCGGGCACGTCGAACCGAAACAGCGCGCGACCATCCTCGGTATATGTCACCGGAGTGTCGGCAAATGCTGATCCTGCCCCACCCAGCCAGACAGCGGCGCAAGCGGCAAAAATCGGAGCTGATAAGAAACGCATATCTCAATAACCTGATAATTTCTTCGCCCTCAGCTTGACCCCTGAAAGAGCGACTTGTCCAGCACTGCGTTGCAAAGACCCAGGAAAACCGCGATCAGGTATTGCCGTTTACCACACATGTTGTCCGACTTCTGCAAGCATCGCACCCTAACTTGCAGACAAACGCATGAAATCTATTTTGCGTAAACCCCGACGGTCTGGCCGCCTGCATCATCAACGAAACGGATCGTTTCCCCATTTCGCCAGACGTCGTAGCAAGCCCACAAATCGGCAGGTGGCCATGTCGAGCAGTATTGATCACCTCTCACCGCCCAGCGCCCGACACTGGGCCCGCCCGAGAAGTACTGCGTGGTCATGCTGGCTTCGAAAGCCTGCCAAACACCCGCACCGTATTCCAGCTTCTTGCCCGCCAAGGCCGTCAGGATTTCCTCTCCGGACAGTTTCTGGAAGTCTCCTGCCACCAAAACACCCGGCCAAAGGGCGAAAATCAGGGCAAACCGTCTCATACCTGCTCTCACATCTTGTTCCCTTGCTCACGGGCGGCTAAACCCCGCGCCAACGCCTCATCCCAATCACATAAAGGTGCTGCCGCCAATGATTCCCCGTTATTCCCGCCCTGACATGGTTGCCATCTGGTCGCCCGAAACCAAGTTTCGCATCTGGTACGAAATCGAGGCGCATGCCTGCGATGCCATGGCCGATCTGGGCGTGATCCCGCGCGAGAATGCAGAAGCCGTCTGGAAAGCCAAGGATGTGGAATTCGACGTCGCCCGCATCGACGAGATCGAAGCCGTCACCAAACATGACGTCATCGCCTTCCTGACCCATCTCGCTGAACATGTTGGCAGTGAAGAGGCCCGGTTCGTGCACCAGGGCATGACCAGCTCGGACGTGTTGGACACCTGTTTCAACGTCCAGCTGACGCGCGCGGCCGACCTCTTGATCGCCGATCTCGAAGGGCTTCTGGCTGCACTCAAGCGCCGCGCGTTTGAACACAAGGACACGGTGCGCATCGGCCGCAGCCACGGCATCCACGCAGAGCCCACGACAATGGGCCTGACCTTTGCCCGGTTCTATGCCGAGATGGACCGCAACCTGTCCCGCATGCGCGACGCCCGTTCGGAAATCGCAACTGGCGCGATCAGCGGTGCCGTCGGTACATTTGCCAATATCGATCCCGCCGTCGAGGAACATGTCTGTGACAAAATGGGCCTTGTGCCCGAACCGATCAGCACCCAGGTGATCCCGCGTGACCGCCATGCGGCCTTCTTTGCGACGCTGGGCGTCATCGCCAGCAGCATCGAAAACATCGCCATCGAAATCCGTCACATGCAGCGGACCGAGGTTTTGGAGGGCGCAGAATTCTTCTCGATGGGCCAGAAAGGCTCGTCCGCCATGCCGCACAAGAAAAACCCCGTGCTGACCGAGAACCTGACCGGGCTGGCGCGCATGGTGCGCGCAGCTGTGATCCCGGCAATGGAGAATGTCGCCCTCTGGCACGAGCGCGATATCTCGCATTCCTCGGTCGAACGCATGATCGGTCCGGATGCCACGATCACTCTGGATTTTGCGCTGGCCCGTCTGACTGGCGTGATCGACAAGATGCTGATCTTCCCCGAAAACATGTTGGAAAACATGAACAAATTCCCGGGCCTTGTCATGAGCCAGCGCGTTCTGCTGGCCTTGACCCAGGCAGGGGTCAGCCGTGAGGACGCCTATGCCATGGTCCAGCGCAACGCGCTGAAGGTTTGGGAACACCGCACCGATTTCAAAGAGGAACTGCTGGCGGACGCCGACGTGACTGCCGCGCTCAGCCCCGAGGAAATCGAAGAGAAATTCGACCTCGGCTATCACACCAAACACGTGGATACGATCTTCGCCCGGGTATTCGGCGAATAAGCTGCGAGTCGACATCCCGTTCGCACGGCCCGGCCCGCAATTCGCAGGCCGGGCCTTGTTTTTGCCAGACCGCCCGAAATCGGCTATTCTGTGGATGAACTATTGGAGAGAGGCACCATGATCCGTACCGTTCTTTGCTCACTTGCACTTGTTTGCGCGGCGTCTGCCGGCCTTGCATGCAGCGCTCATTCCAAACAAACGCAATCCTGCGCACCGGGCACAGCCTGGGACACTGAAACGCAAAGCTGCACGAAATCGGTCAACAGCTGACGAATTTCTGTCCGACTTGTGAATAAAAGCAACCGTTCCACTGTTAGCTTTTTTGTAGATCGCACTATGATTTTGAGAACAGCCCCGAGAACGGAGTAAGAATATGCGCCTTTTGTTAGCTTCAGCCCTCGCTTTGCAGGCCTTCGCCTTTGCCCCGGCGGTCCACGCCGCAGGCGGCGACAGCAGCAGCCCGCCGAAACCGACGAATACGACCAAGAAATGTTTGTTCGGTCGGGTCTATGACGAAGCCAGAGGCCGGTGCGTCAAACCCAACAAGACCAACCTGTCGGAAGATCAGCTATACGACGCCGTCCGCGAACTGGCCTATGACGGGCAATACGGGCACGCTCAGGATATCCTGCGGATCATGGATCAGGACGATGACCGCGTGCAGACCTATTGGGGCTTTACCTACCGCAAGATGGGCGAGCTGGAGTTGGCGAACGTCTTTTACCAGAATGCCATCAACGCCAATCCCGACAATCTTCTGGCGCGCAGCTACATGGCGCAAGGCTTTGTAGCCGAAGGCAAAACCGATCTGGCAATCGCGCAATGGCGCGAGATCAAAGCCCGCGGCGGCGAAGGGACCTGGGCCGAGACGTCCCTGCGCGAGGCCATCCGGACGGGGCTGACCTACAGCTACTGAGCTTCAGGGTTATTTAACCCGACTCTCGTTATTCTGCCCGTGGTTCGGAAAACTTGGCACTACGGGCAGATGCAGGACACAAACGCTTTGATACAAATGGCAAATGGGGGGTCAGCGCCGCTTGCCGCGGGGGATGACGGCGCGCCGCAAGTTGTTCCGCGAACATTGACCGGCCGGCAAAAAGCGGCCGTTGTCGTGCGCCTTCTGTTGAACGAAGGCGCCGATATTCCACTTGAGGAATTGCCCGACGACCTGCAAGAGACATTGACCCATCAGCTTGGGCAAATGGGCCTTGTGGATCGGGCAACTCTGGGCGCGGTGGCCCGGGAATTCAGCGAAGCTCTGGACAACATCGGGCTGGCATTTCCGCATGGGCTTGCAGGTGCATTGGATGCGGTGAACGGAAAGATCGCACCATCGACAGCCGCGCGCCTGCGCAAGCTTGCCGGGGTGCGCCAGATCGGCGATCCATGGCAACGCCTGCGTGACGTACCCGTTGAGGATCTTGCCAAAATGGCTCAGGCGGAAAGCACCGAGGTGGCGGCCGTCATGCTTTCAAAGATGGATACCGCGCAGGCAGCACAGATGCTGGCCCATATGCCGGGCCCGGTTGCGCGGCGCATTACCTATGCCATCTCGAAAACAACAAATGTCACCCCCGAAGCGGTTGAACGTATTGGCTGGTCGCTGGCCGCGCAACTGGATCGGCGGCCTGCTCAGGCTTTCGACAATGGCCCCGACGCACGAGTCGGCGCGATCCTGAACCAGTCGGCGGCCGCAACACGCGACGACTTGTTGAACGCATTGGACGAGGACGACGCCGAATTTGCGGATCTGGTACGCCAGTCGATCTTCACCTTTGCCCATATCCCAAGCCGTATCGCGGCCCGCGATGCTCCCGCCATCCTGCGTGAAGTGGAACAGCCGGTTCTTGTCACCGCACTGGCAGGGGCCGCCGCGGATGATGACAAGGCATCCGTTGAATTCATTCTGTCAAACATTTCGTCCCGCATGGCCGACAATCTGCGCGAGGAAATGGCCGAACGTGGGCGCGTCAAACAATCGGAAGCCGAAGACGCCATGACACAGGTCGTGGCCGCCATTCGCACTCTGGTCGACGCCGGTTCAATTACTCTGATCGAAAAAGATGATGAGGAAGATACGGCCTGATACGTGAAACCAGGAGTTTTGCGCTGTCCGGCCACCTGCTGCGGGCTCAGGTTTTCCGCCCGTCTGGGCGCTTGAGCTTGCAGGCATCGGGCTGTATGTCATTCTCAGCAATTCGCAACACGCGGTGAGACACCTCCATGCCCGTTGAAAAGTCGGAGCTCAGCCGGTTTGAGCTTGGGAAATACTATGTCGCCAACCTGTTTCTTCAGGGGGTCATCCGCGTTATGCGCATGCTTCCCTATGAGCGGCGTATTCCAACAATGGGGGCCATCGTGCGGTCTCTGGCACCTGTTGTCGGGTTTCGCAAACGTGTCCGTCGGAATCTGAAGCTGACTTGCCCGGACTTGCCTGAAGCCGAAGTCAGGCAGATCTGCCGCGATGTGCCGGACAATGCCGGTCGTGCAATCATGGAGCATTTTTCTCCGGAAGATTTCATCGAACGCCAGAGCAAAGCCAAGATTTCAGGCCCAGGCATTGCTGCGTTTGACACGGCTGTTGCCGAGGGACGTCCGATCATGATGATTACGGCGCATTTCGGTCACTACCTGGCAGCCCGCATCGCCTTGCAAACCTACAGCGGTCAGCCCATCGGCTGCCTGTATCGGCGGATGGCCAACCCGTATTTCAACGACGCTTATGTCGAGGCCTTCTACAAGACAGGGGCTCCGATGTTCGAACAGGGGCGGCGTGGTATGGTCGAGATGGTACGCTCGTTGAAAAAGGGCGGGATCATTGCCATCGTTTCCGATCTTCACGCAATGGGCGGTGAGGAACTGATGTTCTTCGGCAAACCCGCGGTGACATCCGTGCTGAACGCCGAGCTGGCCATCAAATACAAAGCCGAGCTGATACCGTGTTACGCGGTGCGTCAGCCCAACGGTCTCGATTTTGAGATCGTTCTGCACGAACCGGTTCCGCACACCGACCCAAAAACCATGACCCAGTTCACCAATGACGATCTGGAAAAGATGGTGCGGCAGCATATGGGGCAATGGTTCTGGATTCACCGCCGCTGGAAACACTGGAACGGGTTGGGCATCAAACCGGAAGAGATGCCCTGATCACCTGACCCGGGTGGCGGCAATAATCGGCCCTTCCCCGGCCCTTTGAATCAGAACGACAGCCGGCAAATCTGAACCAAGCTGAACCGTAAATGTTTGCGGCGCAGTTCCATCCCATTGCCCTGCAATCTGCCAGGCCTCAACGACATTGGCATAGTCCAGTTCGTGCCCGGCCAGTTCTCCACGGCGGATCGAAGCGTGCCGCATGGGAGAATACTGAACCACATGCACGTCATAGGTATCGCCTTTCGGCAACTCGACGGGCGTCACATCCACTGTCACCTCATCGGCCGAGCGCACGGCCGTCACCAGCGCTTCGGGCGCTGCTTTCAGATGTGCTTCGATCAATCGATCAAGCTCCCGGGCTTGCGCCCCGACGATGTCGTGCTGCCCGTTGATCACCATCTGCGGGGTGTAGATCATGGAACGCCGCCCCTCGCGCGCATAAGCCCGCTGCCGAAGCGTATGATCGGGGTCTGCGTACTCGTCCTTCCACCCGATATAGTCCCAGTAATCGACATGCAGAGCCAGCCCTATGACGTCGTCGCGCTTGGCCAGATCATGCATGATCCGATCCGCCGGCGGGCAGGATGAACACCCCTGAGACGTGAACAGCTCGACCACAACCGGGTCTTCCCCGGCTGCGACCTTTGCCGCCACAAGGCTGGAAAACACGGTGGTCAAGGCAATGGATCTGAACATGAGAACTCTCGGGTTGAGCGGTTGGATCTCAGGGATAGCTGCTTTGCCACTCAACGACCAATCAAGGTTTCTTGAGACATTGACACACGCTCCAAGGGAAAAAGTGTACAATAGTATACAAATTTACCTCTCAACGCCTGTTGGACCTTGAACACGGGGGCTTGGTGATGCAGATAACACTCAGCAAATCCTAATATCCAAGTCATTTGAGAGGGAGGCCACAGATGCCCATCAAAGTCGGACAGGATACCGCCAAAACGCGCCGCAGTCTGAGCGTGAATGGTAAATCCATTTCCTATTATTCCATCCCCGCCGCGCAAGAGGCGGGCCTGGGCGATTTCTCCAAACTGCCTGCCGCACTCAAGGTAGTGCTGGAAAACATGTTGCGGTTCGAGGATGACGGGTTCTCGGTCTCGGTCGATGACATCAAGGCTTTTGCCGAATGGGGCGCGAACGGTGGCAAAAACCCCCGTGAAATCGCCTACCGCCCTGCCCGTGTACTGATGCAGGATTTCACCGGCGTTCCCGCCGTGGTGGATCTAGCCGCGATGCGGGACGGCATCAAGGCGCTGGGCGGCGACGCGCAAAAGATCAACCCGCTGAACCCGGTCGATCTGGTCATCGACCATTCGGTCATGATCGACGAATTCGGCAATCCGCGTGCGTTCCAGATGAATGTGGACCGTGAATATGAACGCAACATGGAACGGTATCAGTTCCTGAAATGGGGTCAGGGTGCATTCAACAACTTCCGCGTTGTTCCCCCCGGCACAGGTATCTGCCACCAGGTGAACCTTGAATATCTGGCCCAGACCGTCTGGACCGACACCGACCAGAACGGTGAAGAAGTCGCCTATCCCGACACGCTGGTCGGCACCGACAGCCACACCACCATGGTCAACGGCATGGCCGTGCTGGGCTGGGGTGTCGGCGGGATCGAGGCCGAGGCCGCGATGCTGGGTCAACCGATCTCGATGCTGATCCCCGAGGTCGTGGGCTTTGAGCTGACCGGTGATCTGGTCGAAGGCACCACCGGCACCGACCTGGTTCTGAAGGTCGTGGAAATGCTGCGCGAAAAAGGCGTTGTCGGCAAGTTCGTCGAATTCTACGGCGAAGGCCTGGATCGTCTGCCGCTGGCCGACCGTGCGACCATCGCCAATATGGCCCCGGAATACGGCGCGACATGCGGCTTTTTCCCGATTGACGGTGAAACGCTGCGTTACATGCGCAACACAGGGCGCGACGAAGATCGTGTCGCTCTGGTAGAAGCCTACGCCAAGGAAAACGGTTTCTGGCGCGATGAAAACTATGCGCCGATCTACACCGACACCCTGTCGCTGGATATGGGCACGATTGTTCCGGCGATCTCGGGGCCCAAACGCCCGCAGGATTATGTTGCGCTGACCGACGCCAAGGCCGCCTTCACCAGGGAAATGGCCGAGACCTTCAAGCGCCCGATGGGCAAACAGGTTGAGGTCAAAGGCGAAAACTACGGCATGGAATCGGGTAAGGTCGTGATCGCCTCGATCACGTCCTGCACCAACACGTCGAACCCTTACGTGATGATCGGAGCGGGCCTCGTGGCGCGCAAGGCAGCCGCGCTGGGGCTGGACCGCAAACCTTGGGTCAAGACCTCGCTGGCACCGGGGTCGCAGGTTGTATCCGCTTACCTCGAGGCCGCAGGCCTTCAGGAGGATCTGGACAAGATCGGCTTCAACCTCGTCGGATACGGCTGCACCACGTGTATCGGCAACTCGGGGCCAATCCAGAAAGAAATCTCGGAGGCCATTGCGGAAGGCGATCTGGTCGCCACCTCGGTCTTGTCCGGCAACCGCAACTTCGAAGGCCGCATCTCGCCCGACGTGCGCGCCAACTATCTGGCTTCGCCGCCTTTGGTCGTCGTGTACGCGCTGGCAGGCACCATGGATATCGACCTGACATCCGAGCCGATCGGCAAGGACAAGGACGGCAATGACGTCTATATGAAAGACCTCTGGCCAACCCAGCAGGAGGTCGCGGAATTGGTCGAACGGACGGTGACACGCGAAGCGTTCCAGTCGAAATACGCCGACGTCTTCAAAGGTGACGAAAAATGGCAGTCGGTCGAAACCACCGACGCGGAAACCTATGACTGGCCGCCAACATCGACCTATATCCAGAACCCGCCTTACTTCCAGGATATGAGCCCCGAACCGGGCACGATTTCCAACATCGAAGGTGCCAAGGTTCTGGCCATTCTGGGCGACATGGTCACGACCGACCATATCTCACCTGCGGGGTCTTTTGCGACGACCTCGCCCGCAGGCCAGTACCTGATCGAACGTCAGGTTCAGCCGCGTGAATTCAATTCATATGGTTCACGCCGCGGCAACCACGAGGTGATGATGCGCGGCACTTTCGCCAACATCCGCATCAAGAACGAGATGCTGGACGGCGTCGAAGGCGGTTACACCAAGGGTCCGGACGGCGAACAGATGTCAATCTATGACGCCTCGATGGCCTATCAGGCGAATGGCACCCCGCTGGTTGTCTTCGGTGGTGAGCAATATGGCGCGGGCTCAAGCCGCGACTGGGCGGCCAAGGGCACGGCTCTGCTGGGCGTCAAGGCCGTCATCGCCGAGAGCTTTGAGCGTATCCACCGTTCGAACCTTGTTGGTATGGGTGTCATTCCGTTCGAGTTCACAGGAGGCGACAACCGCAAAACCCTGGGGTTGAAAGGGGATGAAACCGTTTCGATACACGGGCTGGATACAATCGAGCCGCTACAGGAAGTCCCCTGCACCATCGTTTATGGCGATGGAACCGAAAAGACCATCACCCTGAAATGCCGTATCGATACCGCGCCCGAGATTGAATACATCGAAAACGGTGGCGTGTTGCATTACGTCCTGCGCAATCTTGCGAAGGCATCGTAACCGATAGCACAGCGCTCAATTCAAACCCCCGGCCATCTGCCGGGGGTTTTTTTTGTATTCTGGTCATTTATTCGAAAACCTGAAACTGTTGGGTAACGTCATCAACGGAAAACCAATCGCCATGAAGAAGCCCAACGCCCTGCTGGTGTGTTCGCTCAGCGTAATTGCAGTGATCGGGATATGGGGTGTCGTGGACATTCAAAGCCTGGTGACCTGGGCCAGTGGCATCGTCCGACAGACCTTCCACAGCCGCGGCTGGTTCGTGATGCTCGCCGCTTCGGGCATGTTGATCGGATGCCTGTTCCTGGCGTTTTCACCCTATGGCAATATTCGCCTTGGTCGGGATGACGAGGAACCAGAGTTTTCCACGGCTACATGGATTTCGATGTTGTTTTCCGCCGGTATGGGCGTCGGTCTTCTGTTTTGGGCAGTGGCAGAACCGTTGACCCATTTCAATTTTATCAACGGCATGGCACCGGATTTCATCGCGGCGCAGCAGGCCATGCTGGCGACGAACTTTCACTGGGGCTTACACGCTTGGGCCATTTACGGTTCAACCGCGCTTTCCATCGCCTTTTTCAGTTTTCGGCGCGGCACCGGAATGATGGTCAGCGCGCCGATCAAAAGCCTGTTTCCCGGCGAACGCTGGGCTGAACGTGTCGGCTGGCTTTCGGATTTCATGGCGATCATCGCCATTGCCATTGGTGTCGGCGGTTCCATGGCCATGGGCGTATTTCAGGTGGCAGACGGCATCGCCGTTCTCGGCGGACGGGAAACCGTCGGCGCCCTTCTGATTGGCGCCGTGTTTCTGGCAATGGTTGCGGCCTATATCCCGGCACTCCTGATCGATCTGGGTCAGGGCATGGCGCGCCTGTCCAATGCCGCCATGCTGATCGCAATCGGCCTTGTTGCCTACACCGTGGTCCTTGGCCCCACCGAATACCTTCTGAATACCATCGTTCAGGGGTTCGGGGACTATGTCACCAATGTCATTCCCAGGGGCTTTCAGACCTTTACGTTCTTCGGCGATGACGTCACCAGATGGTTCAGCGACTGGACCCTTACCTACATGGTCTGGTGGATCGCCTGGGGCCCATTCGTGGGCGTCTTTGTCGCCCGCATCTCTCGCGGTCGCACGATACGGGAATTCGTGATCGGAGTCCTGTTCGCCCCCACGCTGTTTTCAATCCTCTGGTTCGGTGCATTTGGTGGCATTGGCCTGTTCGAGGCGCTCAATGGTGCTGGCGAACTGCTGGCCTATACGCAGACAAACATCGAGCGCGTGACCTTCGCCCTGCTCGACCGACTTCCACTGTCCGTGATCACCACGCTTGCAACGGTACTGGCCGCCTTTCTGTTCATCGTGACCAGCGTCGTAAGTGCGGCATTTGTTCTGGGCACCTTCTCGACGGGCGGGGACGAGAATCCCCCGCCGCGCGTCCGGCTGATCTGGGGAGGATTGCTTGGGCTGCTGAGTGTCGCGATGATCCTTTCGGGATCCGTGGACTCGGTGAAGATCCTCATCTCGCTTGGCGCATTGCCCTTTGTCTTCATTTCAGTCCTGCTGATGGTGTGCTTGTTCCGCGGGCTCAGAGAGGAGGGGCAACGCAATGCTGATCGGTGATCTCACGGACACTCTGATGAACCTTGTCACTTTCGCGTTCATCGCGGCAATGCTCTGGATATTGCTGCGCAAGTGACAGCAATTCGACAGCGCAAAAAACAACGTTGAATCCTGGGCGCTTTGCCGGTCATCTGAGTTCATGGAAAAAGTTGCACTGATAACCGGTGGTGCCCGTGGGATCGGGCGGGCAATAGTCGAAGACCTGAGCCGAGATCACCATGTTGCCTTCACCTGGTTGGCCAGCCAGCCCGATTCTGAAGTGCTGAAAGGCGACGTTCTGGCAATTCAATCGGACCTGACCGAAGACAACCAACCCACCCGGGTCGTCGAAAAGGTCATCGATCACTTCGGACGACTGGACGTGATCGTGAACAACGCGGGTCTTGTTCGCGCCACTCCGAAACAAGCGTTCAGGGTTGAAGACCATCGCGCCATTCTTGACCTCAATCTGCTGGCCCCGGCCGCGTTGCTGGCTGCGGCATTGCCGCATCTGAACCGCGGCGCTTCGATCGTCAGCATCTCATCGATGAACGCGACATTGCCACCGCGCGACGCAGTGACCTATGGGGCAAGCAAGGCCGCTTTGAACCTCTGGACACAGGCCATGGCGAAAGAGCTCGGCCCCGAAGGCATCCGTGTCAACGCGGTTGCGCCGGGCGCCATCAACATCCCCGAAGCCCCCCGTCCTGACGATCTGACATCGCTTTTCGTCAACGAAACGGCGCTGGGCCGGATCGGAACACCCGAAGACATCGCCAAGGTCGTTCGGTTTCTGGCCTCGGACGCGGCGGGGTTCGTAACCGGAGAGGTTCTGCGCGTGACCGGAGGGTATCGCTTGTAAGGTGGCTTAAACCTCGTTTTCCAAATTGCTCAACCGCCCGCAGCCTTTTCCAACGCCGGACGCAGAGTGTTTTCAATCACGCGCTGCGTAATCGGGCCGGCAAAGCGCAGAATGATTGTGCCGTCGCCATCAACCACATAGGTTTCGGGTACGCCGTAAAGACCCCAATCCAATGCCATGCGGCCCTTCTCATCTCGTCCAATCGCGGCGTAGGGGTCACCCAGCTCGGTCAAGAACGCTTGGGCGTTGCCCAACTGGTCTTTGTAGTTGATGCCATAGACCGGGATGCCTTCGGCGGCCAGCGCTTCCAGATTGGGATGCTCGGCACGGCACGGCGCGCACCAGCTGGCCCAGTAGTTGACCAGTTTGACTTCTCCATCCCGCAGCGTGGCATCATCAAACAGCTTCTTTTCCGGGAACTCGGTCAGAACCACGGGCGGAGCCGGTTGGCCTTCGCGGGCAGAGGGCAACGCGTTGGGGTCTTCCCGGAACATACCGATCCCGGCCAACACGGCGAAAGCGCCAAAAATCAAAGGCGGCGCGATCATCAGGGGCGATATCTTAGCCATTGCGCGAAATCCTTTGTTCGATTTTTTCCATCTCAGTGCGTATCTTGCGCCCTCGCATCACGCTGTACACGATCAATGCCACAAGCAGCACGATGGACACGGCATAAGACGACAAAACCGCGTCAGCGTATTTTCCAAGATCGGGGATCATCCGCCCACCCTTTCCCGCGCCTGCAACGCCTTGATGCGACGCGCGCGGATTTCAGTCCCGGTGCGGTACAGCACCAAAGCAATGAACAGCAGAACAAATCCGATGATGCACAGCAACAGCGGATAGAAGTAGATATTGCTGACTTTCTCTTCCGTATCGGCTCCGGTCACGGCAGCCGCCCGCATGACCGATGCGCCCTGATGCAGGCCTTGGTTCCAGAAGTTGACCGCATATCGGCTGAGCAGCGCGAATACGGATCCGACCAGACACAGAACCGAGGTCAGGTCCGCCGCGGTGTCCGGATCCTCGATGGCTTCCCACAACGCGACATAGCCAAGATAGAACAGGAACAGGATCAGAAACGACGTCAGACGCGGATCCCACGCCCACCAGGTGCCCCACATGGGCTGTCCCCAGATCGCCCCTGTCAGCAACGCAATCAGGGTCATCACGATCCCGATCGGTGCAGCCGCCCGCGCCGCCAGCGCGCTGACATGGTGACGCCGCACCAACCAGACCAGAGAAGTCGCCAGCATCATCAGCCAGCAATTGATCGCCATCAGCGCCGCCGGGACGTGCAGATAGATGATCTTGACCGTCGACCCTTGCTTGTAGTCGTCCGGCGTGAAGAAGAACCCCCAGACCAGCCCGACGACGATGCAGATGATCGAGACGATCCAGAAAAACGGCAGGACACGTTCACTGGTTGCAAGAAACTTGCGCGGGTTGGCGTATTCCCAGAGGGCATTGGCTTTGGCTGCTATCGACATGGGCCCTATCTAGTCCGAGTTGGGGGTTTTCTCAATTGACATCAGTCAAAGTTGGGACGGTTCACCGCAGATTGATACGTAACACAGCCGCGCTGGCAAAGGGCAACAATGCTATCGTCGCAGCCGTGATCCCCGCCAGCATCAACAACGGCGTCTGCACGTCCATCCCCGTTGCCCCACGCCGGGCGACTTCGGCCCCGAAAATCAGGGTGGGGACGTAAAGCGGCAGCACCAAGAGCGACAACAGCAGCCCGCCACGCTTGAGGCCGACGGTCAGGGCAGCGCCGAATGTGCCGATCACGCTCATGGCCGGGGTTCCGATCAGCAGCGAGATTACAAGCCAGAAGAAGCCCGGTGCAGGCAGGTTCAGCAAAACCCCCAGAAAGGGCGCGGCCAGAACCAAAGGCAGGCCTGTGGTCAGCCAGTGGGCCAGCGCCTTGATGGTCACAACTGATTCCAGTGGCAGCGGCGCCGTGGCCAGCAGGTCCAGCGATCCGTCCTCCCAATCCAGCGCCAGAAGACGGTCGAGAGACAACAGACACGCCAGCAACGCCCCCAGCCAGAGCACTCCGGGTGCAATGGTGGACAGCAGCGAGGATTGTGGCCCCACTGCAAACGGCACCATCACGGTCACGATCAGGAAAAAGGCCAATCCCAATCCGAACCCTCCGCCTGCACGGAAGGCCAGTTTCAGGTCGCGCAGCAGAAGGGCGATCACAGGAAGCCTCCGTCGAAATCGTCAATGGGTTTGGGTTTGGCCTTGTTCGGGCCGACGTCCAGAACCTCGCCATCCAGGCCAAGGTCGATATGGGTCGCGATCAGGGCTGACCCGCCCTGCCCCAGATGCGCGCGGACTGCATCGGCGAACATTTGCACCGCATTTCTGTCCAGCGAAACGGTCGGTTCGTCCAGCATCCAGATCGGCCGCCCGGTGACCAGCATTCGCGCTAGCCCCAGCCGCCGTTTCTGACCAGCCGACAGGTTCCCCGCATGGCGGTCCGCCAGCTCGTTCAACTGGAACGCGTCCAGCGCCGTCTGGATGCCGTTGGTGCCAAAGACAGAAGCCCAGAACGTCAGGTTCTCGGATACAGTCAGCGTCGGTTTCAGCCCGTCCGAATGGGACGCATATGCGATCTGGTCTTCCGCGCCCTGGATCTGACCTTCCAGCGGCGGCTGCAACCCGGCCAATGTGCGCAGAAGGGTTGTTTTGCCGATCCCGTTCGGCCCACGCAGAATCAGCGCTTTGCCCGGAGGCAGCTGAAAGCTGAGATGCTCCAGGACGGGAATGCCACCACGGGTGATCGACAGGTCGGTTACTATCAGAGTCATGAGACCCGCTTATCGGAATGTCATCAGAGGCAAAAGGTGGGATTTGCCGCAGTTCGGTTACGGGAGCTTTGAGCAGAGAGGTCCGAGTGAGGGGCCAGCCCCTCACACACCCCGGGATATTTTCAGCCAGATGAAGGGGTCCCGTCAGACCGGGATCAGAGCAAGCGCTATGCGGCGACCTTCAGAGAGCAAGACATTGTAAGTGCGGCAAGCAGCCGGAGAATTCATGATTTCGACGCCGACTCCGGCACTTTCCAGCCGGCTGCGCAAAGATTGGGGAATGTGAACCATGTCTTTGCCGGTACCGACAAGCAGAACGTCAATTGCATCGGCCAGTTCCAGAAGTGGCTGCGAATCTTCATAGCCGCCCCAGGTGGCAGGTCCTGCGGGACCGGTCAGAACGGCGCCTTCGAACACATCACCGCCGATGCGGAAAAAACCGGGGCCATAGCCATCAACCGGCTTGGCATCTGAAAACGTAACCTGGTTCAGGCGCATTTCTTCCCTCCTTCAATCCAGGATCGGCAAACCGGACACGACGGCTATCAGAATGACCGAATAAGCCGCAGCGCGATAGATCCGTTCGAGCTTTGGATCGAACAGAGCCTTGCCGATCAGTGTGGTGGTCAGATAGGGCGCACCCAGCAGCAGGACAATCCACAGGATCGACAGATCCGCAGCGCCTCCGATCAGGATACTGAAAACGATGGCCACATCCAGCAACGCCAGGAAGATGATCGTGTTGGCGCGAATCTTGCGCACATCTGAAGAACTGGCCAGATAGAATACGATAACGACCGGGCCGGTCAGTCCGGTCATGCCGCCGATCACGCCCGCGCTGCCTCCGATGGCCAGCCGTCCGGGCACACCCAGTCGTCCCTGCCAGCGCCAGCCAGTGACGATCGCCAACAGGGTCACGCCGGTGATGCCGCAAGCGATCCAGCGCAGAACGACCGTGTCGGCCTGTGCCATGACCCAAAGCCCCAGTGGCACGGTCAATGTCGCTGCAATGCCCAAAGTGCTGATTTCGATCTTGTCGCATTCGTGCCACGCCTGCGGCGCCAGCGCAAAGGTCGATACGATCCCGGTGGCCGCCATCAGAAAGACGACATCGGCAATCGGCAGGAATTGAGTGGCCACCGGCACAAAGATCATCGCGGTGCCAAAACCAGTGAAGCCGCGGACAAGTCCCGCGGCTCCGATGGTAAGTATCAACCAACCCAGCCCCGGCAGGGACAAGGCCTGTTGCAACGCCTCAGGCATCGATATTGGCAAACTGGTTGCCCGCCGTGTTGGACGGCTTGGACCAGTCGCGCTTGACCCCCAGCCACAGCAGGATGGTCGAGGCCACGAAGACCGATGAATAGGTGCCCACGATCACGCCCCAGATCATCGCAAAGACGAAGCCGCGGATCACATCGCCGCCCAGAACATAAAGCGAGATCAACGCCAGCAACGTGGTGACCGAGGTCATGACGGTCCGGCTGAGGGTCTCGTTGATCGAAATGTTCAGCACCTCTTTGAGGTCTTTCTTTTTGTATTTCCGCAGGTTCTCACGCACCCGGTCGAAGACGACCACGGTATCGTTCAGCGAATAACCGACGATGGTCAGAAGGGCCGCGATAATGGCCAGATCAAAGCGGATTTGCAGTTCCGAGAAGATACCGATGGTCAGGATCACATCGTGAACCAGCGCCGCCACGGCCCCCAGCGCGAACTGCCATTCGAACCGAAGCCAGATATACACAAGCACCGCGCCGATCGCCAAAGCCACCGCGATGACGGCGGTCTGGATCAACTCGCCCGAGACCTTGGGCCCCACGGATTCCACTGACACGAACTGAATGTCGGGAACAACCTGCTGCAACGCTTCTTCCACGGCAGTGATGGTCGCCGCTTCCACAGCCTCGGCATCTTCTTGCGCCTGAATGCGGATCATCGCGACGTTTTCGTCATCCGCAAAGGTTGGGTCGAAAATCTCGGTGATGGTCACGTCACCCAGTTCCAGAGGGGCGATGGCATCTCGGTATGTGCCCACATCGATCTCAACCGCGCTTTGCGTCCGGATCGTGGTGCCACCTCGGAAGTCGATGCCGAAATTCAGCCCCTGCAACAGGAACGACGTAAAAGCAACCACCATCATCAGGCCGGAGATGCCCAACCAGACCTTCCAGTGTTTGAAAAAATCGAACGAGGTGTTCTGGGGTACGAGTTTCAGTCTCATGTCAAACCTCGATCGTTTTCGGACGGCGGCGTTCGAACCACATCACGACCATCAGGCGCGTCACGAAGATTGCGGTGAAGACCGAGGTCAGAATGCCAAGGCCCAGAGTAATTGCAAAGCCGCGCACCGGGCCACTGCCCATGGCAAACAGGATCACGGCGGTGATGAATGTGGTCACGTTCGCATCCAGAATGGCCGACAACGCCTTTTCATAGCCCAGTTCGATTGCGCGCGCCGGACCTTTGGCCGATTTCAGTTCCTCGCGGATACGTTCAAAGATCAGCACGTTGGCGTCCACCGCCATACCAACTGTCAACACGATGCCCGCGATACCCGGCAGGGTCAGGGTTGCCCCGATCATGGACAGCAGACCGAACAACAGGCCCACGTTGATGATCAGCGCGATGTTGGCGAAGATCCCGAACAGACCATAGCTGAGCGCCATGAATACCAGCACGGCGACAAAAGCCACGATGGTGGCGACTTTGCCTGCGTCGATACTGTCCTGCCCCAACTCGGGCCCGATGGTGCGTTCTTCGAGGAACTCCAGACCGGCAGGCAGTGCGCCCGCTCGCAGCAGAACGGCCAGATTGGTGCTTTCCTCAACCGTAAAGTTGCCGGTGATAATGCCCGAACCGCCCGGAATATGACTTTGGATCACGGGGGCCGATATCACCTCGTCGTCCAGAACGATGGCAAAGGGGGCTCCGATGTTGTCGCGGGTGTAATCCCCGAATTTGCGCGCACCAGACGTGTTGAACCGGAAGTTGACCGCAGGGCGGCCGTTCTGGTCGAACGCGGGCTGCGCATCCACCAGTTCCTCGCCGGTAACAACCGGAGCGGATTCAATGGTGTAGTAAACACCGCTTTCGTCAATCGACGGCACGATTTCTTCGCCAATGCCTGCAACGGCATCCGGGTCGGTGCCTCGTCCGGCAACCGGGTTAAAGGTCAGCTGTGCCGTAGTGCCGATGATCTCTTTCAACTCACCCGCGCTGCCGATGCCTGGCACCTGAATCAGGATACGATCTGCACCCTGACGCTGAATGGTGGGCTCTCGGGTGCCCACTTCGTCGATCCGGCGGCGGATGATTTCCAACGATTGACGCACTGTGCGGTCGTCTGAGGCCAGTTTTTCTGCCTCGGACAACTGAACGACAATCGTGTCGCCTTCGGCACGTGCCTCGATATCCGTTGCCCCGACACCGGTCAGGGTCTGCACCTGACGGGCAAGACCGCGCACGACTTCCAATGCCCGCGCCATGCCCTCGGGTTGGCTGATGCGCACGCGAATCTCATCGGGAGCCGATTCCTGACGGCGGATCGTCCCGACGGTCGAGCGCTCATCGCGCAGGGCGTCACGGATTTCCGGCCACATCGCCTCCATCCGGGTCTCGTAGACGTCCTGCACCTGAACTTCGGCCAACAGATGTGCACCGCCCCGCAGGTCGAGACCCAGATTGACCAGTGATGAGGGCAACCAGTTCGGCCATTGCCCGGCTTCGGCCTGCATTTCAGGCGTGTCCACGCCCAGCTCAATCGCGGCCTTGGCGTCGTTTGATTGCTCAACCCGCGTGTAAAACGCGTTTGGCAGGGCCATGAGCAGACCAGTCACGCAGACCAGCCAGATCAGAACCCGCTTCCAGGTATCAATGTGCAGCATTACCCTGCCTTTTCAAGGAATTGTAAGGTGGAATTACTTCGCGGGTTCGGTTTTGTTCAGAACCTGAGCAATGGTCGACTTGACCACACGCACCTTTACACCTTCGGCGATCTCGACTTCGATCTCGTTGTCGCCTTCCTTGACCTTCGACACTTTGCCGATCAGCCCGCCCTGGGTGACAACCTGATCCCCGCGACGCACGGCGTCGACCATGGCTTGATGTTCCTTCATTTTCTTCTGCTGCGGACGGATCAGCAGGAAATACATGATCGCAAAGATCAGGATCAGCGGGAGAAACTGGGCGATTGCGCCACCTTCCATGGGATATTCCTTTATTCAGATCTTGCGGCACCGTTCCGCAAATTTGGCCGGAACCTATGCTTTGAAATGCGTGTTTGCAAGCAAAGGTGGTCATGTGACCGGCTGCAACCTGACAAAGGTGCCTCAAGAACCGTTTGAACGTTGCAGATATGTCCTATGCAGATATTTCAGTTTTGCTATAGTCAGACGTCAGGGGGGACAATGAAAACTCGTTACAAGCTGTTCCAATCGTTGACGCTTTTGCTGTCTCTGCTGACCTTGTTCTTGTGCTTGGCAGTGCCGCTAAAGGCCCAGGAAGCACCTGCCGAAATCACCGAGCCCGATGCGGAAGAAACCGAAGGTTTCAAGGCACCTGTCATCGTCGACGGCGACATGTTGTTCTTCTTGCGCGGTTCCAGCGCCCTGCCCGCGCCGGAACGGGCCGAAGGCGTTCAGAAGAAAATTATCGAGGTGGCCGAAGCCTCGGAAAGCCCCACGGTCGACATCACCTTTGAAGAGACCGATCTGGGCATACGCATTCGCGCCGACGATGAGATCGTATCCATCGTGACCGTCGCCGATGCCGAACTGGACCAGATGGAGCTGGACGTCCTTAGCTTTCTCCATGGTCAGGCCATCGAAGAAGCCATCCTTGCCTACCGATCCAACCGTACAGAGCAGGCGCGGGTATCCGGTGCGATTGAAGCTGCGGCATGGACCATTGGCTTTGTCGTCTTCGTGCTGGTTATCCTATGGCTGCACCGTCGGATCAGGCGGCGCACTCTGAAACTGGTAAAGCGTTATTTGCAGGACGTCGAAACGGCGACGGCCAAAAGCGTTCAGGCCGAGGCAATTGCCGCCCTGATCCGATACGGGCTTAACTTTGTCCTGTTGGTCATCTTCTTTCTTGGCTTCTACTACTACCTGTCCTTCGTTCTGCTGGCCTTTGCGGAAACACGCTATTTCGCGCAGCTGCTGCTGACCTATCTGACAGAACCGGTGCTGCTGATATTCAAGGGAATACTCAGCTATATCCCGAACCTGATTATGCTGAGCCTGATCGCATGGGTCACGTTGTACATAATCAAGGGCATGCGCGTGTTCTTCGACGCGGTCGAAGCCGGTTCATTCGAAATGGGCGATTTTGAAAAACACTGGGTCAATCCGACGTTCAACATCGCACGGGTTGTCGTGATCCTGATCGCGCTGGTCTTTGCCGTTCCCTACATTCCCGGTTCGGATTCGGCCGCCTTCCAGGGACTGACCATTCTGGTCGGCGCCATGCTGTCGCTGGGGGCCAACTCGGTCGTGTCCAATATGCTGGCGGGGCTGTTCGTGATCTATCGCCGTTCCACGTCAATCGGCGACCGCATTCAGATCGGAGAGCATATAGGCGACGTGGTTCAGATCAAACTGATGGAGACGCATCTGAAATCCATCAAGAACGAGCTGATTTCGATCCCGAATGCCCAATTGATGAATTCGGACGTCGTGAATTTCTCGAAGAAAACCGATGGCAGTGGTTTGCTGCTGCACACGACGGTTGGCATCGGATATGAAGAACCGCCCGAAAAGATCGAAGCAATGCTGATCGAGGCGGCCAACCGCACCAAGGGGATCAAGGCCAAGCCGGAACCTTTCGTGCTGTGGACGGCGCTGGCCGACTACGCCATCAATTATCAGATCAACGGTTACACCACCCGCGGAAGCATCATTCCAAAAATCCGCTCGGACCTGCATCGCAACATTGTCGCCGTATTCAACGAGAACAAAGTGCAGATCATGACGCCGTCTTACATGGCAGATCCACCGGAACCAAAAATCCCGACAGAAGAATGGGACGGACATCTGGCGCATGAAATCCACGACGAGGCCGATAAGTCGTAACCGGTGCTACACCCCGCCCGACAGATGGTGCATAAGCGGTTTCAGTGATTCACGCATTCAAGGATCTGAGACATGCACGACATCCGCGCCATTCGCGAAAACCCTGCCGCTTTCGACGCCGCTCTAGCGCGCCGTGGGGACGCGCCGGTGTCGTCAGATTTGCTCAGGCTGGACGAAAGTCGCCGCGCCAAGATTCTGGCCGCCGAAACGGCGCAGGCCGAACAGAACAAAGCGTCCAAGGAAGTCGGCGCGGCCAAAGCTCGAGGCGACGAAGCCGAGTTTCAGCGTCTGCGCGCGCTGGTCGCCGAGAAAAAGGCCGAGATCGCACGGATGCAGACCGAGGCCAAGGATCTGGACGCCCTGCTGACAGATCAGTTGATCCGCATCGCAAATCTGCCCGCCGAAGACGTGCCGGATGGCGTGGATGAAAGCGACAATGTCGAGATCAGCCGCTGGGGCACACCGCGTGAACTGGATTTTGCGCCCAAGGAACACTTCGAGATCGAAGCCGTTCAGCAAGGCATGGATTTCGAAACCGCAGCCAAACTATCCGGCTCGCGATTTGTGCTGCTGTCCGGCGGCGTCGCCCGTATTCATCGCGCTTTGGCGCAGTTCATGCTGGATACCCATATCACCGAAAACGGGCTGACCGAGGTGAACGGCCCGGTTCTGGTTCTGTCCGAGATGATGCAGGGCACCGGCCAATTGCCGAAATTTGGCGAAGACAGCTATCAGACCCGCGAAGGCTGGTGGCTGATCCCGACCTCCGAAGTGTCGCTGACCAATATCGTCAACGACACTTTGATCGAGGAAAGCTATCTGCCCCGCCGATACACCGCGCATTCCCTGTGCTTCCGGTCCGAGGCCGGATCCGCGGGCAAAGACACCCGCGGGATGTTGCGGCAGCACCAGTTCGAAAAGGTCGAAATGGTTTCGATCACGCATCCGGACAAATCGGACGAAGAACAAAAGCGCATGCTGCGCTGCGCCGAGGGCATTCTGGAAAAGCTGGGCATTCCTTACCGCACCGTCATCCTGTGCACCGGTGACATGGGCTTTGGCGCCCGCCGCACCTATGATATCGAGGCCTGGTTGCCCGGTCAGGACACCTATCGCGAGATCAGCTCGGTTTCGACCTGTGGTGATTTCCAGGCCCGCCGCATGAACGCAAGGTTCCGCCCCGAAGGTGGCGGCAAGCCGGAATACGTCCATACGCTGAACGGTTCGGGTTTGGCCGTTGGGCGTTGCCTGATTGCCGTGCTGGAAAACGGCCAGAACGCGGACGGCACCGTGACCTTGCCCGAAGTCCTGAGCCCCTATCTGGGCGGCAAACTGACCCTGCAACTGGACGGCACACTGGCCTGAAAAACGCAACCGGCACCACCAGGCGCCGATTCACAAAGAAAGACGGGGCGAAGGAACTTATTTCTTCGCCTTTTTCTTGTCCTTCTTGCGGTTTTTCTTCTTGTCACTTTTTTTCTCGGCCTTCTTGGCGTCTTTTTTGCCCTTCTTGGCGTCTTTTTTCTTGTCGTCCGTCTTCGGCTTTTTGTCCTTCTTGGACTTTGCTTTCACCTTATCCTTGGCCTTGGAAAACGCGGCTTCCATTTCTTTGCGTTTCTTGGCGGCTTTTTCAGCCTTGGCCTTGGCCTTAGCCTTTTTCTTGGCCGCAGCTTCAGCCTTTTCAGCTGCCGCTTTTTCTTCCGCCGCTTTGAGTGCGGCCTCTTCCGCCCGTTTTTCGGCAGCCGCAGCGGCCACGGTCTTGCGCGCGGTGGCTTTTCGGGCGGCTGGTTTTCGGGCGGCTTGTTTTGCAGCTGTTGGTTTACGGACCGCCGGCTTTCGGGCCGGCGCCTTGCGCGCGCCAGGCTTCCCGGCAGGGGGCGTTGCAGCTATTGCCGCTTTTGCGGCTTCGATCAATACGGCGGCGCGGCTCTCTCCGACCCGTGGAACCTTGACCAGATCTGCGGGTGACGCCTTCGCTATCGCTTCTGCGGTCTTAAAGCCATTGGCTGCAAGGGCTTTTTTCAGCGCCTCTCCCACACCTTTAACGTTGGTCACTACGGTCATCCAAGGGTCCTTTCTCCATCGCCCTGCCTCATCGCAAATACACTGGATATGCACATCCGCAAGTTCAGCGCTTGCCTTCCCAAAACCAATGGATCAGCTATGCGCCAGCCCAGCGGTTCGGTCATTTTTCGGGAACGGAACGAGGCGTTTCGCATCCTCATCCCAAAGCTTGAGGTTCAAAGCCGCTACTGCCTCGGGGAACTTGATCCGGCGAGGGGTGAATTCAGGCGGCAGGTTATAGTGGCAGGCCCGCAACCGATAAGATGGGATACGTGCATTGAAATGGTGGATGTCATGCAGCGTGATGCAGGCTACGGCGGTATCGAACCACCATCCGAAATCCAGCGCGGAAGACCCATGAAGCGCCGCGGTCTGCGGGTTCAGATCAGGGCGGCGATCCCAATAGGTGTCTTCAAAATTGTGTTGCAGATACACAAGGAACACACCCAGCATTCCGCCCAGGAAAGAAAACACCAACCAGACCCAAATACCGGTCATGCCCGCGATCAGATACAACAGGCCCAAAAATACGATGATCGAGGCATTGTGCAGCAAAACGCCTTTGACACCGAAACGAACAGTGTTCTTGGGCCAGCGATAGCGAATGAAGTATGTGAACAGGGCACCGACCGGCACCAGAATAAAGGGGTTTCGGTACAGCCTGTAAAACAAACGTGTTTTCCAGTCCGCGTTATTCCATTCCCGCAACGTCATGGTGTGTATTTCACCGGTCTCGCGATGCTCGAGGTTTCCGATCCCAGCATGGTGCAGATTGTGGTTCTGCTTCATCACCTCGAACGGCGCAAAGGTGAAGGGGGAAAGACCGTGCCCCGCCCATTCGTTCTGCATTCGCGTTTCAAACAGCGAATGGTGCCCGCAATCATGTTGCAGCACATAAAGGCGCACTGCCGAAAAGGCGAAGACGATCCCGGCCGGGACCATGATGTACCAGCGATCCACGAATATGATAGCCACAGCCAGCGATGCGAAATACACCGCAAACGTGCCAAAATAGCTCAGTGCAGCCAATCTGTTGTCCTGAACTGCATAGTGTCTTGTGTATTCCCTCAGATCCATCCAGTCCGCTCCCCACGATGGCCCTGTTATAATCCGTTCAAAATCCAGGCGCGGATTGACCGCGTGAAAACAATGCATGTGCTGACAGATGCACACACCTGAATGCTAGCGCGCAGAACAGGGGCTGTCACGCCCCCAGAGCGAAAACGCTGAATATTGGCGCAGTTACGCGCTTGCGTGACGATCACAGGCACCGAAAAACACGCCCCTGACAACAGGGACGCGCCCGAAGAACAAAGCCCCACAGTGTCTCGGAACGCTTCAACAGTATTCACATGCCTCCGAGTTGACGCATGGGAAACTTCCGGTCAGAGTAAGAAGCAGTGTTTTAAGGCCTATTGATTGACTTTATCGAGAAATATATTGCCATTGGCGCCATTGATCTGCGCCGCGCTTGCGGGGTGCTCGTATAACGGTTTTGGCACCTCATCCACAGCCGCCATCGTGACCGGCAATACAGTTGTGCACGAGTTGCGCGGTCGCGGGCTGCACCTCGATTCAGGACCGCAGTTTGGTCTATGGGGAACGCAGCGGCGTGAACATCGCGTTACGCTCTGATCCTGCCAAGGCCTTGCCTGTCGAAGTCAACGCGGGTGTACAGCGCCGCGTGACAACGCTGGTTCCGCCCATATCGCGCAATCAAAACAAACGACCCGATGACGAGGCGGTCAGTTTGGTTTCCACATTTGACCTGACCTATGACAATGCCGACGCTTCCAAAGGTCTTTTCGGAGGTCGAACGCGAATTGCATCGATCTTCACGACAGGTTCAGCCGCGACCGAACTGGCGACGGCCATTGAACAGGGCAATGGGACGTCAGAGGGTATCGCCAACGCCGCAGAAGCGAACTGCGCATTCGTCCTTGGGCACGATTAAATCAGTCTGCCTGTGTCATCAAAGCCCTGATTCCGGTGCGCAGCTTACCCGCGCCCCTTCAGATGCTTGGCCAATGCGCCCGCGTTTTTCTTGCGCCGCCCTTTATATGGGTTCTTGTCCCCCTGCCCGCGCAGAGTCAGGCGGATCGGTGTTCCGGGCATGTCGAAATCCTGCCGTAAACCGTTCACCAGGTAACGGGTATAGCTTTCTGGCATCTTGTCGGGATGCGAACACATCACCACGAACCCCGGAGGTCGGGTCTTGGCCTGCGTCATGTAGCGCAGTTTGATCCGGCGTCCCTGTGGGGCTGGCGGCGGATGTTGTTCCAGCATGGCGGTCAGCCAGCGGTTCAGAGCGGCAGTCGGCACCCGGCGGTTCCAGACGTCATGGGCGCGCAGGATCGCGGCGCGCAAACGCTCCAATCCCCGACCCGTTTTGGCAGATACCGTGATCAGCGGCGCGCCGCGCAGTTGCGGCAGCAGCCGGTCAAACGACTCTTTCAAGTCGCGCAGCTTTTCCTGCTTGTTGTCCTCGATATCCCACTTGTTCACGGCGACAACAACGGCCCGGCCTTCGCGTTCGGCCAGATCGGCAATCCGCAGGTCTTGCTGTTCAAACGGGATGGCGGCATCCAGCAATACAACGACGACCTCGGCAAACTTCACCGCGCGCAGACCGTCCGACACGGAAAGCTTTTCCAGCTTTTCCTGTACTTTTGCTTTCTTGCGCATCCCTGCGGTGTCAAAGATCCGCATCGGAGTGCTTTCGCCATCCGGGTCAGCCCAGTCGATTCGCAAACTGATTGCGTCACGCGTGATGCCAGCCTCTGGTCCCGTCAACAGACGGTCTTCGCCAATGATCTTGTTGATCAAGGTGGATTTGCCCGCGTTGGGACGCCCCACTACCGCAACCTGCAAGGGCTTGGCCGCGGTGATCAGCGGCGTCTCGCCCTCACCGTCTTCGTCCAGTTCAATGTCCGTTTGCGGGGCTTCCTCGACCTGTTTTTCTTCTGCCGCATCCGCCAGAGGCATGAGCTGCGCATACAGGTCCGTCATCCCTTCACCGTGTTCGCCTGACAAGCGGACCGGTTCACCCAGACCCAGATTGTAAGCTTCCAGAACACCCGCATCCGCGGCATTGCCTTCGGCCTTGTTGGCCGCAAGGATCACGTGCTTGGACCGTTTGCGCAGGATCTCGGCGAACATCTCATCCGTTGGTGTCACACCCACGCGCGCGTCGATCATGAACAGGCAGACATCAGCCATGTCCACAGCACGTTCCGTCAAGCGGCGCATCCGACCCTGAAGACTGTCATCCGTCGCGTCCTCAAGACCCGCCGTATCAATCACTGTAAAGCGCAGATCACCCAGACGCCCTTCGCCTTCGCGCAGGTCACGCGTCACGCCGGGCTGGTCGTCGACCAGGGCCAGACGTTTGCCAACAAGGCGGTTGAACAGGGTGGATTTGCCCACATTCGGGCGCCCCACGATGGCGAGGGTCAGCGACATGATACTCAACTTTCAAGACTCAAGAAGCGCCCTTTAGCGCATCTTGCCGTCAACGGAAAGCGTGTAGATCACCCTTGGAGGAAACGACATACAGCGTTTGCCCGGCGACAACCGGCGCCGTTGTTGCGCCTCCGGGGACTTCGACCTGGTGAACCAGTGCTCCGTTAACCGGATTGAAGAAGCGCAGATACCCGTCATTGGACGCAATCACAATACGGCCTCCGGTCAGGATCGGACCGTAATGGGCAAAGATCGGCCCGCGACGGCCTCGCTTGTCCTTGACAAAGCTTGGCAGATCCTGCGCCCAGATGACCGAACCATCGGCCGCGTTCAAGCGCACCAGCTGACTGCGGTCACTGATCAGGAAAATGCTGTTGCCCGCCGGCCAGACAGTGTCGACCGCGCCTTCATCGGCGGTCCAGCGGCGTTCACCGGTGGCGGCGTCAAAGGCTACGGTCCGGCCAGAATGGTTGCCGATAAAGATTGTGTCTCCGACAACCATCGGACTGCCGGTCACGTCAACGATCTGCGCGGCGGCCCGCCCCCGCCGCCCGCCTGCGACCGACGCATTCCAGCGACGGATTCCGCCACGGCGGAAGGTGGCCGCAACATCGCCGGACCCAAATGCAAACACTGCCAGGTCCGAAGCGATCACCGGTGCCGGAGCACCCAGGACGTTACCGACGCTGGGCGTGCCTTCGATTTGCCAGGCAATTTTGCCATCCTTGGCATTGATGGTCCAACCGGTTTCGTCACCCGCGACCAGGTACAACAGCCCGTCATTGACCATCGGCGCGCCGCTCCCGGTTGCTTCCAGTCGCTTCTGCCAGCGCACTGCGCCCGTTTTTGCGTCCAGTGCGGTCAATCGCCCAAACCCGGACGACACATAGAGAACACCGTCCGAATAGGCCATGCCCCCACCTGTGGCGTCCGCATCGCCGTCGCTTGGCGGAATCAGGTCGGTATCCCAGGCCAGCTGGCCCTGCGGTGTAACCGCTGACACGGTCGCCCCCGCATCCAGCGTATAGATCAACCCACCCGCAACCACCGGTTCGGCGGTGATCCGTTGCTTGCGCGAGTCGCCCTGCCCGATGGAAGCGGACCAGATCCGCTGCGGCGTGGCACGCAAGGCCGCGTTCGTGGTTCGGTAAGCAGCCGTCCCCGGGCTTTGCGGCCAGCTGGCATTCGCCTTTTGAGCCGGCAGGCTGATGGGTTGAGAGCCGCTTTTTTCCACCGTTTCCAGATCAGACACCGGACGGATGTCCTCACGTTCTCCGGGCAGGATCGCTTCGGGAGGTTCACAGGCGGTCAATGCGGTCAAAGCCAGTGCCGCAACCGGCCATCCCGCGCGGGAAATAATTCTTGTTACCATGGTGTTCCGAACTCGCCTGTCATAAAGTCTTTTGTCCCGCCTGGTCAGCCCTGTTGCGCCACCAATGGCTCGGGTTCGCCGCCCAAAGCGACTATCAGCTGGGCCGCACGCTGTTGCAGATCAATACCGACCTCGGCGTCCTGACGCAGCGCTTGCAAACGGTCCAGTGCCGCATCGACATTGCCCTCGGACACGTCAATCAGGGCCAGTTGCTCTTCGGCCAGCAGACGCAAAGGCGCACCGGGCGCAGCCAGCGCCTCAAACTGTTGTCGACGGTCGGCAGCAGGCAAGGTGTCGCTTTGCAACAGCAGCGCCTTGAAGCTTGCGATCGCGCGATAAATCTCGGGCAGGTCCCCCTGCATAGCAACCGCGTTCAGGCTGTCGACTGCTTCGTCGCGCGATCCGGCCTCTACCTGCGACGCAGACAGCAGCATCTTCAATACTGCATCCCCGCCCGGCGACTGCGCCTCGATATCCCGCAACCCGGCTGCCCGAGCATCTGAATCGTTTTCCGACAGAGCTGCCAGAAGCGAGTCACCCAAAGCCTGCGCCTGCGCCGTGTCGCGGGACTTGCGGTATTCATTGAATGCAGCCCCGCCAACAATCAGCACGACGGCCGCCACACCAACCCAGCCCCAGCGGCGCAGCAGCAGATACATCCGGTCACGGCGTACCTCTTCCGTGACCTCATCAATGAAACTGTCGGTGTCGCTCATTCCTGCCCCCTGGGCTGTGTGTCTTGCATAAGTGCGCCATGTCATACCCCGGCACCAACGCCAAGCCAAGGGTCCGATTTTGCGCATTTTCACCGCTTGGCTTCTCTCTTGCGAAAAAAACCAAACCGAACTATTCAGTTTAGTGTGGAAATTACACGGCCGACGCCCCATTTCATAGCGAGACAGGCCCGCTTTTGTTGGCACCGAATTCTAGGAGAAATACTGTATGCGTTTGATTTCTTTCATCAACGCCCTTCTGGTTATTGTTGCGCTTTATTATCTCGTTTTTGAGCGCGACTCTTTGTTCGCCTTCGCCGGGCGTGGGGACACGGAAGAAGCCGCGCAGACAGAAGCCGTTGAATCCGACGATACCGATATTGCTGCCGTTGGCGTCGTCGCCCTGCGATCGCAGGCGCGCGAAATTGACAGTGCGGTTCTGCTGCGTGGACAAACCAAGGCGAACCGGCAGGTCGAAGTTCTGTCTGAAACCACATCCACGGTCATCTCGGAACCCAAGCGCAAAGGTGCGTTTGTCGAGGCCGGGGATGTTCTGTGTGAACTCGACCCCGGCACGCGCCCGGCGCAACTGGCCGAAGCACTGGCTGGCAAACTGGAAGCTGAAAGCCGCATTCCCGAGGCTGAAGCCCGCTTGCAAGAGGCGCATGCCCGTGTGGCCGAGGCCGAAATCAACCTGACCGCGTCGCGCAAACTGGCGGAAACCGGGTTTGCTTCGGAAACCCGCCGCATTTCCAGCGAGGCTGCGATGAGCACTGCCAAAGCAGGTGTAAAATCCGCCGAAGCCGAGCTGGAGGCCACCCGGGCCGGAATCGAAGCAGCCGCAGCCGCCGTCGAAGCCGCGCAGCGAGAGGTTGGCCGCCTGACCATCAAGGCCCCGTTCAAGGGCCTGCTGGAAAGTGACACCGCCGAATTGGGCAGCCTGATGCAGCCGGGATCCCTTTGCGCAACTGTTATTCAGCTCGATCCGATCAAACTGGTCGGGTATGTTCCGGAAACCGAGGTCAACCGTGTCCAGGTGGGGTCCGAAGCGTCGGCAACACTGGTCACCGGTCGGCAGCTTGGCGGCCGCGTCACGTTCCTCAGCCGCTCGGCGGATGAGACAACACGCACCTTCGAAGTTGAAATCACGGTTCCGAACCCGGATCTGACCATTCGCGACGGTCAGACCGCGACCATCCGCATCGCAGCCGAGGGCACCAAGGCGCACCTGCTGCCTCAATCCGCACTGACCCTGAACAACGAAGGTCAACTGGGTGTCCGTACGGTCGGTACCGGCAATGTCGTCGATTTCATGCCCGTCCGCATTCTGCGTGACACGGCAGAGGGCGTGTGGATCGACGGCCTTCCCGAAACGACGGACATTATTGTTGTCGGTCAGGAATTCGTTACACGCGGAGTAACCGTTGCGCCGACCTATCGGGAAGCATCACAATGACCGGTATCGTCGCATGGGCCGCTGATCGGGCCCGAATGGTATTGGCGTTTATCGCCATCTCGCTGGTTATCGGTGGATTTGCCTATGTCTCGCTTCCGAAAGAAGGCGAGCCGGATATCGAAATCCCCGCCCTGTTCGTTTCAGTGCAGTTTCCCGGGATTTCCGCAGAGGATTCTGAAAACCTGCTGATCAAGCCGATGGAGACCGAACTGGCGGATCTCGACGGGCTCAAGGAAATGACCTCGACCGCCGCCGAAAACTATGCAGGGGTCGCGCTGGAATTTGACTTCGGTTGGGATAAAACCGCGATCATGGCCGATGTGCGTGACGCGATGAACACAGCTCAGGCGGACTTCCCCGAAGGCGCAGAGCAATACTCCCTGACCGAGATCAACTTTTCCGAATTCCCGATCGTCATCGTGAACCTGACCGGTCCCGTACCCGAACGCACGATGGCCCGTGTCGCCAAGGATCTACAGGACGATCTTGAGGCTCTGGATTCCGTTCTCGAAGCCGGTATCGCAGGCAATCGCGACGAGATGCTCGAGGTCGTGATCGATCCGCTGCGGCTTGAGGCGTACAACGTGACGGCGGACGAGCTGATCAACGTGGTGCGCAACAACAACCAGTTGATCGCGGCCGGTGAGGTTGAAACCGCACAGGGCACCTTTTCGGTCAAGATACCGTCGTCGTTCAAAACCGCACAGGATGTTTACGGCCTGCCGATCAAGGTCAATGGTGACCGGGTCGTTACATTGGGTGAGCTGGCACAGATCAACTACACTTTCGAAGACCGCGAAGGGACAGCCCGTTTCAACGGTGAATCGACCGTTGCGCTGCAAGTGGTCAAACGCAAGGGATACAACCTGATCGACACCGTCGCGCAGGTGAAAGAGACCATCGCCCATGCAAAGACCAAGTGGCCGCCCGAGCTTCAGGCGGCGGTTGACCTGGGCACATCGAACGACCAGAGCCGCATCGTCGGCTCGATGGTCAGCCAGCTTGAAGGCTCGGTTCTGACCGCGATCGCGCTGGTGATGATCGTGGTTCTTGCCTCGCTGGGCACCCGGGCCGCCCTGCTGGTCGGTTTTGCGATCCCGACCTCGTTCCTGCTGTGTTTTGCGTTTCTCGCCGTCATGGGCGTCAGCATCTCGAACATCGTGATGTTCGGCCTCATCCTCGCTGTGGGGATGCTGGTGGACGGTGCCATCGTGGTTGTGGAATACGCCGACAAACGCATCAAGGAAGGCGTGGGCCCGATGCACGCCTATGTCGAGGCCGCCCAGCGCATGTTCTGGCCCATCGTGTCCTCGACCGCAACGACGCTGTGTGCGTTCCTGCCCATGTTGTTCTGGCCCGGTATTCCCGGCGAGTTCATGGGAATGCTGCCCGTCACGCTGATCTTCGTTCTGTCGGCCTCGTTGATCGTGGCGCTGATCTATCTGCCGGTCATGGGCGGTGTTTCCGGTCGGCTGAGCCGCATCTTCGATCGGTCTTCGGTCTGGTTGCGGGCCCGTACGGCATGGTGGGTGCGGGTGCTGATGGTACCGCCGTCGCTGTACATGATCTTTTTGGGTGCGATGCAGGTCCTGAACCCCAATTACCTGCTGCCCGGTGGTTCGATTGCAGGGGCTCTGTTGTTCCTGTTCGGGGCTTTTGCCGGGTCCGTGACCCTGAGCGCGGCCAAGATCGAACGCGCCGAGGAAGACCATGTTCACACTGCGGACGAACATACACCGTTCGGTCATGTGGTCCGGTTCCTTGTCGGCAACCCGATCATGCCGATTGTGTCGATAGTAGTTGTTTTTCTCTGCGTTCTACACGTTTTCCTCTATTTCACTGGCATCAGTATTCTTGGATACCAGCCTTTCAGCGCGCATAACAAAGGTGTTGAATTCTTCGTGGAAAGCGAACCGGAACAGGCCACCGCATATGTACGGGCCCGCGGGAACCTGTCCTTGGCAGAAAAAGACGCAATGGTTCTTCAGGCAGAAGAGATCATCGGATCTCATCCCGCGGTCATCAATGTCTTTGCCTTTGCGGGCGAAGGCGGTTTGAACCAGAATAACGGTGGTGCTCAGGCGCCGGCCGATACAGTAGGCCGGGTTCAGTTCGAAATCATCCCTTGGGAGGATCGCCCCAACATCTCGGAATCCGCCCTGTGGGGCCTGTTCGAGCGGCACTTCGTGGCGCCCGAATATGACGGCGACTTCGTGATTGATGAGCTGAATGCCCAACTTGCAACGATCCCCGGCATCATCGTCGAGATTTTGCCACTGGAGCAAGGCCCTGCATCGGCCAAGCCTGTGCATCTGCGCATCAAGGGTGACGGGTGGGAAGACCTGACCTCGGCAGCGATCACCGCCCGCGAGGTTTTCGACACCACGCCGGGCCTGATCAAGACCGAAGATACCCTGCCCCTGCCCGGTATCGACTGGCAGATTGACGTGGATGTCGCCAAGGCCGGTCGGTTCGGAGCCGACGTGGCAACCGTCGGCGCCATGGTCCAGTTGGTCACGCGCGGCATCCTTCTGGGCGAAATGCGCCCGGACAGCAATGATGAAGAGATCGAAATTCGCGTTCGTCTGCCGGAAGAAGACCGCGTTTTGTCGACGCTGGATGCGCTCAAGGTCCGTACCCCGGACGGTTTGGTGCCCTTGTCGAATTTCGTGACACGTAAACCCGTGGCCAAGCTGGCCGAGATCAACCGCGTCGATCAACAGCGGTACTATGACGTCAAAGCGGATGTCGAACCGGGGCTGAGCAAGGTCGTGACCGAAGGCCCCGATGGAAAACAGGTGCGGCTGGCTGTCGTGCGTGAAGTGGCGGAAGGTTACACACCTACTGGCACGGTGCTGAACGCGGCGGGCGGAAAATCATACGAACTGGTTCAACTGACCGGTGCAGAAAGCGTCGATCAGTTGCGCGGTGTGATTGAAGACGGGGATGCGCAGTTTGCGCTGATCAACCCGAACGAGCGTATTGCGGTGCTGACGGAATGGCTGGAAACCGGCCCGTTCGCCAACGCGATCAGCTGGGAATGGACTGGTGATCAGGAAGAGCAGGAAGAATCCGGCGCCTTCCTGGTGAACGCGTTCATGGGCGCCCTGGGGCTGATGTTCGTGATCCTGCTGGCGCAGTTCAACTCGCTCTACAATTCGGTTCTGGTTCTGCTGGCGGTGGTTCTGTCCACCACCGGGGTTCTGATCGGCATGATCGTGATGGAACAGCCCTTCTCGATCATCATGACCGGGACCGGCATCGTGGCGCTGGCGGGTATCGTGGTGAACAACAATATCGTTCTGATCGACACCTATCAGGAATACAGCAGCTATATGCCGAGGATCGAGGCGATCATCCGCACCGCGGAATCGCGTATCCGCCCGGTTCTGCTGACCACACTGACAACGATGGCCGGTCTGACGCCGATGATGTTCGGCCTGTCGCTGGATTTCATCAACGGCGGCTATTCCATCGACAGCCCCACCGCCCTGTGGTGGAAGCAGTTGGCCACGGCTGTGGTCTTTGGTCTGGGCATCGCAACTGTCCTGACGCTGATCGTCACCCCGTCGCTTCTGGCACTGCGGGTCTGGGTGACGACCTATGCGATCTGGCTCAGCCGCGTTCTGGCCCGTGTAACCGCAGGCCGGTCCAGCCAGATCGCGCAGGACATGGCGATAGGGCGCTCTGCCCGCAAGGTGCAGGCCACCGAAATCGTGTGGGAGGACGACACGCGTTCCGAAGAACCGGAACAGGAGAGTCGATCAGATCAGTCTGACCGCCCTTCTGGCCCGCCGCTGAAAGCTGCTGAATAAACGAAAAGGACCGGTATTCCCGGTCCTTTTTTCATTTGACCATCATCACAACCGGGACCACGTCTGATGCGCGCAAATCTCGTGTTCGCATCCTTTGACAAGCAGCTTGTCCCCCTGCAACGTCATCTGTGGCACGGCATCCACGTCGATCAACGGGACCCAGAACTCGCCCCCGCCATATTTTCCATCGCCTTCACCGGCCACGTCCCAGAACAGTTTCTTGCCAATATTCGGCGTCTGGACTTCCTTGCCGGACGCGTCATAGGCCGAAAGGATCCGACCGCAGAACTTGTCCCCACACGCCGTAATTTTGATGTGCGAAATCAGGTTCTTGCGGTCAGGTTCAGTTTTCCAGACGCCCACGATGGGATCGGCCGCCACAACGACCGGCAGACAAATCGCGATCACTATGGACGACAGTCTTGATTTCAGTCGGTTCATCATGGCAGGCACCCTTCTGGTTTGTTGCATCCTACCATGTTTCGCATCATGTTTGGGTCCTCAGGCTGCTTCGCCGTCAGATTGCTGCCGGTTCCACAGTTGCGCATACCGCCCCGACCGCGCCAGCAACTCGTCATGCGTGCCCTGTTCGATGATCTCGCCAGCTTCCAGAACCACGATCCGGTCGGCTTCGGCAATGGTGCTGAGGCGATGGGCGATGGTGATAACCGTACGCCCCTCTCCTGCACGCGCCAGCGCATCTTTGATGTCCTGCTCGGTATCGGTGTCCAGGGCCGAGGTCGCCTCGTCCAGCAACAGGATCGGCGGGTTCTTGAGCAAGGTCCGCGCGATGCCCACACGTTGTTTTTCACCGCCGGAGAGTTTGAGCCCCCGTTCACCCACCATAGTGTCATAGCCGTCGGGCAGCGAGATGATGAAGTCGTGGATCTGTGCGGCTCGGGCTGCGTCCTCGACCTCTTCCGGGGTGGCTCCATCGCGGCCATAGGCAATGTTGTACCGGATGCTGTCGTTGAACAATACCGTGTCCTGAGGCACGACTCCGATGGCCGCGTGCAAGCTGGTCTGTGTCACATCCCGCACATCCTGCCCGTCGATCTTCAACGCCCCTTTGGTCACATCGTAGAACCGGAACAGCAGCCGCCCGATGGTGGACTTGCCCGACCCTGTTGCCCCCACGATGGCCACGGTCTGCCCCGCCGGGACGGTCAATGAAACACCCTTGAGGATCTCCCTCTCCGGATCGTAGCCGAAATGCACATCGTCCAGAGTGACTTCGCCGCCATCTACCTTCAGGTTGGGTGCACAGGGCTTGTCGGTAACTTCGGCAGGCTGTTCGAGCAGATCGAACATCTGCCCCATATCGACCAACGATTGCCGGATTTCCCGATAGACCGTCCCCAGAAAATTCAGTGGTACGGTGATCTGGATCATGTAGGCGTTCACCATGACAAAATCGCCTACGGTCAGGTTTCCGCTCTGAACCCCGATCGCAGCCAGAACCATCACTCCGATCAGACCACAGGTGATCAGGAATGACTGGCCAAAGTTCAGAAATGCCAGCGAATATGCCGTTTTCAGCGCCGCCCCGGCATAGGCTTTCATCGACACGTCATACCGTTCAGCTTCGCGCTCTTCGGCGTTGAAATACTTGACGGTTTCGAAATTCAGCAGGCTGTCGATGGCGCGCTGATTGGCTTCGGTGTCCTGATCGTTCATCTCGCGCCGCAGCTTCACCCGCCATTCGGTCACGGCAAAGGTGAACCAGATATACAGACCGATTGTGACAGCGACGACCACCAGATACCAGACATCGAACAGCCACATCAGGATGATCGCCACCAGCAGCAGCTCCAGGATCAGCGGTCCGATCGAGAACAGCAGAAAGCGCAACAGGAACTCGACGCCTTTGACGCCCCGTTCGATGATGCGGCTCAGACCTCCGGTACGGCGGGACACATGGTAACGCATCGAGAGGTTGTGAATATGCCGAAAGGTCTCGAGCGCCAGCGCCCGCAGGGCCCTTTGCCCCACGGGCGCAAAGGCCGCGTCCCGCAGTTGTTGAAAACCCACGGTCAACATCCGCGCCACGCCATAGGCAACCGTCAGCCCGACTGCGCCCAGCGCCACCGGTGGCACGCCCTCACCTGCCAGCGCGTCAACCGCACCCTTGTAAAGGATCGGCGTGTAGACCGCGATCAGCTTGGCCAGCACCAGCATGACCATGGCAATCACCACGCGGCGCTTTACCCATGGCTCATCCTGCGGCCAAAGATAGGGGGTCACTTTGCGGATCGTGCGCCAGCCCGAGCTTCGCTCGTCGCGCGGCACCATATCGTCCGAGGTCATAGCAGGTGTTCGTCTCATCACGTACCTTAACTGCGGTCAGAGATTGACCCCGGCCCTTTTGGGCCAGAGGCGATTATTGTTCAGGTATTGTGAAGACCTGCCCCGGATAGATCAGATCCGGATCGCGGATCAGGTTGCGATTGGCCTCGAACAGCCTTACATACAGGATCCCGTCGCCAAACCGGTCGCGCGAGATGGCCCACAGCGTGTCGCCCCGTTGAACAGTAACCGAACGAATTGCTGGTGCTTCCCCCTGCGCATTGGCCTGGCTGGCCGCCACGGCGGCATCCAACACTTCAACCGGTTCCCGCTTGAACGGCGTTTCAACCCGGCTGAGCACCGTCCCGTCCGTATTCACCGCATCCACGCGCAGGGTGTAGACACCCGGATCAATCCCCTCAAGATCGCTGCGCCAGGATCCATCCTCTTGCGGGTCGAGATCGGCGATCAGACGATTGTTCAGGTACAGTCGAACGGCTGCGCCGTCCTGCACACGTCCTGTCAACTGAACATTGCCGGTCTCAGAATATCCGATGGTATCCAGTGCGATCTGTTCGGGGGGCGTATCCCGCACCACAGGCGGCTGCACCAGTTCAACGCCTTCTTCGCCGGACCGCAGCACCGCAATCTGCTGATCCGGTTCGGGTGCCTCTGCCGGCAAATCGGCGGTTTGCGTTTCCTCGGCTTCAGGCACCGTGGTTTCGGTTCCGGTCACGTCAGTTTCCGCCGCTTGGACTTCGGTCGCCGTTTCGGGCTCAATGTCTGCATCGGCTGTCGCGATGGTGGCGTCTTCGGCATCGGCCGGCCTGTCCGGATCAGATGCCGGCGATTCTTCAGATACAGGTGCTTCTTCGACCGGCTTTGGCAAAGCCGCAATCAGATAGTCGTCGGACCGTGCGATCCGTTCGCCATCCTTGCTTTGCAGGACCAACCCCTGAACCGCGTCGCTGAACGGGATCGAAACGAATTCGGCAAACTGGCCGCTGCCGTCCACGGTAAATGTGTGCAGGGGTTCTCCGTTCAGCAGCACCTCGATCCGGCTGCCGGGCTCGGCATCGCCGGACAACAACGCCGTGCCATCTGGTTGAACAAAAATCTGATCCAGCGCCGGAGGGGCCGCTGGCGCAGGCGCGGAATCTTCCGGCTCAGCAGCGGCAGTATCCGCGTCAGAGGCTTCGGCCGCTTCACGTGTGTCCTCGGCAGGCTCGGTCGTGGGCCCTTCATCCGCAGGAACTGCCTGTTCAGCCGTTTCCGGTTCCGAGACCTGCGTCTCCTGCTTTTCAGGTTCCGGGGCTACGGCGGATGCGGTTTCCTGCGGGGCGCTCGGCTCGGGCGTTTTGGTGAAGACGCCGGACAAATACAATCCACCCGCGCCCAATATCGCAACAAGACCCGCAATCACCCCCCAGATGAAATTGCCCGAGCTTCCGTTTCCCGATTTGGCGTCCATTATTTTCCTTTCACTCCGCCGGGCAAAAGCTTTGCGTTGAAAAGCTTTCCGACGGACAGTTGAGCCAATCTATCAATCCCGCTATCACGGGTCAAAACCCCTGACACAACCCCGGAGCCCCCCTTTGATGTCTCAGAAATCAATCTGTGTGTACTGCGGGTCACGCAATGGAGCCGAGAAGGCTTATTCTGAAACTGCACGGCAGTTTGGCAGCCTGCTGGCGCAGGAAGGCTGGCGGCTGGTCTACGGAGCCGGAGATGTCGGTTTGATGGGTGAAGTGGCCCGTGCCGCACAGAATGCCGGTGGTGAAACTTTCGGCGTCATTCCGGTGCATCTGGTCAAGCGTGAGGTCGGGAAGACGGATCTGACCCATTTCGTGATCACCGAGACAATGCACGAGCGCAAGAAGGTCATGATCATGAACGCCGACGCCGTCGTTGTTCTGCCCGGTGGTCCGGGGTCGCTGGACGAGCTGTTCGAGGCGCTGACCTGGCGCCAGCTTGGGCTGCATGACAAACCCATCGTCGTGGTCAATGTGAATGGCTATTGGGACGCGTTGCACACATTGTTGGACCAGGTGATCGGGCAAGGCTTTGCCGACACGTCTCTGGCGGATTTCATCACCTGGGTAGAAGACGCCGATACAGCCATGAGCGCCTTGCGAGACAAACTGACCTGAGGATGGAAAGCCGTGCGGGCGGTTGAGCCGCCCGCCGTATTGATCAGGCCAGTCTGGCCTTGGGTTGCAGACTGTGGCGTACCACCTGCTCGACCTTGTGCAAAGGATGATTGGTCAGGGTCTTGTTGACCTCGGCCACGACCTTTCCCAGCACCTCGCTGTGCAAACGACGCCGCAACAGACCCAGAACCTGTGGGCTTGCCACAAGAACCAGCCGGTCATAGGCCCCTTTCAGCCCCTTCCGATTCAACAGATTCGCCAGATCCTGCACGAACAGAGATTTTGCGTGTGCCTTCCACGTGGGTTCTTCAACTGCCGATTTCTGTTTCGGTCCGCCGTCGTTGCGACGACCTGCGCGGTCAGTCGGTTTCCCGGTCGGGCCGTCTTGTTCTTCAACAGCGACGACGACAAGGTTGGGATCGTCGGCATCGGTGATATTCTCCATCACCAGCGCTTTCTCTCCATCTGCAACAATAACCCAAGTTCCCTGTGTAAGTGCGACCATTGCGATCTCCTGTTAAGGTTGTTTTCTGGGTATCCCTCGACCTGCCGGATATGCGGGGTCGTTCACGCACCAGCAGTGCGCAGCCCGATCATTGTTTGAATTGACAAGCAGTTCTCTCCCTCTGCCTTACAGAGATGTGCATTGGAAAGCAGCAAACAAGATACCGTCATGCAGAAAGCGCACGTATCGGCGGGTTTTCACCGGTCGGTCATCAACCCTTTAGGCGGACATCTCGACAACGGTGATTTCGGGCGTCACGCCCAGCCGAACCGGCAGGATTGAACATCCGATACCGCCCGACACCACCAGATCACGTCCATCTTCGCGTACATGGCCATAGGCATAGCGATTGCCGAATTTCGACGGCACGACGGGCGACCAGCCGAACAGGCGCACCTGGCCACCATGTGTGTGCCCCGAAAGGGTCAAGGCCACCCGCTCGGGCACAGTGGGAAAAACATCGGGCTCATGCGCCATCATCACAACCGGAGCGTCATCGGTGATCTGCGCCAGAGTACCCGCCAGATCGTCCAATCCCTGTGGTTTGCCTTTGCGCCAGATCGCCAGCTGATCCTCAAGCCCGGCCAGCCAGATGCCCGGGGCCTCGAGTTTGATGGCAGCATTGGACAACACCGAAATGCCATTCTGTTCCAGGATCTTGGCATAGCGATTGGGCCCGGATCCGCGCCGCTGTGCCGTCCTGTCATCCCACCAGTCGTGATTGCCCAGCACGGCAAAGACACCATTCTTCGCCTCAAGCCCGGCAAGCACGGGTGCCAGGTCCTGCATCTTGACCGTGTCCGACACACCTTTGTGGCTTGCAAAGAAATCACCCAGCAGAAGGATCACGTCCGGAGCCAGCGCATTGGTTCGGCGGACCACCTGCTTTACGCGGTTCAGGCCGACATAGGGCTCGCCCACATGCAAATCGGACAGTACGGCGATTCTGAGCGGCGGCGCTGTCCAGTCGTCCCGCTGAATGCGCCATTTGCGCACGCGCAAACGAACCGCGGGTTCAATGACGAACCCGTAGGCGGCCGTGACAAGGCCTGCCAGCGTCACCGCCAGCAGGCCCTTTATGAACCGACGTCGGTTCAATACGTTACATCCGTGATGCGACGTTTTCCCAGTTCACCAGATTGTCGAGGAAGTTCGACAGGTAAGCCGGGCGCTTGTTGCGGAAATCGATGTAGTAGGAGTGCTCCCAAACATCGCAACCCAGCAGCGCGGTCTGACCAAAACAGAGCGGGTTAACACCGTTCTCGGTTTTGGTGACGGCCAGCGAGCCATCGGCATTCTTGACCAGCCACGCCCAGCCCGAACCGAACTGACCGGCACCGGCAGCGCTGAATTGCGATTTGAATTCGTCAACCGAACCAAAGCTTTCTGTCAGAGCCTTTTCCAGCTCGCCCGGCATCTTGGACTCGCCCGGCCCCATCATCTCCCAGAACTGGTTGTGGTTCCACAACTGGCTGATGTTGTTGAAGATGCCGTTTTGTGCCACGGCGTTTGCGTCGTAAGTGCCAACGATGATCTCTTCCAGCGACTTGCCGTCCCACTCGGTGCCGGCGATCAGCTTGTTGCCGTTGTCGACATAGGCCTTGTGGTGCAGGTCGTGGTGATATTCCAACGTTTCCGCGGACATACCCTTGGCTGCCAGCGCGTCATGTGCATAAGGAAGATCAGGAAGTTCAAAAGCCATGTCGGCCCCCTGTTTAAATGTAAGTTGCGGTTCCCAAGGTTAAATGCTTTGGCAACCGCCGCAGGTCAAGGGCCGAGACAAGAAAACCCGGAGGCAGGCGATGCTGACACAGGTGCGCAAGATGTTCTATCGCGCCCGCGGATATTATGCGGGCAATCTGAACGGCGAGCGCTTTCGTCTGGACCCGTATCATTCGAAGTTCTGGCGCAAGGCCACTTCGGGCGCGTGGGAACCTGAAACATTCGCAGTTCTTGACCGGTTCCTGTCCCCGCAAGGCGACTATCTGGATATCGGGGCGTGGATTGGCCCGACGGTCCTGTACGGCGCACGCAAGGCGCGGCATGTCTGGTGTTTTGAGCCTGACCCGACCGCGTTCCGGCACCTGGCATGGAACCTTGATCTGAACGGCATTCAGAACGTCTCGGCCTTCGGGGTCGCCCTGTCAGATCGGTTTGCTGTGGCTCGCATGGCCTCTGTACGCGGTGAACCCGGGGATTCCACCAGTTCCCTTCTGCACGACGGGGCGCATGGGTCTGATGCGTTGACGATCGCCTGGGACCAGTTCGAAGCGGCGAACGATTTGTCGCGGGTGTCGCTGGTCAAGATGGACATCGAAGGGGCGGAATTCATTGTCGCACCCACTTTGTCCGCGTGGCTGAAGGAACACCGCCCCGCCCTTCTCCTGTCTCTTCACGCGCCTCTGCTGCCGGAAAACGAGAGGCGCGAACGTGTCAGCGCTTTGATGGATGAGCTGGGGTTTTATTCGGGACTGTCGGACGACAAAGCGCACCCCCTGAAGGTTTCGGACTTGCTGACCAAAGACGGTCTGAGCCGTTTTCACACCGTTCTCTTGCAAGGGTAGAACGTCAGCCGATTTTTTCTTCGCTTACGCGAAGTCCTGCTTGCATCTGTGAGATGTATCGCTTTGAGTGCCTACATAAGAAATCACAGCCAACCGGATAAAATGAAAAGACTTTTCCTGATTGTCGCCGCCGCGGTGCTTGCACAAACCGCTGCCGCCGAAACAGTTACCTATCATTGCAAAATGACCAAACAGGACGCCCATGGCTGGATCGCGCCAGAGTATGCTTTCCAGATTGACCCCGCCGCAACTTCGGCGATGGCCGCCACGTCGTACCAGGATTGGGCCAAGGCAAAATTCAAAAACCGCGGCGCCAAGGGGTATCGTATTATCTGGAACCTCGATCAAAAAATGGCTGCCGGCGGCAATGTCCGTGTTCGATATCAAGCGAACCTGAAACCATCCGACAACACAGTCGCCGTCCGCATGGCATTTGTTCAGGGAAACTTCGCGAACAAGCCTTTTGGGGTCGGGACCTGTTCGACAGTCAAGTAAGAAAAAGCCCCGGTGGAACCGGGGCTTTTTTTGTTCAGTAGATCCCGACCTCACTGCCAGGTTGCGCCGCAACCTTGAGCAGTTTGAACACGTAATCCGCAGCGGAACGGAAGCAGACCACGCGGAAGGTCTGTTCATCATCCATCCAGAAAGCACCAGCCACCTGCGCCAGACGCGTGCGGCGGATCTGGCCGGGCTGGAAAGCATCCGCCGACAGATCGACAGGTGCGACCTTGCCCAGAACTTCGCGGGCGCTGGCACCAGAGACGCTGAAGACGGCGCGGGCATCCGAGACGTTGACCGCCAAAGCATGGGTGCCACTCAGGGCACCGACCATGTCGGCCAGTTTGGCTTCGACCTCGGCATAAGGCACCAGAACCAGCAACTCGTCGGTCGACATCCAAGCCACGCCGGTGTCGCCGGTCACAAGCGCCTCGCGCTGACCGGGTATTTTCTGGCCGGTCGCATCCTTGACGGCCTTGGCCAGCACCTTGTCGGACAGGTCGCCGCGCAGGGTGATCATGCCTTGCAGGCCGCATTCCTTGACCTTGGCGATGCCGTCATAGCTTGCGTGGTTCAATGCGCTGATGGGTTCAGACATTCTGCTTCTCCCCGTCCTTGTCATAAAAGATCGGGTCCACGATCTTGGCTTTGTAGGTTTTGCCGTCGGTGCCCGGGAACTCGACGATCTCGCCCATGCGGTCGGGGCCGTGTTTGATCAGCCCCATGGCGATGCCTTTGCCCAGATTGGCCGAGTAATATGTCGACGTCACACGGCCGATCATGTTGCGCTGACCGTTGGCATTGACGCCCTCGCCCACCGCGTAAGCACCATCCGGCAGAACCGATCCATCCACAGTCTCGAGACCGACCAGTTTCCAGCGCGCGGGATCCGCCATGTGGCTGCGGGAATGAGCGCGTTTGCCCAGATAATCCTCTTTCTTCTTGGACAGCGCCCAGTGCAGCCCCAGATCCTGCGGGATCACGGTGCCGTCGGTCTCGTCCCCGATCATGATAAAGCCCTTCTCGGCCCGCAGGATGTGCAGACATTCGGTTCCGTACGGCATGATGCCGAACTCTTTGCCTGCCTCCATCAAGGCATCCCAGAACGCCTGACCCTGGCTGGCGGGAACGGCGATTTCATAAGACAGCTCGCCCGAGAACGAAATGCGGTAGGCCCGGCAATCGAAGCCTCCGATCTTGCCATCGCGCCATTCCATGAAGGGCAGCGCCTCTTTGCTGACATCCATGCCGCCCAGCTTCTCCAGCACCTTGCGGGCGTTGGGGCCGACCACGGCGACCTGCGCGTATTGCTCGGTCATGTTGGCGACATAGACTTTCCAGTCCCACCATTCGGTCTGAAGCCATTCTTCCATGTGACCATGGATACGCTCGGCCCCGCCGGTGGTGGTGTGGCACAGCCATGTGTCCTCGTCGATGCGGGCGACAACGCCGTCGTCGATCAGGAAACCATTCTCGGAACACATCAGGCCATAGCGGCATTTACCGACCTTCAGCGTGGACATCATGTTGGTGTACATCATGTCGAGGAACTTACCCGCATCGGGGCCTTTGACGATCAGTTTACCCAGTGTCGACGCATCCAGCAGACCGAGGTTTTCGCGGGTGTTCTTGACCTCACGGTTCACCGCGTCATGCACGGATTCACCGGGACGGACATAGGCGTATGTACGGCGCCAATGGCCGACCGGCTCCCAGTCCGCGCCGTTCTTGTCGTGCCAATTGTGCATCGGGGTTTGACGGATTGGCTGGAACACCTCACCACGCGCCTCACCGCCAATCGACGCCATCGAAATGGGCGTGTAAGGCGGACGGAAGGTGGTGGTGCCAACCTTCGGAATCTCTGAATCCAGTGCGTCTGCAAGGATCGCCAAACCGTTGATGTTGCTCAGCTTACCCTGATCGGTCGCCATACCTAGCGTGGTGTAACGCTTGGTGTGCTCGACGCTTTCATACCCTTCGCGCGCGGCCAGCTGGACGTCTGAAACCTTGACGTCGTTCTGGAAATCCAGCCACGATTTCATGCGCAATTGAACTTCGGCATTTGCCGGCATGAGCCAGACCGCTTCCATCGGCGCCTCGATGGTTGTCTCACCTGCGGGCGCCTTGGTGTTCTTGGGCTTGAAGCCAGCCGCCTTGGCAGCCGCCTTGCCGGCGGCATGGGCGTCTGTCAGTACATCTTGCAACGCCAGAGGACCGTTGGACGCGCCAGCAGCAACAACGAACCCCTTGCCGTCGGCCCCCAGCGGCGGACGCTCGGGATCCGGCCGGAAATGCGCGTTCGCGTCGTCCCAGATCAGCTTGCCTCCGCAATGGGACCACATGTGCACGACCGGAGACCAGCCTCCGGACATGGCGACCGCATCCGCCTCGACCTCTTCACGCGCGCCGCCGACACCTTCCTGATTGCAGATGGCAACCTTTTTGACGCGCTTGCCGCCTTTGACCTTGGCAATGGCCTTGCCCGGGTCGACGCGGATACCCAACTGGCGGGCTTCTTCCGCCAGAGGTCCAGCCGTTGCCCGTGCGTCAACAATACGCAAAACATCCACACCGGCCTGTTTCAGGATGATCGCGGTGCGGTAAGCGTCGTCATTGTTGGTGGCGACGATGACACGATCCCCCGGCGTCACCCCCCAGTTCACGACATAATCGCGCATGGCCGAAGCCAGCATCACACCCGGAACATCGTTGCCAGCAAAGGACAATGGTCTTTCAATTGCACCCGTTGCCGTTACAATTTGCTTGGCACGAATGCGCCACAAGCGATGGCGCGGGCCTTGCACGCCCGGCGTGTGGTCGGTCAGACGTTCGTATCCCAACACATAACCATGGTCATAAACACCCGCTCCCATGCAGCGCTTGCGCATGATGACGTTGTCCATTGTTTCGAGTTCGGAAACCAATTGCTCCACGAACTTATCCACAGGCTCACCATTGACGGTGCCGCCGTCAACCGGAGCGCGACCGCCCCAGTGCGCGGTCTGCTCGATCAGCAGAACCTTGGCACCGGATTGTGCCGCCGCCTTGGCCGCCTGCAAACCAGCCACACCACCGCCGATCACCAGAACATCGGTAAAGGCGTAGAAGTGCTCATAAGTGTCGGCATCCCGGTTGTCCTTGTCGGGCGCCTTACCCAATCCCGCCGACTGCCGGATGAAAGGTTCGTAGACGTGTTTCCAGAAGGGTTTGGGGTGGATGAACGTCTTGTAGTAGAAGCCGGCCGGAAGGAACCGGGCAAAGGCCGTGTTGACCGCGCCGATATCATGTTCAAGGCTTGGCCAATGATTCTGTGAGATTGCGGTCAAGCCGTTGAACACCTCGGTCGTGGTGGCGCGCTGGTTCGGTTCGAACCGGTTGCCCTGTCCCAGACCGACAAGCGCGTTCGGCTCTTCCGCGCCGCTGGCGACAACGCCGCGGGGTCGGTGGTATTTGAACGACCGGCCAACCATCATCTGGTCATTGGCCAGCAGGGCCGAGGCAAGCGTATCCCCCTCATATGCCTGCATCGAGGTTCCGTTGAAGGTGAATGATACCTTTTTCGACCGGTCAATCAGCCGGCCTTGTTTTGCGAGACGGGTGCTCATGTCGCTGACCTTTCGCATGTGGAGGCGTCAAAGCCTCCGGCGGGAGTATTTTTGAAAAGATGAAGCATCAGGAGAACTCTCTCCACGTCCAGCCGGGCCGTTTGGCAGTGATGGCATCCTTGATGTCCTGCGGCGGCTCGGTGACCTGCGCGGAATAGGTGCCGAACACTTCGAGTGTCTGCGTGCAGCGCGCGGCGTGGAACCACTTGCCGCAGCCATTGGCGTGGCGCCAGCGTTCAAAATGAACACCTTTCGGGTTTTCACGCATGAACAGATAGTCGTGGAATTCGTCATCGGACGAGCCCGGGCCGAAACGCTTCAGATGCGCTTCGCCGCCGGCAGCCAGTTCGGTTTCTTCGGCGTCTACGCCGCAATAGGGGCAATTCAGGATTAGCATGTTGTCATCCTTTTGGCGGTCGGTCGGCGCGGGGGCCGACCTGAATTCTGTTTTCTGGCACCTTCGGGAATCCCCCTAGTGCGCCACCCCGGCGGCGACGCTTTCGTCGATGAAGCGGCCTTCTTTGAAGCGGTCCATCGAGAAGGCTTCGGTCAGCGGTGAATGACCCGTCGCCATCAACTGTGCCATCCCCCAGCCTGAACCCGGAATCGCCTTGAAGCCACCGGTACCCCAGCCGCCATTGATAAAGCAGCCCTGTAGCGGTGTTTTCGACAGGATGGGCGAGCGGTCACCTGTCATGTCCACGATCCCACCCCACTGGCGCAGCATCTTCAGACGCGAGATCATCGGGAAGGTTTCGACCAGCGCCCGCACCGTTTCCTCGATATGATGGAACGACCCGCGCTGCGTGAAGTTGTTGAACCCGTCGGTGCCGCCACCGATCACCATTTCGCCCTTGTCGGATTGTGACATATAGCCGTGCACGGTGTTGGCCATCACCACCACATCCATACAGGGTTTGATCGGCTCGGATACCAGCGCCTGCAAGGCAACGGCCTCCAGCGGCAGGCGGAAGCCCGCCATTTCGGCCAACTGACCCGAATGGCCCGCGACGACGATACCCAGCTTGTCACAATCGATGGCACCCTTGGTGGTGTCGACCCCGACGACGCGACCGTTATCCGAGCGTATACCGGTGACTTCGCATTGCTGGATGATGTCCATACCCATCGCCGAACAGGCACGCGCATAACCCCACGCCACCGCGTCGTGGCGCGCCGTGCCCCCGCGTTCCTGCCAAAGGCCGCCCAGAACCGGATACCGGGGGCCGTCCAGGTTGATGATAGGCACCAGTTGTTTGACGCGTTCGGGACCGATCCATTCCGTCTTTACACCTTGCAGCGCGTTGGCATGGGCCGTGCGCTGGTAGCCGCGGATCTCGTGCTGGGTCTGTGCCAGCATGATGACACCGCGCGGGCTGAACATGATGTTGTAGTTCAGCTCCTGGCTCAGGTCCTCGTAAAGGCTGCGCGCTTTCTCGTAGATCGCGGCAGACGGGTCTTGCAGATAGTTCGAACGGATGATCGTCGTGTTGCGGCCGGTATTGCCGCCGCCCAGCCAGCCTTTTTCGATAACCGCGACATTCTGGATGCCATAGTTCTTGCCAAGGTAATACGCGGTCGCCAGACCATGACCGCCAGCACCAACGATGATGACGTCATAACGCTTCTTGGGTTCGGGTGAGCGCCAGGCGCGCTCCCATCCGGTGTGATAGCGCAGAGCTTCCCGCGCCACAGCAAAGGCTGAATAGTGTTTCATGTGCGAATCCATCCGGTTCGGTGATTGGGCGCAGATATGCCGTGTGAGTGCATATTAGCCCTGCCGTGCAACGCCGCAATATAGCACTATTGCGACATGTCGCTCATTCGCGGCCATTTGTCCCTTTTGTCGGACGCCTCACAGGTCTAAGTCAGGGCAGCATCCTCGGAGGGACCATGACGTTCTGGGTTCTGATTTTTCTTGTCGCGCTGCTGATCGCAGCTTTTCTCAGCTTTACCCTGCTGCGCAAACGCCGTGGGGATGAACCCGCGGCCGCATACGATCTGCGGGTTTATCGCGAACAGTTGGCCGGTGTGGATCGGGATCTGGCGCGCGGGGTCATTGGCGAGGCCGACGCGGAACGGGTGCGCACGGAAATTTCCCGTCGCATTCTGGCCGCAGATGACCAGATGAAGAAAGAGGGCGCCGGCGCCGGGCCTTCTCGTACCGTTTCAGCGTTGTCGATCCTGGCCATCTCGCTGCTTCTGATCGGTGGCGCATTGGCGATGTATCATCGCACCGGGGCCGTCGGATTGCCCGATATGCCGCTGACCGCACGGTTGGAACTGGCCAAGGAAGTGCGCGCCAACCGGCCATCCCAAAGCGCCGCGGAAGAGCTGGCGACCCCGCCCCAACCTGCGCAGCTGGACGAAAGCTATGCGAACCTGCTGAAGCAGTTGCGTGAAACGGTTGCGAACCGGCCGGATGATTTGCAAGGCCAGATGTTGCTGGCGCAACACGAGACGAATGCGGGCAACTTCAAGGATGGGTACACCGCGCAGCAAAAGGTGATCGAGCTGTCCGAAGACAGCGCCACGGCTGATACCTATGCGGACCTGGCTGAAATGATGATTCTGGCCGCAGGTGGGTATGTCTCACCCGAAGCGGAACAGGCGCTGATCGAAGCGCTGAACCGTGACCCCCGTCACGGCCCGGCGCGCTATTATTGGGGGCAGATGCTGGCCCAGATCGGGCGGCCGGACCTTGCCTATCGCATGTGGGTCGAAACGTTGCAGGATTCCCCCGCAGGTGCGCCCTGGGCCGAAGCAATTCGGGCTCAGATCGACGAACTCGCCTTTCGGGCCGGCGTTTTCAATGCACCGGATTTGAGCACCGCACCCGGCCCCAGCCAGGAAGACATGGCCGCCGCCGCAGAGCTGAGCCCCGAAGAGCGGCAGCAGATGATTCAGGGCATGGTGGACCAGCTGTCTGATCGGCTGGCGGCAGAGGGCGGATCCCCCGAGGAATGGGCCCGCCTGATCGCGGCCTTGGGCGTTCTTGGCCAGGGTCAGCGCGCCATCGATATTCGCGATGAGGCCATGGAAGTCTTTGCCGGCGATTCAGAGGCGTTGCAGATCATCGATGCGGCGGCCCTTCAAGCCGGGATCGCTCAATGATCCATGACGCTATCGAAGAATTTGCAGCAGCCTTGCAACCGATGAGTGCCCTGATGGGGCTGGACCTTGGGGAAAAGACAATCGGCGTCGCCGTGTCCGACCGGATGCGCGGTGTCGCCAGCCCGCTGGAAACGGTACGGCGCAAGAAATTCACGCTCGATTCCGCGCGCCTGATCGAAATTGTCACCGATCGCGAGATCGGGGGCATCTTGCTGGGCCTGCCCAAGAACATGGATGGCAGCGAAGGACCAAGATGCCAGTCAACGCGGGCATTTGCGCGCAATTTGTCCCGCCTGACCGATCTGCCCATCGGGTTTTGGGACGAACGGCTCAGTACCGTTGCGGCAGAAAAAGCACTACTTGAGGCGGATACGACACGAAAACGTCGCGGACAGGTTATTGATCACGTTGCGGCCAGCTATATCTTGCAAGGCGCGCTGGACAGGCTGCGCTTTTTGTAACGGGTCGGAGACCAGTGATGACAAGTATGGTTTGGAAAAGGAATGAGGTCGAAAGCCCTTGTGTCCAGATCTGTGTCGTTCACCCGACTGAACGCATCTGTACCGGCTGCTATCGCACGATTGACGAAATCACCCGTTGGTCCAAGATGGACAGCAGCGAACGCGCCGAAATCATGGAAGATCTACCAACCAGAAAGCCGCGCCTCAGCAAACGCCGAGGCGGGCGTGCAGCGCGCATAAACGGTTCCTGAAGTCAGCCAGCCTGCTTTGGGGACGTATCCCTGTGGTCATTGGATTCGTCGCGGGCCGACCTGTTTGTGTCTTGCCCGCGCAGCTCTGACTCGAACAGAGCTGCGATTTCGGATCTGCTTGTTTTTGCAGTCCCGTATTTTTTCGCTGCACGTCGGACACACTTCGTGCCGGTCTTGTCCGCCTTGAATACTGGCGTCTTGCGTGCCGCAAATCTTTCCATCAATAACCTAAATGTCATCGCAAACTTCCCGCTTCCAATAACTGTGCCGCCGCGGGCCGAGTTCGAGCTCCTAAAAGGGGCCAGCTCATGAACGCATCTGTTCAACGTGAGTGGAGGCCCGCAGCGACACGGCGTAGGTAAGGGTATTTCCGGTCAGATTTAGGGGGAAAACACGCGGTTTTTGGTCCGTGTTGACCTTAAGGTCAGATATTCCACGGAAAAACCCACCAGTTCCCTTACGTCACAATTCTTGACCGGCACGGTATCAAGACCGGTTTCAAAACATGTGGAGAGTTTCGTTTCGCGAAACAAGCCAATCAGATTAGGTCAATTTGCGCTCAAAGGTGCTTTGTTCTGACCAGAGAACAAAGCACGCAAGCCGTTCGTTGGCAGCAAGATCACAAGATGGAGGTTGGGGCGCAGAGCAGGTCCTTACCCGGCGGCCAACCAGGTTTTGGCGTTTTCGATTTCCTCGGACGGAAAGAACTGAGTCCGAGTGCCCAAGACATGACTGGCGACACGTTGTGCCATGTGCTGCCAGCTTTTGTCCCCGACGATGGCCGCGCGATCCAGTTGCCCGATATGGCGGCTGGACAGACGAAAATGTGCCGCAAGAGCGGACAACCCCTGCCAGCCATCAAATTCCCGCAGGTCGATCAGCAACCGAAACCCGGACCGGTCATGCAACAAAGCGTCCAGGTCGCGCTCGGCCTGCTTGTACTCCTCCGGGTCCAGTTTTCCCAAAAGGCTGATCTGCACGCATGGGCCCTCAAGATCGGTCACGTGAATGGACCCCAGCGACTCGCGCATCCAGCGGCGCGCGGCCTCAAGCTCGGCCAATTCAAAGACCTGAACCGGGCACGGCAGGATCGGGGCCGCCAGTCGGATGCTGGTTTGCACCCAGCCCTGATCGGCAACAACCGCGATCCGGTCAAACCCCCGCCAGTGGCTGAGCCCCAGCTTGGTGTCGGACCAGGCCGCACCCAAATCATACCCCTTGAACTCCGGCTGCACGATAGCCAGCAGCCGAACGGAATCGTGTTCGGTGAGCGCCGCTTCGATCGCAGGAACCAAGATGTCCGCGTAGTCGGCGCTGGTGACCTGCCCCGACAACTCGACTTCAATCAACGCACCATCAGAATTCGTATGGACCGTAATCATCGGTCAAAACCTCCAAAGCCAAACAATGACAGGAGGTTAAGAGGATTCGATCCATTCCGCCACACCCCCGGCGCATTCCGGGCGGAAATAGGCGATCATCCGTCCATCCGGCCCAGCGTTTGCCGTGTCTGCCCAAGGGGCAACCCCGTGCAGGCAATGGCGGTGCAACACGTAAGCCTCGCCCGGTTTTGCAGGCAGTTCGATTCGCGGGCAGGTTTCGAAAACCTCGCGACGGGCGGATTGGTAGATATCCGTTATATCGATTTCATGCAGACGCTCTTGTGGCTTCCCCGCAAGGGCGCGCCTGAACGCCGCGCCCAGGATATGATGGCTGCCCTCCCACAACACCATGGGCGAGGCATCCGGGCTGGCCTCGGTCAGCGGTATGCCCAAAATCCAGGCATGCGGTTCATCGACCCGGCGGCGGCGATCCGGCCCCATTGGGCGCAAGCCATCCACATGGGCCGCGTCCCGATTTCTGCGATACCGCGCGGCGGCTTCGTTTTCCCCCCGACGCGGGCGTGGATATCCCGGATGCATGACCGAGACTTGGCCTTTGTGAAGCGGCAACTGCCCATAACGCCCAGCAATGAATGACATGGCGGTTCCTGCCAAAGGCCCCGAACGGCCAACCCTGCCCTGCGCGTCATTGGGCAACGCGTCAACACCGATGAACCACGTCCCGTCACAATCCAGCCAGTCAGCATGGGCCGGGTCCGTTACCGAGGCCCGTGCGGCAGGCAGCGCATGGCCCACCCAGGCCGCAAGCACTGGATCATAGGGGAATTTCACCCACCCCCTGACGTCAAAATCCTTCACAAACCCACCGCCTTGCGCAGCATATTGAGCGCCACCAGCGTAAGGAACACGGCGAACACGCGCTTCAAGGGTTTCGGATCCATCGCATGGGCCAGCTTCACCCCCCAGGGCGCGGTGATCATCGTCATTGCCACGACGATACCGAAGGCCACCAGATTGACCGCCCCAATGGTCAGCGGAGGCCGGTGTTCCGGTGCGATATCCAGAAACAAAAAACCGATGACCGAGGGGACGGCGATGATCACACCAAACCCGGCGGCGGTTGCAACGGCGCGGTGGATCGGCGTGTTGTACAGGCTCATCAGCGGCACACCAAAACTGCCGCCGCCTATTCCCATCAGAACCGAAAGAAACCCGACCGCAGGAGACAGGATGGCCCGCTTCAACCCACCGGGCATGACATCACCCAGCCGCCATTCCGAACGACCCAGCCCCAGATAGGCCCCGATCACCATTCCCAATATGCCAAACAGTGCCTGCAAGGCCTCGGTGCGCAGGGCCGAGGCAACCAGAACCCCGATGATCGCACCGACGACGATCCCCGGGCCCCAACCGCGCAGGATATCCCAATCCACCGCACCCTTCTTGTTGTGCGCAAGAACGGATCGGACCGACGTCACGATGATCGTTGCCAGCGACGTGGCCAGACACAGTTGCATCAACTGCGGACCGCCGTAGCCAAGAGTTTGAAACGCATAGAAAAAGGCGGGCACCAAGACGATTCCACCGCCGACCCCCAGCAATCCGGCAAGTACGCCGGCCAGCGCTCCGATCACAAGCAAAAGGCCCAGCATCTGGGCCAGCAACATCGTCTCGGGCATCGTTCCCCCTGCCGCTTAAACTTCTGCCATAGGCGCCACTTGATCCAGCGCCCGCAGCATCACCTCGGGTCCGGCCCCATCCTGCACGGCCCCTTCCGACAAGGCGCGCCGCCATGCGCGGGCTCCGGGACGACCCGCGAAAAGGCCCAACATATGACGCGTGATCTGGTGCAAACGACCGCCATTGGCAAGGTGCCTTTCTACATAAGGCACCATGTGTTGAACGATCTCGAACGGATCACGCGTTTTTCCGGTACCAAAGATGCGTCGGCCAGCATCCGACAGGACATCGCCCGGCTGATGGTATGCGGCCCGACCGATCATCACGCCATCAAGACCGGCTTCCAGATGAGAGGCTGCCTCGTCCAGCGTGTTGATGCCGCCATTGATCGATATGTGAAGATCCGAAAACTCATCCTTCATCCGATGCACAAGGTCATAGTCCAAAGGCGGAATATCCCGGTTTTCCTTGGGGCTCAGCCCCTGCAACCACGCCTTGCGGGCATGGATCGTCACCCTTTGGCACCCTGCCGCGCTGATGTGCCCAAGAAATGCGGGCAATACTTCTTGGGGCTCTTGGTCATCGACCCCGATGCGGCATTTAACGGTGACGTCCACGTTCACCGCTTCGCGCATGGCAGTCACGCAGTCGGCAACGCGGGCCGGGTCTTTCATCAAAACCGCGCCGAAAGTGCCGGATTGAACACGATCCGACGGGCAGCCGCAGTTCAGATTGATCTCATCATACCCGGCCTCAGCCCCCAAACGCGCGGCCTGTGCCAGTTCTTCCGGGTCAGAGCCGCCGAGTTGCAAAGCAACCGGGTGTTCTTCAGGAGAATGGTCCAACAGATGCACCGCCCCGCCCCGCACCAGCGCCGGCGCTGTCACCATCTCGGTATACAGCAACGTTTCCGCGCTGAGCAGCCGATGAAAATAGCGACAGTGGCGATCTGTCCAATCCATCATGGGTGCCACGCTTAAACGCGCAGCCTGTGTTGCCTTGCCTGTCACAGCAACGCCTCCGTCCTGCTATGTTTCGAAATCCGATGGCCTGTCAGTGGTCTTGCCCACCCGAATCAAGTCAAAAAGCCCTAACACATTCCTCTGACGGCGTCCCGACGGCGACCGTCGGGATTCAGCTGTTTCCGATCAGACAGCATATCGGCTCATCACCATCTGGACACTGCTTTCGATCGTTTCCGTCATCTCGGCTTCGCCAAGCGCCCCACCCGTAAACAGCAGCGGCCAGAAGGCGCGCGCCTTGATCAGGCCAATGAATTCGCGCCCGGCCCGTTCCGGGTCATCGATCCGAAGCTGCCCATCCTCTGCCGCATCCTTGAGCATGGCAATGAACGTCGCCGTCTTGTCCAGCTTGCCCTGAGCTTCCGCCGCAAGCGTCGGGTTGCGCAAGGTTTCGCTGATCACCATCCGGGCCATCGCAATAACATCGGGCCGCATCAGAATGCGCCCTTCGGCCCAGGCCAGTTCGGTCAGTTGCGTACGAATATCGCGACCTTTTTCATACCGGATTTCCAGCACTTCAGCAAAGCGACTGGACAATTCGACCACGATGGAGCGGAACAGGTTCTCTTTACTTTCAAAGTACTTGTACAACGTACGCTTGGACACTTCGGCCCGTGCTGAAATGCGGTCCATACTGGCCGCCGCAAAGCCCTTTTCCTGGAACTCGGCCACTGCAGCTTCGATGATCTGTGCGCGCTTGGACGCATTATGTGCGCTGCATTCGTTCATGTCAGAGCTATAGACCTGTTGACGCGCCTTGGTCAAACACTAGGTAAACGCAGAAGTTTACAGAGGCAAAATTATATGCCATGAGTAAACCCGCGAGTTTACCAATTGCGGAAACCAGCACCAACAGGAGACCCCCTCATCATGGCTCTTACACTGAACCTGAACGGCACGACCCACGAGGTTGATGCCGAACCCGGAACGCCTCTTCTCTGGGTGATCCGAGACGAACTGAAACTGACCGGCACGAAATTCGGCTGTGGCGTTGCATCCTGCGGGGCCTGCACCGTGCATCTGAACGGTGAACCCGTCCGTTCGTGCCAGACTTTCATTGAAGACGTCGACGGCGCCGAAGTCACGACCATCGAAGCTGTCGGTGACGACAGGATCGGCGCTGCCATACAACAGGCCTGGGTCGAGCTGGATGTCGTCCAGTGCGGCTACTGCCAGTCGGGTCAGGTGATGTCGGCTGTCGGGCTGCTGTCCGAGAACCCGAAACCGTCGGCTCAGGAGATTGACGAGTACATGTCCGGCAATGCCTGCCGCTGCGCCACCTATCAACGCATCCGCGCCGGTATCCAGCGCGCGTCTGAAATTCTGGAGGCCTGATCCATGACCATCAACACCTCTCGCCGTGGGTTTCTGAAAAGTGCCGCCGCTGCCGGTGCCGTCCTGCTGGTCGGCACCCGTCCGGACGGAGCACTGGCCGCGGCCTCGTCCGAGACCGCGCAGTTCAATCCATTTGTAAAGATCGATGCCGATGGCACCGTGACCGCCATCGTCAAACACTTTGAAAAAGGTCAGGGCCCAGCGACCGGCCTGCCGACGCTGATTGCCGAAGAAATCGGCCTGACCATGGACCAGATCGAATACGAGTTCGCCCCCTCGGATCCGAACGTTTACAACAACCTGCTGTTTGGTCCATTCCAGGGCACCGGCGGTTCGACCGCGATGGCGAATTCGTGGCTGCAATACCGTCAGGCCGGTGCTGCTGCGCGCGAGATGCTGATCAACGCCGCCGCGCAAAGCTGGGGCGTGGATGCATCCGCCATCACCATCGAAGACGGCATCGTCAAGGCAGGCGGCAAGTCGGCTCCGATCGCTGAGTTCGTGTCCGCTGCGTCGCAACTGGACGCTCCGGCAGAGCCGCGCCTGAAGGACCCGTCGGATTTCCGCCTGATCGGAAATGAGACGGTGCGCCGCAAGGATTCGGCAATCAAGGGCAACGGCCAGGCGATGTTTGCCATGGACGTTCACCTGCCCAACCAGATGGTCGCCATGATCAAACGCCCCGAAGCGAAGGGCGGCATCGCCCTGGGTTTTGATGACAGCGCATCGAAAGAGGTCAAAGGCTATATCAGCGCCGCGGTTCTGCCCAATCAGGCCGGTGTCGCGGTTTATGCCGAAAACACCTGGGCCGCGATTCAAGCACGCGATGCGCTTGAGGTCGAGTGGGACATGTCCGGCGCGGAAACCCGCAACTCGGACCAGATCAAGGCCGAGATCATGGCCGCGCTGGAGGCGGAGCCCACGTATAACGTGAACAAGGCGGATTTTGCAGCTGTGGCAGCCGCCATCGACGGCGCGGACAAGGTCGTTGAAAAAACGTTCTACTTCCCACTGCTGGCCCATGCCCCGATGGAGCCGCTGAACTGCACGATCGAGCAAACAGCCGATGGGGACATCGTTCTGCATGACGGGGCGCAAATGCCGACGGGGCCACATATGGCCTACCAGCAGATCTTTGGCCTGCCCGCCGAGAAGATTCACATCAAAACCATGCTGGCTGGCGGGTCGTTCGGGCGCCGCGCCACCCCGGATGCGGATTACCAGGTCGAGGCCGCCCTGGCCTTTGTCGTCACTGACCGCTCGCGCCCGGTGAAACTGGTCTGGACGCGCGAAGACGATATCCGCAGCGGGTATTACCGCCCCGCCTTTGGCCACAAGGTCCGGGTCGGGCTGGATGCCGATGGCAAAATCGTCGGATGGCAGCATCAGGTAGCTGGCCAATCAATCATGAAAGGCACGGCCTTCGAGGCCTTCGCAGTGCATGACGGGGTCGACCACAGCTCGGTCGAAGGTATCGCGGACAGCCCCTACCAGATTCCGGGAATGGCGCTGGGTTTAACAGATACGCCCAAGGCAACCTCGGTACTATGGTGGCGCTCGGTGGGGCACACCCACACGGCCTATACGATGGAAACCATGATGGATCTGGTGGCCCAATCGGCAGGGCGCGATCCGGTGGAATTCCGTCTGGCCCATCTGTCCGACAGCAGCAACGCGGACCAGCAGCGAAAAGCCGCTGTTTTGAAGCTGGCGGCCGAAAAGGCAAACTGGGGCAATGCGCCAGAAGGTCGGTCGCAGGGGATTGCCGTTCACAAGTCCTTTGGGTCTTACGCAGCTGAAGTGGTCGAAATCTCGGGCGATCCGGAAAGTGGCATCAAGATTGAAAAGGTCACCTGTGCCGTGGATTGCGGCATTGCCGTGAACCCGGATGTTGTGCGCGCGCAGATGGAAGGCGGCATCGGCTATGGCATTGGCCACGTGATGCGTGACCAGATCACTCTGACCAGCGGTGCTGTGGATCAATACAACTTCCCGGACTACGAACCGCTGCGTATCGGGGATATTGCCGCAATTGACGTACATATCGTGCCATCAGCCGAAGCGCCAACCGGTGTCGGAGAACCCGGCACGCCACCGTCAGCGCCTGCATTGGCCAATGCGATCAATGCCCTGTCAGGTGTGCATGTGGCGCAATTGCCCATGGAAGCGCATGGTGTCAGCTTCGCTTAAAAGCACCTCTCCGCGCCGGTCAGAACCGGCGCGGACGTTCCACGACCCCCAAGCAAAATTTGATCAAATTTGATGACAAAGCAGATCCATTGAAGTAAATCACTGGGGAGTTTCACCGACGGAGCCCCCAATGGACCTGAGCGCCCTGCACAATTTCCGCGTTGCCGCATGTGATCTGAATGGTCAGATGCGCGGCAAACGCGTGCCCCCCGTCTATGCGGACAAACTGGAGAAGGGGGCTGTACGAATGCCATTCTCGGCACTGAACGTTGATCTGTGGGGCGCAGATATCGACGGTAGCCCGCTGGTCTTTGAAACCGGCGACGCGGATGGGGTGCTGCGCCCGACCGAACGCGGCCCGGTACCCGTGCCCTGGCTGGATACGGAAACGGCGCTGGTGCCAATGAGCTTGTATGATGATGACGGAGTACCGTTCCCGGGCGACCCGCGGCATGCTCTGTCCGCCATACTCGACCGCTATGCGCAACGCGGCTGGTCCGTTGTTGCCGCGACGGAGTTGGAGTTCACACTGGTTGATGCGTCTGGCGCGCAACCACAACCGCCAGTGAATCCGATCACCGGGCGGCGCCTAGCGGATGAAGCCGTTCTGTCGGTTGCTGAAATGGACGCGTTCGAAGCGTTCTTCACCGACCTGTACGACGGCTGCGCCGCAATGGGCATCCCCGCGCAGACGGCCATCTCGGAAAGCGGTATCGGCCAGTTCGAGATCAACCTGAACCATCAGGATGCCATGCGCTGTGCCGATGATACGTGGCTTTTCAAGGCATTGACGCGTGGATTGGCGCGCAGGCACGGATTTGCGGCCACCTTCATGTCCAAGCCTTACGCCGATGACGCGGGCAACGGAATGCATGTGCATTTCTCGGTGTTGGACCAGACCGGGCGCAATGTGTTCGACAACAACGGGCCGGAAGGCACCGAGGTTTTGCGATCTGCCGTAGCTGGCTGTGTCGCGGCCATGCCGGGCAGTACGCTGATATTTGCCCCCCACGGCAACTCCTACACACGGCTCATACCGGGTGCACATGCGCCCACGGGCGCCTGCTGGGCCTATGAAAACCGAACCGCAGCCATTCGCATCCCGGGCGGAGCCCCGGCCGCACGGCGCATCGAACACCGCGTCGCCGGCGGAGACATAAACCCGTATCTGATGCTGACGGCGGTTCTGGGCGCGGCACTTGTCGGCATCGAGGACGGCTTGACACCACCTGCCCCGATCTCGGGGAACGCCTATGACATCGCGGACCTGCCTCAGCTGATGCCGGATTGGTCGAGTGCGATTGACAGGTTTGCCACGGATCCCTTGGTGGCGCGGCTGTTCCCCGCTGACCTGATCCGCTATCTGACCATGACCAAGCGGCAAGAGATCACCCGATTTGAGAGCATCCCGCCCGAGGATCACTGGCTGAGCTATCTCGAGACGGTTTGACCCCCCTTGCCGCATCAACCAGTCTCGGCTAGGATTAATTTGATCAAATTTGGTGACACATGAAAATCGGTATTCTACAAACCGGCCACACCCCCGAAGTGCTACAGGAAGAATTCGGGGATTATGACGAACTTTTCCCCACGTTGCTGCGCGACAACGGGTTCGAGTTCGTGACCTTTGCCGTCGTCGACGGCAATTTCCCCGAAAGTGCGGATGATGCGGATGGGTGGGTCATTACCGGATCGCGTCACGGGGTTTACGAAGACCTTCCCTGGATCGCCCCGCTGGAAGCTTTGGTGCGCGAGATCTGGGAAAGCGGAAAACCACTGATCGGCGTTTGCTTTGGCCATCAGATCATTGCTCAGGCCCTGGGTGGCAAGGTCGAGAAGTTCGCTGGAGGTTGGGCCGTAGGTCGTACTGAATACGAGTATGACGGCAACAAATTATGGCTGAATGCCTGGCATCAGGATCAGGTTGTTGAATTGCCGAAAGAAGCGCGGGTTCTGGGCCGGAATGCCTTCTGCGAAAACGCGATGCTGGCTTATGGGGACACAATCTGGACGGTTCAGGCCCACCCGGAATTCACCAACGGCTTCGTGGCAGGCCTGATGCGGACACGGGGCAAGGGCGTCGTCCCGGAGGATCTGATGCGCGAAGCCGCAAATCGCGAAACCGCGCCGGACGACAACGCCAAAATCGCGCGCCACATGGCCGAGTTTCTAAAGAAAGAGAGAGCCTGATGGCTGATTGGACCGATAAACTGCCGGAAGCCGCAAAGGCGTATTTCCACGGGCAACGACTGGACGAAGTTGAATGCATCATTTCGGACCTGCCGGGCATTGCGCGCGGCAAGGCGGTGCCTGCATCAAAATTCGCAAAGCAATCCTATTTCCACCTGCCCGACAGCATCTTCTACCAGACCATCACGGGGGGCTGGGGCGAAGCCGCCGGCGATGACGGGTTCATCGAAAAGGACATGATCCTGAAGCCCGACTTCTCGACCACCTCCGCTGCACCGTGGACGGGGGATTGGACATTGCAGGTGATCCACGATGCGTACGACCGGGATGACAATCCGATCCCCTACAGCCCGCGCAACGTGCTCAAGCGTGTTGTGCAGCTTTATCATGACAAGGGGTGGAAGCCGGTTGTTGCACCAGAGATGGAATTCTTTCTGGTTGCCCCCAACGTGGATCCGGCGCAGGGCATCAAACCCATGATGGGGCGTTCCGGTCGCCCGGCCGCGGCGCGGCAGGCTTATTCCATGACGGCCGTGGACGAGTTTGGCCCGGTGATCGACGACATCTATGATTTCGCCGAGCATCAGGGGTTCGAGATCGACGGCATCACGCAGGAAGGCGGCGCAGGGCAGTTGGAAATCAACCTGCGTCACGGCAATCCGGTCAAACTGGCCGATGAAGTCTTCTATTTCAAACGCCTGATCCGCGAGGCCGCGTTGCGCCACAATTGCTTTGCAACCTTCATGGCCAAACCGATCGAGGAAGAGCCGGGCTCGGCCATGCATATCCATCACTCGATTATCGATATGGAAACCGGTCAGAACATCTTCTCTGGTCCTCAAGGGGGGGAGACGGACGCGTTTTACCACTTCATCGCCGGTTTGCAGAACCACCTACCCGCCGGTCTGGCCGTCATGGCGCCCTATGTGAATTCCTACCGGCGCTATGTGAAAGATCACGCGGCACCGATCAATCTGGAATGGGCCCGTGACAATCGCACCACCGGTATTCGCGTGCCCCTGTCCGGCCCGGAATCGCGACGCGTCGAGAATCGCATCGCCGGGATGGACTGCAACCCGTATCTGGGCATCGCGCTGTCGCTGGCCTGCGGTTATCTGGGGTTAGTTCAGCAAGAGCGCCCACGTCGTCAGTTCTATGGCGACGCTTATGAAGGCGAGGGCGATATCCCGCAGGTCATGGGCGAAGCACTGGACCTGTTCGACGAAGCCACCGCCCTGCACGAGGTTCTGGGCCCCGAATTCGCCCGCGTTTACGGCATCGTCAAACGGGCCGAGTACGAGGAGTTCCTACAGGTCATCTCTCCGTGGGAACGTGAACATCTGCTGATCAACGTCTGAGACCTTCCGTGAACCTGCTTTATTCCAATGACCGCAAGGGCCAGTACCCTGACAGTTGGTATGCCGCAACGGCACATCCGATGGATCGTTTTCCCGCGTTGTCAGACGACACCAAGGCGGATGTGTGCGTTGTCGGTGGCGGCTATACGGGGCTGTCCGCGGCTCTTCATCTGGCCGAAGCCGGGTTCGACGTCGTGCTGCTTGAAGCGCACCGCGTCGGCTTTGGCGCGTCGGGCCGAAACGGCGGCCAGTTGGGCAGTGCGCAGCGGATGGACCAGGAAGACCTCGAGCGTCTTGTTGGCGATGCCGACGCCGCCAGGCTGTGGGAACTGGCCGAAGACGCCAAGGATCTGGTCAAATCCCTGATTGCAAAACACCGGATCGCGTGTGACCTGAAACCCGGTGTCGCCGTTCTGGGCCTGAGCAAATCCGAGCAGAAAGAGCTGCATGACCACGCCGGCCATCTTTCCGAGCGGTATGGATACGACCAGATCGAGCTGCTGGACGAAAACGCGGGTCATTCGCTGTGCCCGTCACCAGCCTATCACGGGGGGTATCTGGATACGGGTGCGGCGCATCTGCACCCTTTGAACTTTGCGTTGGGATTGGCGCAAGCCGCGGCCAAAGCGGGCGTTCGCATCCATGAAAGCACCGAAGTGACCGGGATCGACGAGGGCCAGACGGCAGTGATCCGAACTGCACACGGCAACGTTCGGGCCAAGCACGTCATTCTGGCCTGCAACGGGTATCTGGGCGATCTCAATCGTTCCGTCGCCGCCAGGGTCATGCCCATCAACAATTTCATCGCGGCCACCGAACCCCTAGGAAAGGATGCCGCGCGGGTTTTGACCCGGGATGTGGCGGTTGCGGATACGAAATTCGTGGTGAACTACTTTCGCCTCAGCGCCGATGGCCGCCTCTTGTTCGGAGGCGGCGAAAGCTATGGCTATCGCTTTCCATCGGATGTCGCCGCCAAGGTCCGCAAACCCATGACGGAAATTTTCCCGCATTTGCGGGATGTGAAGATCGACTATGCCTGGGGCGGAACGCTGGCCATTACCATGCGGCGGATGCCGTATCTGGCCCGTGTTGCACCCAATATCCTTTCGGCTTCGGGATATTCCGGTCACGGTGTCGGCACTGCGACCCATGCCGGACAACTCATGGCGATGGCGATTCAGGGTCAGGCCGAAGGGTTTGACACAATGGCACGCGTGCCCGCCCTGTCTTTCCCTGGCGGCCCTGCCCTGCGCAATCCGTTGCTTGTGCTGGCCATGACGTGGTTCGCACTGCGCGACCGGCTTGGAATCTGATCCACGTAAATTGCGACAGATTGGTGAATTTTCGCCTGCCCGGCGATTGGGACTTGGATTGCCTTCCGAATACCTTTATCTTTCCCAAAGATAGAATTCGGGAAATCCAAATATGACGCTGCCCCCCAACGTTCACGACGCCGAGCCCATCCCTGCCGCCGCCAAGGACGCGATCGAGGTCCTGATGCAGTCAGGTGATCTGTTCCGATATACAGCACCGCAGGATGCCCCTGTGGCCTTGCTTGAGGCAGAGTTCGCGGAATTGTTGGGCACGAAGTACGCCTTGGCGGTGTCGTCCTGCTCGGCCGCGCTGTTTCTGTCACTTAAAGCTCTGGGCCTGCCCCGCGATGCGCGTGTTCTTATCCCGGGCTTCACCTTCGCTGCCGTACCGTCGTCGGTCGTCCACGCCGACTGCATTCCGGTTCTGTGCGAAGTGGGTGAAAACTATCGCATCGACATGGCCGATTTCGAAGCCAAGCTGGACAACGTTCAGGCTGTCATCATCAGCCACATGCGCGGGCATACATCCGACATGGATGCGATCATGGCCTTGTGCGACGCACGAAACATTCCGGTGATCGAGGATGCCGCGCATTCGCTGGGCACCACATGGCATGGCCGCAATATCGGTACGATCGGAAAGGCCGGATGTTTCTCGTTCCAATCCTACAAGATGATCAATGCCGGCGAAGGTGGCATCCTGATCACGAACGATGCAGATCTGGTCGCGCGGGCCGTCATCATGTCGGGCGCGTATGAACACAATTGGAAGAAGCACAAAGGTCCGCAGGGCGACAACTCACCCGAACTGCAAGAGGCCTTTGCCCGCTGGCAGAACAAGCTGCCGCTGTACAACCTTCGCCTGAGCAACCTCAGCGCCGCCGTTATCCGTCCGCAGCTTCCGGAACTGGCGCGCCGCGTCCGCGATGGCCTGGCGAACCACGATTACGTGGCCGGCCGCCTGAACACCTCGCCTCATATCGAGGTCCCCGCCCCGCTCCCCCCCGAGCAGCGTGCGCCGGACTCGATTCAGTTCAATCTTGTCGGAATGCAGGAACATGAGATCCGCGCCTTTGCCGCAGCGTCCGAGGCGCGCGGCGTCAAGGTTCAGGTTTTTGGTCTGAGCGAAGACAACGCCCGCGCCTTCTGGAACTGGCAATTCCTTCCGGAATCTTTCGACCTGCCCAAGACGCGCGACATGCTGATGAAGGCCTGTGACGTGCGCCTGCCCGTCCGCCTGACCCGCGAAGAGCTGGACGTGATTGCAGACATCCTGCTGGCATCGGTTGGCGAAGTGACCGGCCCGATGCCGGTTTACGGGACGTAAGACGAAGGCACTTTGAACAAGAAAGGCCCGCATGATGCGGGCCTGTTTCTTTGTTCGGAACGGATCAGTTCAGCTTGGACAGTTTTTGCTGCAACTCGGCCAGCTGTTTCTTGATGTCGTCCAGATCCTCTTTCGGTTCGGACTTGTCCTCTTCCTTTTCCGGGCTGGACCATCCGCTGGACAGCCCACTGGTCATCGCCTTCAGGAAAGCCTGTTGCTGCGCCTGCAACGCGTCAAAACCCGGCATCTGAGACATCGGATTCATCGCGCTCATGTTTTCCATCATCTTGTTTTGGCTCTCGCGCAGCATCTCGAACGAGCTTTGCAGAAACTGGGGCATCATTCCCCCGCCCGGCAGCATGTAGCTGCGCACCAGATCATTCAGTACATTCACCGGCAGCACGTTTTCACCCCGGCTTTCATGTTCGGCAATGATTTGCAGAAGATACTGGCGAGTCAGGTCATCGCCGGTTTTCAGATCAATGATCTGCACTTCGCGCCCGTCGCGGATGAACCCCGCGATGTCTTCGAGCGTCACGTAATCGCTGGTCTCGGTGTTATACAGCCGACGGCTGGCATAGCGCTTGATCAGCAGCGGTTTTTCTTGGTCCGACACCCGGTTCCCTCCCCAAGGATGATGCGTTGCAGCACAGGTTATGCGAGTGCAGCACAAAAAGAAAGGGCAGGTCAATGGACCTGCCCAACGCGATTGCACCTAATGGGAGGGTTGGGTGCGTTTCGCGGACGTTTCTTACTTTGCAGCTGCAGCTTTCTTGGCTGCGGTGGTGACCTCGTTGGTCGCCTTTTTCACGGCGGCGGTTGTTTCTTCCGCGACGTCTTTGCCGGCAGCCATCAGCAGCTCGACGGTTTCGGTCTGAACTTTTTTCGCGATTTCAGCGAAAGCGGCCAGGTTTTCAGCTGCAACTTCAGCCGACGCGCTTGCGAAGTCGGTTGCGGCTTTTGCATAATCAGCAGGCTCTGCCTTGGCTTTCGACATCTCGCTCAGCTTGGCCAGGGTGTCCTTGGTCCATTTGTTCGAGATCTCGGCCGATTTCTCAGCAGCTTCCAGAGCAACGCCCGACAGCTTCTCGTTCAGCGAAGCGGTCGATTTGAATGCACCTTCCATTGCGGTGGTGTCCACCGGAAATGCACCCATCATGTCTTTCATGATCGCGGTAAAGTCTTGGGTCTTTGCCATTGTCCTAATCCTTTTAGCCGGTCCGGGCCCACCCCGGGTTTCATCAGCTTGAGGACAATATGATTGCTGCACCGCAGCATTGCAAGTTTTTTCTTGCTGCGGTGCAGAATTCTTTAGTTTCAAAATGAAATCAGGCGTTTGGTTTCGCCACAACATAAGTTCCGGGTGCGGGTGCAAGGCTCGGGTGCTTCGAATCACCCGGTTCACGGGCCGGAACCTGCTTGCCGGACCGCTTCTTCAACCACGCGTTCCACATGGGCCACCAGGATCCTTCGTGATAATCTGCTTCTTTCAGCCAGGTGTTGGCGTCGGGTTTCATATCCGGGTTGGTGTAGTGGCCATACTTCTTCTTGCTGGGCGGGTTCACGATGCCCGCAATATGGCCCGATTCTGAAACCACGAAGGTTTTGGACCGCGAGCCCATTTTCTGCACGCCGCGGTAACAGTCTTTCCATGCCGCGATGTGATCGGTTTCACAGGTTATGGCCATCAGCGGCACATCCACGTCTTCGAGTTTCAGCTTGTGCCCCATCAACTCAATACCGTCGGTGGCGAACTCGTTGCGCTGGCAGAGACCTCGCAGATATTCCACGGCCATTTTTGCTGGCAGGTTTGCACCATCGCCGTTCCAGTAGAGCAGATCAAAGGCCGGAGGTACTTCCCCCATCATATAGCTGCGAATGGCCGGACCATAAATCAGGTCGCGTGATCGCAGGAACGACATGGTGCGCGCCATGATCCACGACCGCAGAACGCCCTCCTTTTTTACTTCTTCTTCGATCCCGTCGATGAAGTCGTTTTGCAGGAATGGCGTAAACTCACCCTGATCGGAGAAATCCGTCAGTGCCGTGAACAGCGTTGCGGATTTGACCGACTTGTCGCCACGCTGTTTCAGCAGGGACAAAGTCAGACTCAGCGTCGTGCCTGCGATGCAATAGCCCACAGCGTTGACCTGTTTGACCTTGCAGATCTTCTTGGCCGTTTCGATTGCGGTCAGGAAACCGTCCTGAATATAGTCTTCCATGCCGGTTTCGGCATAGCTTTCATCCGGGTTCACCCAGCTTACGACAAACAGGGTATAGCCCTGTTCGGTGATCCATTTGATCATGCTGTTCTGGGCTTTCAGATCCAGAATATAAAATTTGTTGATCCAGGGCGGGAACAGAACGATGGGTGTTTCATAAACCGTTTCGGTCACCGGCTTGTATTGAATCAGCTCCATCATCCGGTTGCGAAAAACAACCTCGCCCGGCGTTGTCGCCAGGTTTCCGCCAACCTCGAACGCGTTTTCATCCGCCAGTTTGACGACCAACTCGCCATCATTGGCCTCGAGGTCTGAAACGAGGTTCTCCAACCCTTTGATCAGCGATTGGCCTTCGGTCTCGACCGCCTTTTGCAGGGCATCCGGGTTCGTCGCCAGAAAATTCGTGGGCGCCATCATGTCGATGATCTGCTGCGAGAAATACTGTAGGCGTCGTTTGTCCTTTGCATCCAGATCATCGACCGACGAGACAGCCTGCGCAATCGCCTCCGCGTTTGTCTGGTATTGCTGCCGGATCAGTCGGAAATAAGGGTTTGTCTCCCAAAGGGGATTGGAGAACCGCTTGTCGCCGGGCTTGGTTTCCTCGGTTTCCAACTCACTTGTCGTCAGCGCTTTCTGCGCTTCGGCAAAGTTGAGAACCGACTTACCCCAGAATTCTATCTGTTGTTCCAACAGCTTGGCGGGATTTTGCCATGCCTCGGCCCAATACGCCGTTGCTGCTCTTGCGAAAAGCTCTTGATTCGGGCCATCCAGCGCGGGGGTGTGAGGCTTTTTCGACGCCATAATCTCGATCAGGCGCTTTGAGAGCTGCTCGACCTTTTCCATATTTTCTTTAATGCGTTCAATATGTTCTTCGGACACGACTGGCATTTGGCCTTCGCTAGTTGTCATTTTAACAATTCCACCCTAACCTCGCTGCTATGCAGAATAACGTCGTGGGTGCTGGGGGGCAAAGCGACGAATGGTCCGAATTATCAGACTGACACTCAGGAGGCCCCATTTATGCGCTATATGATGACCTACGACCTGATGGAGTCCATGCGTAACACCAACCAGTGGCTTGGTGCAACCGCAAGCGCGATGGCGTCCTACCCGCTGTTTTCCATGACACCCAACCCGGCGTTCAGCTGGATGGCCGCATGGGGCGAAGTGACCGAACGGACCTTCCAGCGAATGGTCGTCAAACCTGACTGGGGCATTCGAACCTTCACCTGCGAAGACGGCAAAGACCATCTGGTCGAGATCACGACGGTTCTGGAACGCCCCTTTGGCGATCTGGTTCATTTCCGCGTCAATGGACGGGAAGAACAACCGCGCAAGGTTCTGCTGGTTGCGCCCATGTCCGGCCATTACGCCACCTTGCTGCGCTCGACCGTCAAAAGCCTGCTGGTCAATTGCGAAGTCTACATCACTGATTGGCATAACGCGCGCGATATTCCTGTGTCTGCCGGCAAGTTCGATGTCGAAGATTATACGCTCTACCTTGTGGATTTCATGAAGGAACTGGGGCCGGACACGCATGTCGTGGCGGTTTGTCAGCCCGCCCCGCTGACTTTGGCGGCCACTGCCTATCTGGCCGAGGTGGAGCCCAAGGCTCAACCCAGTACCCTGACGCTGATTGGCGGGCCGGTGGACCCGGATGCGACTCCGACTGACGTTACCGACTTTGGACGACGTGTCACGATGGGTCAGCTGGAAGAGACCATGATTCAACGGGTCGGCTTCAAGTACAAAGGCGTCGGGCGTATGGTGTATCCCGGCCTGCTGCAACTGGCCTCGTTCATGTCGATGAACGCTGATCGCCACTCCAAGGCGTTTTCGGATCAGATTCAGCGTGTTATCCGCGACGAAGCTTCGGATCTGGATGCCCATAACCGGTTCTATGATGAATATCTTGCGGTCATGGACATGACGGCTGAATTCTATCTGTCGACGGTCGAACGCGTCTTCAAGAACCGCGAGATCGCACGCAACGAATTTGTTGTCGCCGGTCACAAGGTGGATATCGGCAAGATCACGGATGTTGCCGTGAAATCGGTTGAAGGTGCGAATGACGATATCTCGGCGCCCGGTCAATGCATTGCTGCACTGGACCTGTGCACCGGTTTGCCAGACAGCAAAAAGGCCAGCCACGTAGAACCGGGCGCGGGCCATTACGGCATTTTCGCGGGCCGCAGCTGGCGCGACAACATTCGCCCGCTTGTGATTGATTTCATGAACGAAAACAGCCGCAAGAAACGCCGCCGCGCAGCGAACAGCAACAAGGTCGCCTGAAGAACATGGGCGGGCCGACACATGTTGGTCTCGCCTTTTCCTGCATTTGCGGCCAGTTGAAGGGGCACATCTCGGACCGGGGCGTTCGGCTTGGAACCCATGTCGAGTGCTTTTGTCATGACTGCCGCGCGGCGCAGCTGTATTTCAGGCAGCCCGACCCGGCCCCCGGCCCGGTTGACATCTTCCAGATGGCACCGGATGAAATCGAAATCACCGCCGGAGGCCAATTCCTTTCAGCCATGAAGCTTGGCCCAAACGGCATGCTGCGATGGTATGCCAGCTGCTGCAACGCCCCGCTGGCAACGACGCCACAGACCGCACGTTTACCTTTTGCTGGGTTTATTGTCGGCAGGATTGCCGGCGATGTTTCCGCATTGGGGCCGGTCACGACCCGTGGGTTTGTCCCTCGGCCCGATGGCAAACAGAAACACGAAAAGGTCAGGTTTGCGGCGTTTGGCCTTTTGCGCCGCACCTTGCAATCGCGCCTGTCAGGACGCTGGAAGAATACGCCGTTTTTCGACCCTGAGACCGGCAAGCCCGCGGTCGTACCGAAAGTCATTTCGAAAGACGAACGGGCGGCGCTTTACCCCTAGACAAACCTTTGCGGGGTATTCAGCCAGGTTTCCAAGGCTTTGTTCACGGCATCGGGCGCTTCAAGCGGCAGCAGATGTCCGGCATTTTCGACGATCTCCAATGCGGCCTCTGGTATCAGGTCAGACATGAAAGAGTGCCGTTTGACCGGGGTAAGCGTGTCATGGGCGCCGCCCATGATCAAAGTTGGGACTTTGATGCGGCGCAACGAACCCTGTTGGTCTGGGCGGCGCTGCAAGGCACGCATTTGACGCACGAATATCTCGGCGCCCAGATCATTCGCCATTGCCAAAAGATCATTCAGAATGGGGATTCGCCGGGGCCCCGGCGCCAAAGTATCGGTGCCGACCAGTTGGCGCATGACCTCTTCCAGCCGCCCACCCAGGGCACCAATGATCAGGTCCTCGCGACTGGCCGCGATTTGAGGTGTATCCGCCTGAGCGTCCGTCGACATCAGGCACAGGCGCGACACCCGTTCCGGTGCCCGCCGGATCAACTCCAACGCCACCACACCGCCCATGCTCAGGCCGACCAGGGCAAACCGATGGGGAAGCTGATCCAACAGCCCCGAGGCGATTTCTTCAATACGCTCGCCTCCGGAAACAGGTGCAACAGTGACAGGCCGTACCCGTGACAGCGCCTCGATCTGAGGCCGAAACAGGCGGGCATCACACATCAATCCAGGCAACAACACCAGCGGCTCGATCACGCGGGGGTCTCCATCTGCTCGGTTTTCCGAGTCCTTCCAGTTGTTGTCAGGATGAAAGTTTTGCCGCAACCGGGCAAGGAAAACTTCACGGGTAGGCGATTGCTCGAAATGCCGGGAAATCGGCGTAACGGGATTGCCGGGCCGCAAGGTCTTCACCGGGCTCAGCGCCGGGCTTCAACAGACATCCACGCGGAGCAATATAGCTGTCGATCCGACGATGCGGTGTGGGCCGCCACACAAGGTTGAACGCGCATAGCTTGGGGAAGAACCAGATTTCGGAATACTCCAGATGATCGTGCATCCACCACGCCAGATCCCGCCAATCCCTGCCCCGCGCATATTGATCCGCGAACCACGGGATGACGATGGATGCCCCGGCGATCCGCGCATCCCCTTCCCCGCGATCCCAGATATGGCATTCCAACGGATTATCGTTTCGGGCACAGTTCAGTTTGTTTTCATTGCCAAATCGGTTCAAGGACGATGAGCGGTAGCCCGACCTGACCGCGACCCGGCCAAATGTCTCTTCCAAAGGGTCAAGAAGGGTTTCGCAGAACGCGCGTCCTGTTTCGATCGCCAGATCCGGGTTGTCCGGAATATTCTGCACTTGGTGGAAATTCCCGATTTCCGAATACAGAAAATCGCGCATGAAGAAATGCCGGGACAGGCGGACGCGACCCAGGGTCTCAAGGCTCCACATGCTGCCCGGCTTACGCATCTTGCATCCTTTTTCCCGATCAGGGTTTATTCCACCCCCAAGCCCTTGAGCCACTCCAGAATACCAGCAACGGTGGCATCGGTTTGACCCGGCGACATCAACCGCCCCGCGACAACATGTGACGACAGATCATCACCCGGCCCCATCGTCACCAGCCTGACCGTTGCCAGAGCGCCCCAGGCCTCGGCCACTTTGTGTGTCCGGTCCGGCCGCACAACCTGATCATCATCCGAAAACCAGAACAACGCAGGTATCAGGGCCTCGGAGAAATCCAGCGCATAGACCGTATCCACCAGCACGGACATCGGCACGACGGCTTCCCACGGGTAGACCGACGTCCAGTACCTGTTCTTCTCGGGGTCCGGCCCTGACACATCGCGTTCCGGCCCCATGAGAACGGGCAGCCAACTTCTTGCCCAAGGCAACGAAGGCACCCACGCCGCGACGGTATTCACACCAAAGTTCGGCGAGACGAAGACCATGCCAACAACGTCCTGGCTCAGGTCGGCATCCAACGCAGCGGCCGCCGCCAGCGTTCCTCCGGTCGAGGTGGAAATCACGATCACCTTTTCGCCGACCGCGCGCGCCGCTGCCAGCCCTTCGGCAGTGTCCTGCATCCAGCCCGAGGCGGTGCCTTCGGCCATCGCCGGCCCATCCCGACCGTGACCTTGCAACCGCGTGTAGACCAGATTGGCGCCCAAAGCGTCAGCCACCAGGTCAGGCACGGGGCGGATTTCCTCGGAACTTGCCGAAAAACCGTGGATGTACAAAACAGAATACGGCGTGCGCTGTTCCTTGAACCCGTCCTGCCAGACCACGCGCTTTTCTACACCCGGAACGATGTCATCATAGGCAGATTCGGTGCTTTCAAAATAAACCTGAACACCTTCACCAAATTTCCGAGACTCAAAAGTCGGGTGCAGGTTCACTTCCTCGCGCGGGCCGAACCAGTAGACCAGGCCGCCAAGAACAACCAGCGCCAGAAGCGCGCGCCCCAGAAACCAACCAAAGCGCCGCATCAGGCTTCTCCCAACACATCAAGAACCGCGGTCTCGATCAGGCGCAGGCACCTCTCGTCCGAGAACCGATGATCGGCCCCCTTGACCAACAGCAGCCGCATGTCGGAACCCGCAGCATGTTCCAGCAGCCGCACGGCTGTTTCAGTTGAAACTGCCGTGTCTGCGGTGCCTTGCAGGAAACGAACCGGGAACGGCAGATCCAGAGCGCCCCTCAGAACCAGATTCTGGCGTCCGTCTTCGATCATGCGCTTGGTGATGATGTAGGGTTCCATATAGTCGGACGGCAGCTCGACATGACCGACAGTGTCCAGCGCAGCTTTTTGTTCGTCGCTGAACGAAGCCCAGTAACCGTCTTCCGTGAAATCAGGCGCGGCAGCGATTGTGACCATGCCTGCGATTCGCTCGGGCATGACCTTGGCCAGCAGCAATGCCTGCCATCCCCCCATCGACGAACCGACAACGACCAAGGGTCCGTCCGTCAATGCCCTTACCGCTGCCAATGTGTCCTGATGCCAGTCGCCAATACAGCCCTCGGTAAACGCGCCCGAGCTTTCGCCGTGGCCGGAATAATCGAACCGCAAGAACGATTGCCCCCGCGCCTGCGCCCAGGCTTCCAGATGCACGGCCTTGGTGCCTTCCATGTCCGATTTGAGCCCGCCCAGAAAAGCGATGGTCGGCCCTACCCCTTCGGTCTTGTGATAAGCCAGTCGCCGCCCCTGCGGCGTCTCCAGAAAATTCGTCGCTGCCATGACACCTTCTTTCCTTTTACTGCATCATGCACGCCCCACCCCCGAGTGCAATTCCGCCCACTTCATCTTTTTCCAAATACTCCGGGGAGCGCGAGGGGCCGGCCCCTCGCCCCCCACTCTTGACTCAGGCACATCCACCTGCCACATGAGCCGAACACACATAACCCGCAACCGGGCGTTCAGTGGGCGCCAAACCGACGAGGAGAGCCGATATGGCCCTGGATTCTCAATCCGTCTCTCTCACCTTTCCCGATGGCAATGCACGCACCTACGCCGCAGGCGTCACGCCCGCGCAGGTGGCTGCCGACATCTCAACCTCGCTGGCCAAAAAGGCCATCTCGGCCACCGTTGACGGCCAGCACTGGGACCTGCAATGGCCCATCGAATCCGACGCGCAGATCGCCATCCACACCATGAAGGATGAGGCCCAGGCCAACGAGCTGATCCGCCACGATCTGGCCCATATCATGGCCCGCGCAGTTCAGGAGATCTGGCCCGCCACCAAGGTCACCATCGGCCCTGTCATCGAAAACGGCTGGTATTATGACTTCGACCGTGAAGAACCGTTCACGCCGGAGGATCTCGGCCTCATCGAGAAAAAGATGAAAGAGATCATCAACAAGCGTGATCCCGTCACCACCGAGGTCTGGGACCGTGAGCGCGCGATCGAGTTCTACAAGGCCAACAACGAACCCTACAAGGTCGAGCTGATCGAAGCCATTCCCGGCGACGAGCCGCTGCGTATGTACTGGCACGGCCACTGGCAGGATCTGTGCCGTGGTCCGCACCTGCAACACACCGGTCAGGTTCCGGGGGATGCGTTCAAGCTGATGTCCATCGCGGGCGCCTATTGGCGTGGCGACAGCGACCGCGCGATGTTGCAGCGTATCTATGGCGTGGCCTTCACCGGTAAGGAAAAGCTGAAAGCACACCTGCATATGCTGGAAGAGGCCGCCAAGCGCGACCACCGCAAGCTGGGCCGCGAGATGGACCTGTTCCACATGCAGGAAGAAGCCCCGGGTCAGATTTTCTGGCACCCCAACGGCTGGACGATCTACACCCAGTTGCAGGACTACATGCGCCGCCAGCAGCGCAACGGCGGCTATGTCGAGGTCAACACGCCGCAGGTTGTGGACCGCAAACTGTGGGAAGCTTCGGGCCATTGGGACAAGTATCAGGAAAACATGTTCATCGTCGAAGTGGACGAGGAACACGCACGTGAAAAGGCGATCAACGCGCTCAAGCCGATGAACTGCCCCTGCCATGTGCAGATCTTCAATCAGGGCCTGAAGTCCTATCGCGACCTGCCGCTGCGCATGGCTGAGTTTGGCTCGTGCAACCGCTATGAACCGTCAGGTGCGCTGCACGGTATCATGCGCGTGCGCGGCTTTACCCAGGACGATGGACACATCTTCTGCACCGAAGACCAGATCGAGTCAGAAACCGCAGAGTTCATCCGGTTCCTGTCCCGGATCTACAAGGATCTGGGATTCGAGAACTTCTCGGTGAAATTCTCGGATCGCCCCGAGAAACGGTCGGGGTCGGATGAAGTCTGGGACAAGGCCGAAGCCGCGTTGCTCAGCGCGACACGTGCTGCCGGGATCGAGCCGGAGCTCAACCCCGGCGAAGGCGCCTTTTACGGCCCCAAGCTGGAGTTTGTTCTGACCGACGCGATCGGTCGCGATTGGCAATGCGGCACGCACCAGGTTGACTTCGTGCTGCCCGAACGGCTGGATGCCACCTATATCGGCGCCGACGGCGGCAAACACCGTCCCGTTATGCTGCATCGCGCAACCTTGGGTTCGTTCGAGCGTTTCATCGGTATCCTGATCGAAGAACACGCAGGCAAGCTGCCCTTCTGGCTTGCCCCGCGTCAGGTCGTGGTCGCCTCCATTACCTCCGAAGCGGATGACTATGTCGCCGAAGTGGTCGAAACCCTGCGTGCTGCCGGCGTTCGGGCCGAAGCCGACATTCGCAACGAAAAGATCAACTACAAGGTTCGTGAACACTCGGTCGGCAAGGTTCCGGTCATTCTGGCCGTCGGCCATCGCGAAGTCGACGAACGCACTGTCAGTGTCCGGCGTCTGGGTGAAAAACAGACGCAGGTACAACCGCTTGACGTTGTAACAAACGAGCTGTCGCGGGCAGCCACCCCACCGGATTTGCTGTAACAATCGGCAGGAAATCGCAAGAAATCTGGCCCCCATTTTGGGGCCAGATTGAAACATTCCCCCCTTTCTTCATCAAAAACAATGCATTACGCTACAAGAGGGCACGCCGCCCCCTGACGTGCTTGTGAGACACGGGCTCGTGAATTCAACTCTGTCCACCAAGCTACTACCTTTGTCATTGTCACAAGCAGACATACCCAGTCATCAAGAGGATTACCGAGATGTCGAACACAGCCAAGTCCCTGGTTATCGCAACCGCAGTCGCAGCCGCCGTATCGGGCGCCGCAACCACTGCATCCGCTCAGGCAAAAGAAAAATGCTATGGCGTATCGCTGGCCGGTCAGAACGACTGCGCCGCTGGCCCCGGCACCACCTGCGCGGGCACCTCGACCGTTGATTATCAGGGCAACGCATGGACCCTGGTCGATGCAGGCACCTGCGCGGATATCGAACTGCCCGCACAGGCAGACGGCACCCCGCGCAAAGGCTCGCTGGAAGCTCAGGATCGCGACCTGCCGGCATAAGAACGGCCTGACGAATTCAGGGGGCGGGCACCATCGCCCGCCCCTTCCCTTTCGTGATCAAGGAACTGGCCCATGTTGGATGATGCCCACAGGTCGAACCGCCTGCCCGCAGCTCCGGGCGTAGGTTACAAGCCGCAACACTTCGCTCAGATACTTGAACACGCGCAGCCCGTCGCATGGCTGGAAATTCATGCGGAGAACTATATGGGCGATGGCGGGCGGCCTCTGGCGCAGCTGCGCCATCTTTCCGAACAATTCCCGATCTCGGTCCATGGCGTTGGCCTGTCCATCGGCAGCGAAGGCGCGCTGGACCCTGATCACCTGGCCCGGCTTAAACATCTGGTAGGCTGGCTGAACCCCGCCAGCTTTTCCGAACACCTGGCCTGGTCCACCCATGACACCCATTTCTACAACGACCTGCTGCCCCTGCCCTATACCGACGCAACACTGACACGCGTTTGCGATCATATCGATCAGGTTCAGGACACCGTCGGACGGCAGATGCTGTTGGAAAACCCCTCAAGCTATTTGGCTTTTGAGGAAAGCACCTGGTCCGAGCCCGACTTTCTGCGCGAAATTGCACGTCGTACCGGATGTGGCTTGTTGCTGGATGTCAACAACGTCTTTGTCTCTGCCACCAATCTGGATTTCTCTCCTCAGGGTTACATCGATGCCTACCCATTTGAAAAAGTGGGGGAAATTCATCTTGGCGGCCATGACGAAGATGAAGACGATCACGGCCATCCGCTGCTGATCGACAGCCACGGGCGTGAAGTGGTCGACCCGGTTTGGGCGCTGTTGGATTACGTGCTGGAACGCACGGGGCCGAAACCCGTCCTGGTCGAATGGGACACCGACGTCCCCGACTGGCCCGTTTTGCGAGAAGAGGCCGTTCGCGCGCAGACCGCCCTGGAACGGATCCCGGCATGAGCGTTTCGCAATCCGAATTTCGCGCAGCCATGATGGATGCGTCAGCCCCTGTCCCCGAAGGTTTACTGGACGCCCAGGCGCAGCCAGCCGGTCGTCGGTTCAGCGTCTATCGCAACAATATCGCCGTGTCCTTGACCGAGGCGATGCATCAGGCGTTTCCAGTCATCACCAAGTTGCTGGGGCCGCAGAACATGGATGGGCTGGCCGGGATATTTCTGCGTCAGCACCCGCCATCATCACCTCTGATGATGTTCTATGGTGAAGCCTTTCCCGATTTTCTGGCTGGAATGCAGCAGCTTTCGCATCTTGGGTACCTGCCGGATGTGGCGCGGCTGGAACTTGCGTTGCGCAAGTCGTACCACGCCGCCGACAGCCAACCCGCCCCGGCAGACGCACTGGCCGCAGACCCCGAACAGGTCATGCGGGCCCGGTTGCGTTTTGCCCCGGCCATGCGGGTGGTGCGCTCGGACTGGCCCATTCACGCGATCTGGCGCTTCAACACCGAATCCGACGCGCCGAAACCGGTTGCCCAAGCCGAGGATGTATTGATCACACGCCCGGAATTCGACCCGGTTGCCCAATTGCTGCCCACCGGCGGCGCCGATTGGATCGCCTATATGCAAGGTGGCGACATGATCGGCGAAGCGTTTGAGAAAACAGCGGCGGCCCAACCTGAATTTGACCTTGGAACCACTCTGGCACTGCTTTTGCAGGGCGGTGCAATAACTTCTGTGACTATCGAAAGGCTGGAGACATGACTGCCCTGATCTCACTTCACAACAACGTTCTGGGAAAGGTGGACCTTGCGTCCAACTGGCTTACACCCACGCTGGCGCGGCTGGTCTTTGTCGCTGTCCTTCTGGTCTATTACTGGAACTCGGCGATGTTGAAGATCGACGGTTCGATCTTTTCACCTTCGGCAGGTGCCTTCGGTCAGATTTTCCCCAAAGCCGCCGAAGCCGTCCTTTACGACGTATCCCAAATGACGTTCTTCCAACGTATCGTCATTTTCTTGGGCACGGTTGCAGAATTCGTCCTTCCTGCGCTGCTGCTTGTCGGTCTGTTCACCCGCGTGGCGGCCTTGGGCATGATTGGTTTCATCTGGGTGCAGACTCTGGTCGATGTTACTGGCCATGGCGTGAAACTGGGCAGCCTGTTTGACGCAGCGCCTTCCATTATGGATCAGCGCACGATGTGGACGTTCCTGATGCTGGTGATCGTGATCAACGGTGCGGGGCCCATCTCACTTGATCGGATTCTGCGTCTGAAATGACTTAGAAATGCGCTTTGGGCTGGTCCGGTTTACCCGCCGCCAGCCCAAGCACCCCGGCAACCCCGGCAAATGCAATCGGGAACATGGTGAAGACACCAAATCCGAATGCATAATACATCGCCCCCGCTGAAATCAGCAGCAGGATCCCGGCAACAAGGGCGCGCGCGGGCGCCATCGCCCCCCCGACAATAGCCAACAAAGGCGCGATGATCGACACGGCCTGAATCAGATCAGGGTTGTCTACCTGCCTCAGAACGCCGTCTATCTCGCCGACGTGATCGATCACGACCACTTTCGCATATCCGAAAAACCCGACGATCATCCCGATCAGCCCGGCAATCACGCCCAGGATCATGGCGGCATTACGCATTGAAGGTCCTCACTGTTGCTTGCAGGCACATAAGCATTTCTTAAGAAATACCAAGCTGCATGCGTGTTTCCGCGGTCCAGCCAAGAAACAGCTCTCCATCTTTCTCGATCAACGGGCGCTTCATCAGGGTGGGATGCTCTTTCAACAGTTCCAAAGGTGCTTTCGCGCGCTGGTTGTCATCCAATCCGCGCCATGTTGTGGACCTGGTGTTGAGCAAAGCGTCGCCGAAGGTGGCAAGAGCCTGCGACAGCACAGCATTCGGCACACCTTCGCTGCGGACATCCACGAACTCTGCGTCTGGCAACGTTTTCAATGCCTTGCGACAGGTGTCACAAGTTTTCAGTCCGTAAAGGCGCATGTTTTTTCTGCTCCTGCATTTGATCGCATTTTGGGCAAACTTGCCACTTTCAGGCGGTTATTCTTGATTTTTTACTTCACCGTGCAATGTTGAAAAAGGCGAAACACACGAATTGGACTGTTCAGGAACTGCCAAACAGTCGTTTTTGTGGTGACGCTGACCACAGCCCCCACCAATTTGTGGGACAATGCGCAAGTAGAAGGAGACACGGGACATGCCAACCGGCACCGTGAAATGGTTCAATACCACTAAAGGTTATGGTTTTATTGCCCCTGATGAAGGGGGCAAAGATGTGTTTGTACATATCTCGGCCGTAGAACGGTCCGGCCTCACCGGACTCGCAGACAATCAGAAAGTCTCGTACGAGTTGCAGGACGGACGCGACGGCCGACAAATGGCTGCGGAATTGAAGCCGTTGTAACGACATCGCCGCTGATCGCGGGATTAATCCATTAAGGATGGCGGCCAATTTCCGGCCGTCAACCACCCCCTACCGGGCCTGTTCCATTACCCGCGCGCGGATGGTTCATTTGCGCGACGTCAATGATGTGTATCCGTTGCAATGGTGTCGGATACCCCGGGTTCCTGCGGCCAGCCCTCAGCCCGGCCCTCATGCCGGAATTCCCAGGCTTTCATTGGTTGCTCGGGGCAACGCTGGCACGTTGCGACGCTTGTCGTTCCGATTTCAGGTCATCATGCATACGTCGCAAAACCCCACACACTGCCCAAGCGATGGGCCGCTTGGCATGACAATCCGAACACATTGGCGCCGGGCAAATTCGAATACTATTTGCGAATGATCTCTTCGAACTCGCGCCACTCCCGAGCCGTCATGCCCGAGCTTTCCTGCGTGACGTCCTCACCCGCCAGCATGCGTCGCAGGCTTTCGACCATCTGAGCGGACAGGTTGACGGCCCCAAGACGGTAATCCTCGAATGCTTTGTAGGCAAAGGGCACCCAGTCGGCGACGATCTTGCACATCGTATCAGCGTAAACGCGGATCTCATATTGAGCATGAGGGTCAGCGCGCAGGCGCAGGAAGTGGAACAGGTTGTGCAGGTCGACCTTCCAGTACCACTGCGTATAGATGTTTGCGGGCAGGTTCATCCGCGCCAATTCTCGTGCCAGACCCTGCTGCCCGTCCTGGCTGATCATCGACTCGTAATTGTCATAGCACCGGGCGCTGTCTGCCCTCAGGATGTCCAGAACACGCGCGGCCTCTTCGCCTTCCAGGGCGGATCCACGGCCTTGATTGTTCACCTCTGATTGGGCGGCCACATGTTCGGGTGCGGGAATATAGAACTCACGATCCAGGATCGAATACCGTGCCGAGTATTCATTCACATTGGCCGTACGGTGCCGAATCCACTGCCGCGCCACGAAAACCGGCAGCTTCACATGCAGTTTGACCTCGCACATTTCAAAAGGGGTCGAATGCCAGTGCCGCATCAGATACCGGATCAGACCTTCGTCATTCTGAACCGATTTGGTTCCTTTGCCGTAAGACACACGTGCGGCCTGACAGATAGCGGCGTCATCGCCCATGTAGTCGATGACGCGAACAAATCCGTGATCCAGAACCTGATGCGCGGTATAAAGGTGATCTTCCATTCCCGCTGAAACGACGCGACGAGTGGGATGCGATTGGGCACGTTGCGCTTCGATCTCGGCCTGTTGGTCAGCGGACAGCGGCATCAAGTTTTCCTTTCTGGCAATGAGTCGCCCCCTACTATATCTCGCCAATCGCAACATCGAAACCGCGATATATGCCGCAACCCACGCAAAATTCAGTTCGCCAGACCCGGCGGTCTCGACACACTGGGTCGGGGCGCTAAGCTCTTTGCAAACTGAGTCGAAAAGGATGACCAAAATGGCGCTGACATATCTTCACACAATGGTCCGCGTGAAGGATCTGGAGAAATCCATGGCGTTTTACAAGCTTCTGGGCCTGAAGGAAACACGCCGCTATGACAGCGAAGCCGGGCGGTTTTCACTGATTTTCATGGCGCCTCCGGGGCAGGAGGATGCGCCGATCGAGCTGACCTACAACTGGGACGGTGATGACGGCCTTCCCAGCGACAGCCGCCATTTCGGTCACCTCGCCTACGGCGTCGACAACATCTACGAGGTTTGTCAGCACCTTCAGGACAATGGTGTTACGATCAATCGCCCTCCGCGTGACGGTCGCATGGCCTTTGTACGCTCGCCCGACAATATCTCGATCGAGCTTTTGCAAAACGGCGATGCTCTGGAGCCGAAGGAACCCTGGGCCAGCATGGAAAGCGTTGGCCACTGGTGATCCGGTGGGTCATAACACTTGGGCTGGCCGTGCTGGCCAGCCCGATCAAGGCCGAGCCGTGTCGTCTGGCCCTTGCACTGGCCATGGACATTTCAGTTTCGGTCGATGAGGCCGAGGACTTGCTGCAACGGCAGGGTTTGGCTGCTGCGCTGATCGCACCCGAAGTGCAGAAGGCCTTTTTCTCCTCTCCTATGCCGGTTGCTTTGGCTGTTTACGAATGGAGCGGCCGTTCCACGCAGCACATCATTTTGAATTGGTTGCTGATCGAAGATGTTGCCGACCTGCTTTTCGCCTCTGGTCAGATAAGTGCCTCTGTTCGGTCAGATACAGGATCAGCGACCGCCATGGGCCATGCCCTGGCGTTCGGGTCAACCTTGATGAGCCAGGCACCCCAGTGCTTGTTTCAAACGATTGACCTGTCCGGAGATGGTTCCAACAATGATGGCTATGGACCGCAGATAGCCTATCGTCACTTCGCTTTCCAGAATGTGGTGGTCAATGGCCTCGTGATCAACGCGGCGGATTTTGAAGGCGAACTTTTTCTGATTCCCTTTTTTGAAAACAATGTCCTGCATGGTCCCGGCGCCTTTTTGGAAGTCGCTCAGGGGTTCGAGGATTTCGAACGGGCCATGCGGAAAAAGCTGAAACGGGAATTGAGCGGCTTGCAGATTGGTGCGCTCGATGAAGACCCGCAATAAATCCGCGCCTGAGCGCTGCTTTTGCGGGCCAGTTCTCTGGACCGGCATTTGAACAAGGCCGCCAGGCCTGTGCATCAGTGCAGGACGGATTAGGTTCTGCCCGACGCACAACCCTGGTCAGTAGATGTATCGGATCTGGTCCGTCCAATACCGCTCCACGCGGCGCAGCGACGTGGTGATGTCTTCGATACCTTCCAACTCCAACACGCCCCTGCTTTGCAATCCTTCGGCGTGACGCGCAAACAGGTCGGACACGATATTGCGGATTTCCCTGCCTCTTGGTGTCAGACGCACGCGAACAGAGCGGCGGTCTATCTCGCATCTCTGGTGGTGCATATACCCCATCTCAACCAGTTTCTTGAGGTTGTAGCTGACATTGCTGCCCTGATAGTAGCCGCGGCTTTTCAGCTCACCCGCCGTCACTTCGTGATCGCCGATATTGAACAGCAGCAGCGCCTGAACCGCGTTGATTTCCAGCACGCCAACGCGCTCGAATTCATCCTTGATGACGTCCAGCAGCAACCGGTGCAACCGTTCCACCAGGGCCAGCGCCTCAAGATAGCTGGTCATGAACCCCTTGGCTTCCAGCCCGGAGACCTGCATTTCCATACTCATCCGACCCTCCGATTCAGTCGTGCTGTTTGAGACACGATGACCTGAAAGTCCGAAAAATCGGTTAAGCCGGTTTTTTCTTATTTCTGAAAGGTCTGCGCGATGTTTGAAATCAAACTGGCAAACTGCGCCGGTGGCTGCACCTGACCTGTGACCCATTGATAGAGGTCCTGATCGTTTTCGTGCAGCAGCGCGTCAAAGACATCCAGCCCGGCCGCATCCATATCGGCCAGGTTGCGATCGGCATAAGCGGACAGGATAATGTCCATCTCTTTGATCCCGCGCCGCATGGATCGCATTTTCATTCGCTTGATGCGTACGTCCCGGGGTTCACTCAATTCTTCTGCTCCAGCATCAGACGCATTTTCTTTTCCAGACGCGCCGCACGTTCGGCACAAACCCGCATCTCGCCCCGAATGGCGCGCAGTTCAGCCACGGCGGTTGACAGTTCCATACCGCCTTCGCCCTCTTCCACCGGGGCATCCATGCCGTCCCCCTCGCCGGTCAGCAGCCACATGATCGAGACATTGACCAGCCCCGCCATCATCGACAATCGGTTCGCGCGCGGCTCGGACAGATCGTTTTCCCAATCGACGATCGTCGTCTTCTTGACACCAAGGCGGCGCGCCAACTCGGCCTGGGTCATTCCGGCCGCTTCGCGAGCGCCTGCCAAACGGTCCCCGAATGTCGCAGAGTCCGGTCCATACCAGTCTTTTTCATCATTCATTCGGGTCTCCAATTCACAGTGTCCATACGGCTTGATCGTCATTCCGACGCACCCTATGACAGTCGGGTTGAACATACAAACCGAGGCCATCCATGAGTTTCCTGTCTGCGACACTGTCACGCGTCAAACCCTCGCCCACAATCGCTATGACAGCCAAGGCCGCCGAGTTGAAAGCCGCCGGGCGCGACGTCATCGGCCTGAGCGCGGGTGAGCCGGATTTCGACACCCCCCAAAACATCAAAGACGCTGCTGTTGCAGCGATTGCAGCGGGTAAAACAAAATACACTGCTCCAGATGGCATTCCGGAACTGAAGCAGGCGGTTTGCGCCAAGATGAAGCGCGATCACGGGCTTGAGTACACGCCCGCGCAGATCTCGGTTGGAACGGGCGGCAAACAGACGCTGTACAACGCCTTGATGGCAACAATGAATGACGGTGACGAGGTGATCATCCCCGCGCCTTATTGGGTAAGCTACCCCGACATGGTTTTGCTGGCGGGTGGAACGCCGGTTGTTGTTGAAACGACGCTGGCCAACAGCTTCAAGCTGACGGCAGAACAACTGGAAGCCGCAATCACCCCCAGGACGAAATGGTTCATCTTCAACTCGCCTTCCAACCCGACAGGCGCAGGGTACAGCCGGGATGAGCTCAAGGCCCTCACCGATGTTCTGATGCGCCATCCGCATGTCTGGATCATGTCGGACGACATGTACGAGCACCTGGCCTATGACGGCTTTGAATTCTGCACGCCTGCCGAGGTCGAGCCCGGTCTGTATGACAGGACGCTCACCTGCAACGGTGTTTCGAAGGCCTATGCCATGACAGGCTGGCGCATCGGTTATGCGGCCGGTCCGGTCGAACTCATCTCGGCGATGCGCAAGATCCAGTCGCAATCCACTTCGAACCCCTGCTCGATCAGCCAGTGGGCGGCGGTGGAAGCGCTGAACGGAACACAGGATTTTCTGGCCCCGAACAATGAAACGTTCAAACGCCGCCGTGATCTGGTGGTGCGCATGTTGAACGAGATTGACGGTGTAACCTGCCCGACACCTGAGGGCGCGTTTTATGTCTACCCTTCGATCGCCGGGCTGATTGGCAAAACAACACCCGCGGGAACCGTCATCGAAAACGATGAAGCCTTTGCCACGGCCCTGTTGCAAGAGGCGGATGTCGCCGTCGTGTTTGGCGCGGCCTTTGGCCTGTCACCCAACTTCCGGGTCAGCTATGCTACGTCCGATGCAGCCCTGACCGAAGCCTGCGGTCGAATACAGCGCTTTTGTGCATCTCTGAGGTGAACATGTCTGCCGACCTTCCCGAATACTACTTTCGCATCCGTGAAAACGGGGCTGCCGTGTTTCGGATCGATACGGAAAACCGCCAACGCCGGATCGAGATGGATCAGATTGCCGTCGTCAACATCCGCAACGGCGAGGTCAAGCCGCACGGGCAACGGACGTTGTCCGAAAGGGATCAGGCCGAGATCGCCCAATGGATGCAAGAGCGCCGGGCCGTACTGGCCCAGCGCGACATTGACGATATTCACCGCGCGGTCGACTATCTGAACCTTACAACGCAATGGGCGCAGTCCAAGGCAAGCGACGAACAGCTTGAGGATGTGACCGACAGGTTGCTGATGGCGATGCACGATCTGCGCACGGTTCTGGTTCGGAAAAAGGCCGACCGGTTGAGCAAAGACTAGGCCGGTTCCGCCGGTGCCTGCATCTGCCGCACCGAATGCAGCCAGAACCGGGCCATCAGCAGTACCGCCGCGAAGGCCAGACCAAGCACCAATCCCAGCCAGACACCGATGCCGTCCATCTGACGGACGAAGCCGAAATAATACGACGCCGGGATTCCCACGACCCAATAGCTGAGCGCCGCCATAACCATGGGAATCTTGGCATCCTGCAACCCGCGCAGCAGACCCAGCGCAATCACCTGCGCCCCGTCGACCAGTTGGAACAGGGCAGCCATGGCCAGTAATCCGGTCCCGATAGCCAGGATTTGTCCGCGCTGCGGATCATCGGCCTCCATAAACAGGGAAATCAGCGGCTCGGCATATGTCAGGAACAGGATGACGGTCACGACGGACATGACCAGCGACATGCCCGTCACGGCAATCGCACCTTTCTCCAGGTGCGCCTTGTCCCGGCGGCCCAACGCGTTGCCGGCCCGGATGGTGGCCGCATTGGACAGCCCCAGATGTACCATGAAGGTGGCCGACGCCAGATTCAGGGCGATTCCGTGCGCGGCCAGCGGGACCTGACCCAGCCAGCCCATCATCACGGCTGATGTTGCAAACAGCGACACCTCGGCCAGGGTGGTCAGACCAATGGGCACGCCCAGCTTCCATACGCTGATGAACATTTCCCAATCCGGGCGCCAGAAGCGCTGAAAGAGGCTGTGTTCCGGCAAGGTCCGAACCACATAGACGACAACCGCGACCAGCGAAACGACCTGCGTCGCGATCGACGCGATCGCTGCGCCCATCACGCCCAGTTCAGGGGCGCCCCAGTTGCCAAAGATCAGCGCATAGTTGGTAAACCCGTTCACAACCGCCGCCGCAACCGTGATCCAAAGCACGATCTGAGTTCGCTCCAGAGCCGCAAGGTAGGATTTCAACACCATCACGATGAGCGCCGGAAACAACCCCCAACCGGCAACGCGCAAATACTCCGACGCAGTTTCAGCGATATGCGGCTCTTGTTTCATGGCGATCAGGATCGGATAGGACCACCACAACAACGGCATGACCACCGCAGCATACAGCAGCGACAACCACAGCCCCATGCGGGTCGAGCGGCGAATGCTGGTTTCGTCCCCTTCTGCCGCCGCAGTGGCAACCATCGGCATGACGGCCCAGCCGAACCCCGCGCCAAACAAAAACAAAACGAAGTAATAGCTGCTGGCCAAGGTAACGGCTGCCAGCGCCTCGACCCCGTACCAGCCCAGCATGATAGTGTCGGTCAGGCCAATGGCAAACTGCGCCAGGTGGCCACCGACCAACGGCAGGCCAAGCACGGCAATCGCCCGAAAGTGGGCCGGATATGTCATCACTTTTGTCATTGCACCAGCCATATGCGCGGGCTTGGCGCGGGACAAGAGAAGATCACTAAAATTTCAATATGAGACTCCGGTGCCTGCTCACACGACAAGAGCAGGCACCGTGGCGGTTAACGGGCGTCCGGGTGCAATGCTGTACCCAAAATATGCTCGGACCGGTGGATGACGTGATGCGCCTGCCCCACGATCAACGGATCGGGTTCACCCACAATGTCGTGATCCTTGCCCGGATAGTCCAGCGTCGACAGAAAATGCCGCATGCAATTCAGGCGCGCGCGTTTCTTGTCATTCGATTTGATGATCGTCCACGGCGCGTCCGCGGTATCGGTGTAAAAGAACATGGCCTCTTTTGCTTCGGTGTAATCGTCCCACTTGCTGAGGCTGGCCTTGTCAATCGGTGACAATTTCCACTGTTTCAGAGGATCCGTCTCGCGACTTTTGAAACGACGCTGCTGTTCTTCCTGCGTGACCGAGAACCAGTATTTGTAAAGCTGGATGCCCGACCGCACCAGCATCCGCTCTAACTCCGGCGTCTGCCGCATGAACTCTAGATATTCATTGGGAGAGCAGAAGCCCATCACCCGCTCGACACCCGCGCGGTTGTACCAGGACCGGTCATAGAACACCATTTCGCCAACTGTAGGCAGTTCCTGAATATAGCGCTGATAATACCATTGCCCCTTTTCTTCCCAAGTGGGTTTATTCAAGGCCACGACCCGGGCCTGACGCGGATTGAGGTGCTCCATGAACCGCTTTATCGTACCGCCCTTGCCAGCAGCATCGCGCCCTTCGAACAGCAGAACGAAACGCTGCCCGGTTTCCTGCGCCCACAGCTGAACCTTCAGCAACTCTGCCTGAAGCTTGGCCTTCTGTTCTTCGTACACCGACCGCGCCATCTTGCGGCCGTAAGGGTACTTGCCGCTTTCAAACGCCTGCCGGATCTTTTCCGGGCTGGGCTCTGCGACCTCTGCAACCGGGGTCGGCCCAGTCTTGGTCTGAGTTGAATCTACTTTGACCCGAGCAATGGCATCCATAAATTTTTCCTTTTCTGTTGTCCCGAAAGTGAGCTAGCAGAAAGGCCAAGGATGCGCTTTGATTGGGGTCAAATTGATGCCTCAAAAACCCATGAATTCCAAACCGGATCCGAGGTTCCGATGCAAACGCCGTTTTTCAAGCTGTGCCCAAGCGGACCTTGCCTGAATCCTCAATGACATCTTTTTGAACCGCCCTCGGTCAACATGCCAAATCTGGCACCCGTATAGCGCACCGGATCTGCCGATACCCCTTGTTTCAGGCTTTATCGATGCCCCCAATCGTCAGGGTTGTCCGAGTTGTTGGGCGACAGACCCAATTCGTCGCCTTCCGTCGAACATCCCAGCCCCAGAACTGTCCGGTTCGCATAAGAGAAGTAGGAACAGACCTGATTGATCTCGAGGATTTCTCCATCGTCCCACCCCGCGTCACGCAGCGCGATCACATCCGCTTCGACCAGATTGCCCGGATCCTCGGTCAGCTTGCGTGCATAGGTCATGGCCGCCACCTGCGCTGCATCCAATGGCGCGGCCGCCGGATCGCGGGCTTCGATCGCCGCCCGGATCGCATTTCCCCGTTCTTCATCGCCCAGCAACCGCTGCAACCCTGCGAAATGGTGTTCGACGCAATATCCGCATCGGTTCAGCGCGCTGACCCACACGCCCAGCACCTCGAGAAACCATTTCGGTATCTTGTTGCCCGAGTGATGCAGCACTGCCTTGTAGATCGCCATGTGGCCTTCCATCGAATGCGGACGCAACGAATGCGCCATCATGATATTGTCCACATTGTTGTCCGGGCCCGTGACGCGGTCATAGAGTTTCTTCAGCCTGCCTGTGGCCTGCTCGAATGGGATGGTTCTGATCCAGCTCATTTGGCTTCCTGTTGACGTGATTGCCTGTTGTTCAGAGACTAGAAGCGCATTGAGCCCGAGGCGAGACGAATTCGCCACCTTGTCAAAAAGAACCCGGACCAGCGCAGACCGCAATTCGAATGTCGGTCCGGTTTCCCCAAGCACCAACATGGCATGTCCATACAAAGCCCAGCGAGCATCCGCCCTCAGCCACCAGTCGTTCGGCAACCCGGTCAGATTGGGCTAGACGCTATCTATCTCCATGGTGCGGAACTCATTCTTCAGCCAATTGTGCCGGGCACACATCGGTCTTGTGAAATGCTGACGTATCAACTTGCTCATGGCCTTCTGGATCAGAACCGACGTCGTTGCCGGATATACTTCGGTTGTAAACAGCGACACTGTGCGAACGAAGTTGCTGCCGGGAAATGGCATGGCCTTTACGCTGTTGTGAAACCTCTGCGTTCGGTGAAAGCACGCGGCGGTCGTGATTGCCCAGCCGCTGCCCTGCGCAACCAGGCCGATGATGGATTGATTGCACTCCAGCTCAAACCGGTTGGGCAGGCTGTATTTGCTCCGGGCCAGTTGAGTTTCGATCTGCTTGCCGATCACATAGTCGCGCGAATACCTCAACAACGGTAATTCGGCATCCGGGTTGAACAGCTCATCCGGAGACCCTTCAAACTTGTTGGGAACCACGACGATGAAGGGGTCTCTCATCAGCGGGTATTCGATCAGCCCTTCGGTACGACCCAGCGGTCGCGTGGCGACGCCCACGTCAAGCTTGTGTTCCTGGAGTTTTGCAAGAATTTCGTGGCTGGGACGCGTGAAATGGCGGAAATTGCACCGTGGCAGAGCCTGTGCCAGAAAACGAACAAGATCGGGCGCGATCTGATTGTCAAAATCATCGACCAAAGCCAGTCGCAAGTCCGTCGCATGCTGCCAGTTTCCCGTTCGAATTTCGGCCTCACCACGCTTCAGCACAGTCAGACCATCACGCACATAGCGGGCAAATACCTCGCCCGCCGGCGTCAGGCCCATGGGGCGGCGCCCATGGTCGACCAAATCAATCCCCAACGCGCGTTCAAGGCTGCGCAGGTGGTTCGAAACCGTGCTGATCGACAAATCTGTTTCTGATGCGACCTGCTGAATCGATCCGGATTTGGCGATCAGCTGAAACACTTCCAGCCATCGAAGACTCAGAGATTTGGACACGGCAACCAACCATTGTTTCGATTTGTTCGAAACTAGCGAAGCAAAGTTTTGCCCCTGCGGCAATGAAGAAGTTGATCGAAAGGGTCGTTTCTAGGCTTTCATCCGCACAAAATCCGGGTCGTACGGGCTTGGGCTGATAACCGTCGCACCAATCCGTTTCCCGCAACTGTCCAGTTTCATTTCACGGCCAACCTGCGCCAGGGACGGATGGATGAAAGCGTGCGCCAGGTTCAGCTCCGTCCGATGCCCCCATTCGCCCGACGTGACAGTACCAACGACGGTATCATCCTGCATCAGTGATGCGCCGGGATGCGCCGGGCCATGGGTTGAATCGATGCGCAAGGGGACCAGCTTGCGTCGCGGTCCTTCCGATTTCCGTTTCAACAGGGCATCACGCCCCACGAAGGCGCCCTTGTCCAACCGGACGAACCGATCCAGGCCGGTTTCAAAAGGATCAAATTCGGTGATCAGATCGGCTTTCCAATGCAAAAAGCTCTTCTCCATGCGCATGGATTCAACGGCCCTGGCACCGAACAGTTTCAGCCCGTGCGTTTCGCCGGCCTCGCGCAAGGCAAGATAGGCCGCATAGACCGAGGCGTTGGGAACATGGATTTCATAGGCCAGCTCGCCCGAGTAACTCAGGTTCATGACCGTGGCCGGAGCAATACCGACAAAACACTCGCGCACGCTGAGCCAGGGGAACGCATCTGCCGACCAATCTCCTCTGGTGCAGGCTGACAGGACAGAACGCGACTTCGGGCCAGCCAGAACCAGAATGGTCTGATCGTTCGTCAGGCTGTGCAACTGAACGTCCTCATCGCTGCGCAGATGCAGGCGCAACCAATCCATGTCGTGAAACTCGCTTGCCGCGGCAGAGCCATACCAAACGCGGGCCGGTCCCCGGTCGCTGGCGGGCAGATTGGCAATCGTCGCTTCTGCCTTGATCATACCGTGGTCATTCAACAGGTATCCCAACCCGACACGCCCCTCACGCCGAGAAACAAGCCCGCAAAACAACCGGTCCAGGAATGCGTGCCTGTCGGATCCCGTGATCTCGATGCGGTTGAACCCGTTGACCTCGGCAAGCCCGACGCCGGTTCGAATGCTTTCGACTTCGGCGGCCACCAAATCGAAGGTTTCGTCAAAATCGAAACTGAGCGTTGGCGAGAAATCGGGATCGGGTTTGAAATAGTCCACCCTTTCCCACCCGTTGACCACGGTGAACTCGGCCCTTTCAGATGCCAGAACAGGCGTCAGAGGGGTCGTCTTGGCGGGCCGGCCCGCGGGGCGGTGTTCATGCGGAAAATGAAACCTGAATTCGTTCTGATAATCCTCGATCGCTTTGAGCGCGGTGAGTTCCACATTGGCATGACCCGAAAACCTCCGCGGGTCGAGGCACCACATGTCATAGCACGCCTCGCCATGTACGATCTGCTGCGCCAGCAACCACCCGTGACCGCCACCTTCACCCAGCCCGGCCCGCAGGCCAATGATGCAGTACGCGTTGCGCTTGCCCGGGATCGGACCGACCAGAGGCGCCCCATCAATTGTGTAGGTGATCGGCCCGTTGACCACGGTGTGAATGCCAACCTCCATCAAGGCGGGCATGCGCGCAAAGGCCCCTTCCAGAACATCGGTTACACGGTCCAGATCATCCGGGCACAGCGCGTTCACGAAGTTCGGATCAATACCGTCCATACCCCAGGTTTTGCATCCCTGCTCGTAGAACCCAAGCAGCAGCCCGTTCTTTTCCTGTCGGCAATAATAGTCGCTGATCGGGCAGCGCAGCAGCGGCATCCGATGCCCGGCATCCCGGATAGCCTCAATCTCTTCGGTCAGGAAATACTGATGTTCCATGGACGTCACAGGATGATGCACACCCATCATGGCGCCAACTTCGTTGACCCTGTAACCACAGGCGTTGACGACGACATCACAGTCGATATCCCCGTGCTCAGTATGCACCGTCCAGGTGTCATCGCTGTGCTGTGTCAGCGCGGTCACCGGCGTATTTCGATACACCTCGGCGCCCGCCTTGCGTGCCCGGCGCGCAAGGGCCTGGCACAATTGCGCTGGATCGATGTCGCCGTCCAGCGGATCCCAAAGCCCGCCGATGAGATTGTCGGTCGAAATCAACGGGTGTCGCCGGGCACATTCATCCGCGTCGATCACCTCGAAATGCACGTCCATCCCCCGCGCCATGGACGCGAAGTGACGATAGCCTTGCATCTGCCCTTCGGTATTCGCCAGACGTATCCCACCGTCTGCGTGGTGATAGTTGATAGGATAATCCGGATCGTCGGCCAGTTCCTTGTACAGACGGATCGAATGGGATTTCAGGCCGACCATCGTCTGGTTCATGCCGAAATTGGTGACCTGCGCCGCCGAATGCCATGTCGTGCCCGAGGTCAGTTCATTCCGTTCGACCAAAACCACATCGGTCCACCCTTCCTGGGTCAGGTGGTAGAGCGTCGAACACCCGGCGATCCCGCCCCCTATCACAACGGCTCTGGTACGCGACTTCATGGCATTGCTCCTTCATCTTCGGCACCAGTCTTGCTGAATAACGGGATGGGCATACAACAGGGCAAATGCGGGTGCCGGAAAATCGAAACCGCGATTTCGAATTCTGAAAACGGCACTTCTTCTTTGATACCGGGACAAGTTGGGTCCTAGGGTGCAGGAAAACGCAAGGTAACGTAAACGAATGCCATCGGAGAGCGTCAAAAGAAGCGGTCGAAAGGCACGGCACGCACAGCGTGCGGCCAAGCCCGTTTTTGACCCTTGCCCGCCCGGCCAAAAAGGCGGGGCATTCAGGCCCTTGGACCTATCGGAAATCGAGAAAATTAACGACACCGCGCTGCGTCTGCTGGAAGAACTGGGGATGGGAGACGTGCCGGACAGGCTGGCCATCGACCTCAGGGCAGCGGGGGCTCAGGACCGGGAACAGAACCGGCTGGTTTTTCCCCGTTCAATGGTCGAACAGGCCATCGCCTCGGCCGCGAAGAGCTTCACCTTTCATGGCCGGGATGAAAACCGGTCCATCGAGGTGGGTGGCGACCGCGTGTATTTTGGCACCGGCGGTGCTGCGGTTCAGACACTTGATATCAACAGTGGGCTTTATCGCCCGTCTACCCTGGCGGATCTGCATGATTTCACCCGGCTACAGGATACGCTGGCCAATGTCAGTTGGTTCACCCGGTGCTGCGTGGCGACCGACGTCCCCGATGTGTTCGATCTGGACGTCAACACGGTTTATGCTTTGGTACGGAACACAACCAAACCAATAGCAACGTCCTTCACGTTGGCGGAACATGTCGGCCCGATTGTCGAGATGCTGGACATCGTCGCCGGAGGGGTCGGGGAATTCGCCAAACGCCCCTTCCTGAAAGCGCATATAAGTCCGATCATTTCACCAATGCGATACGGCGAGGATGCCGTGGATGTGGTTTATGAATGCATCGCCCATAACATACCGATGTCGTGCATTACGGCCGCGCAAGCGGGCGCAACCGCCCCGGCAACTCTGGCCGGATTTCTGGCGCAGTCACTGGCCGAAACGCTGGCCAGCCTCGTGATGGTCAATGCGATCAAACCCGGCTTTCCGATGGTCTTTTCCAACTGGCCTTTCATCGTGGATCTCAGGACCGGCTCTTTCGCAGGTGGCAGCGGTGAGACCGCAATTCTGAATGCAGCGTCAGCGCAAATCACGAACTGGCTGGGTTTGCCATCGGGTGTGGCCGCTTCGATGGCCGATGCCAAGGCCATCGACGCCCAGCATGGGGCAGAAAAAGGCATCACATCGCTGGCGGCAGCGCTGGCAGGAGGCAATCTGATCTATGAAAGTTCGGGGATGACGGCATCTCTGCTCGGGGTCAGCTTCGAGGCCTTTGTTCTGGACAACGAAATGCACTCGCACACGTATCGCATCCTGCGCGGGATCGAGGTCACCGAAGCGAACCTTGGCTTTGACGCCATCTGCCATTCGGTTCTGGGCGAGGGGCATTTTCTGGGCAGCGAACAAACCTATGAAGCCATGGAACGAGATTACTTCTATCCGAAACTCGCCGATCGCCAGGAGCCTCGCACGTGGCAAACAGACGGTGCACTGGATGCATGGTCATCCGCACGGCAAGTCGCTCAAGAGGTGTTGAGCACGCATCACCCTGAATACCTCACCTCAGAACAAGACGCCGAAATTCGCCGACGTTTTCGTATCCTGCCCTGAATGACGGCGGGCATTCCCAGCACGTTGCCGAACCGTTAGGGTCACTGGAGAAACTTGCATAGGATAGGGCATCATGGCCGATTCATTTTTTCAACCGGTATCCGCCATGGAACTGGCCCGATTTGCCGGCATTCCCGCATTCATGCGCCTGCCTATTCTGGATCTGGCACACGAACGGATCTCGGAGGTCGAACTGGGCCTCGTGGGTATCCCTTGGGACGGCGGAACCACAAATCGCCCCGGCGCCCGGCATGGTCCGCGGCAACTGAGGGACTATTCCACGATGATCCGGGCGATGAACCCGGTTACGGGAGTGGCACCGTTTGCAATGGTGAACTGCGCAGATCTAGGAGACGTTGCCCCCAATCCCGTCGACATAGAAGACACGCTGGATCGGGTCACGCGTTTCTACACGGATCTTCAAGCCCGCAACATCACGCCATTGACGGCCGGAGGGGATCACCTGACCACCCTGCCCGTCCTTCGTGCCCTGGCCGCTTCGGGTCCGGTTGGCCTGATCCAGTTCGACAGTCACACGGACTTGTTCGATACCTATTTCGGAGGTCACAAGTTCACCCACGGCACCCCGTTCCGCCGCGCGGTCGAGGAAGGGTTGGTGGACCCCAAGCGTTTTGTACAAATCGGAATCCGTGGCACGGCCTACAACACTGAAGATATCGAATGGGGCGAGGCGCAGGGCATCCGCATCATCCGTATCGAAGAGCTGTTCGACCGGGGCATAGACGACGTCATGAACGAAGTGCACGAGATCGTTGGCATGCAGCCGACCTACTGCACCTTTGACATCGACTTTGTTGATCCAACTTACGCCCCCGGTACGGGAACACCTGAAATCGGCGGACCCAACAGCTTTCAGGCCCAGCAGGTCATTCGCAGGATGTCCGGTCTGAACCTTGTCGGCGCCGATCTTGTCGAAGTGTCACCGCCATTCGACCCCGACGGTGGAACGGCGTGGCTTGGCATCTCGCTGATGTTCGAGTTGCTTTGCGTTCTGGCACAGGCGATCGACACGCGGCGCTAGGCCCGCGCGACATTCTCGGCGATCATCGAAATCATCTCGAACATCACCGCCGCCGCCGTCAGTGCGGTGATGTTGTTGGGGCTGTCCTTGGTGGGCATCATGCAAACCACATCGCCGCCGACGATGTTCAGTCCGCGCGCCGCGCGCAGGATGCCGACCGCCTCATCTATGTCAAACCCCTTCTCACCCGGCTCCAGATTGGACACGGCCGGCGCGACGGTTGGGTCAAGACAGTCCAGATCGAAAGTGATGTAAACCGGGCGGTCGCCCAAAACCTCTTTGGTCTGCGCGACCACATCGGCCAACCCGCGCTGACGGAATTCGCGCATGGTGACGATGTTGTACCCGTAATCGTACGACGGTTGCAGCCAGTCCAGGCTGCGTGCATGGCCCCGCAGACCGATCTGCATCGACCGGGTTGGATCCACCTGCCCCTGATCGGCCAGATAGGCCCCCCAGTGGGCCGCGGATTTCTTGGCCCCCAGAAAGTGATCAACCTTGGTGAACACATCCGTATGCGCGTCCAGATGCAGAAAGCTGACCGGCTGTCCGCCCGCAAGTTTGCCGCAACCCAGGGCCTGAACAATGCCACCGGTGATGGAATGGTCGCCTCCGACGGAAACGGGGCGCGCTCCGGCCGTGTCTATGGTCTTGTAGAATTCAGTGATGCGTTCGATGCAGTCTTCGTTGTCGTTGGCCTTTGGAAAAGGCACATCACCAACATCGGCGATCCGCGCACTCTGCCAGGGATCAATTTCAAAGACCGAATGCACCCTGCGTTGTACGGCCGAGACATGCCTCAAGGCGCGAGGCCCCAGGTGCTGGTCCCTTTCGGTCGTGCCGTTGCCGGTTGAATGCGGCACGCCCGCCAGCGCGATATCCTGCCCTTCCGGCCCGACATGGGGACACCGGAACAATGTAGGTACGCCCCACCAATACAGGTTGTCCATCATCGACTGTTCATAGGGATCTGTCATGGCTTCCCCGGTTCAAAGAAAAGCGCCCCCGATCGGAACCGGGGGCGTTTGCGTTCAGAGTTTTTCGTCTTCTCGCCGGAACGCGCCCTGCACGATCCGGTCCATGACCATGGCAAGGAACAGGATCGCAAAGCCGCCCAGCAGGCCCGGCCCCTTGGCGGCGTATTGCAGCGCCTCAAGGATTTCCTTGCCCAGGCCGCCCCCGCCGATCAGCGAGATGATCACGACCATGGACAGGCACATCAGGATTGTCTGGTTTACACCCGTCATGATCGATGGCAGCGCCAGAGGGATTTCAACATCCTTCAACAATTGCCATTTCGACGCGCCAAAGGCGACCGCAGCCTCCTTGATGCTTTCCGGAACCCCTTGCATGCCCAGCGCCGTCAGGCGGATCACCGGCGGCATGCCAAAGATGATGGTGGCCAGAATTCCCGGCGGGTTGCCGGTGCCGAAAAAGGCGATGATCGGGATAAGGTAGACGAAGGCGGGAAGCGTCTGCATCAGGTCCAGAACCGGTTCCGCCGCGCGATAGGCGCGCTGCGATTTGCCGAACCAGATACCCAGCGGAATGCCGAAAACGACGCACAGCAACACCGCCGCACCGACCAGAGCAACCGTTTCCATCGCCACGTCCCAGTACCCCAGCAACGCGATATAGGCCAGGGAAGATGCGGTGAAGATGGCAACCCTTGGTCCCGCCGCACGCCAGGCCGTCACACAGATGACCAGCATGACCACCGGCCAGGGTGACCCGATCAGTGCAATCGTCAGCGCATCAAGCACCGACCGGACACCCGCCACGATCCCGTCGAATACGTCGCCTCCAGCTGCCGCTGCAGCATCAATCCTGGCCTCCATCCAGTTTGCCAGGCTCGAAAACAGCGTGCCGTTGCCTTCGCCAAGAAACATCGCAGAGACTTGTTGTTCCGGGAACGCGTCCAACAATGGAAGGGATGCGTTCACGGTGAACTTGTACACGATCAATGGTCCGATTGCTGCGACAAGGATCGCACCCATGACGATATTACGGGTCGAACGCCCACTTTCCGTGCTGTCCGGATCAATGCGCCAGTTCGAATACTGTTTTTCGTAGACGCGGTCGGCGTAGAACCCTTGAACCAACTTGAACACCAGCAACATCAACAACCCGGTAATCAGGATGCCTGCCGCCTCGGACTGGGCGGCGGCGGCCCTTTCCAGGCTTGTGGCCGCTGCTTTCTGTATGTTCTCGGCCAGTTTGGTGAAACGGTCGATATCGGCCTGTTCCGTGGCATCCGCTGCGCGCGCCAACAGTTCGGCCGCGCGTTCCTGCTGACGGGCGGCGCGGTCCGCGAAATCGGCGCCGGGATTACCCCACGCGCCCCTGCCGATCTGAACCCACGCGATGATCTCAAGGATCAGAAAGGTCCAGAACATGCCCCAAATGGCGCGTGACGCAGACCAGAATGGCCCCAGCAACGCGGCCCACTTGTTGAATGTGTTGGGAATCGCGCTGGTCGCATCATGAATCTTGTGGAATGCGTTGACATAGTAGTCACCGTTCGGACCCGCGAACTCTTTGATGGAAAGGTCCAGGGCCTCGCGATCGACCTCGATATCAGAGGCGGCGGTTACTTTCATCTCTGTTGCAGCATCAGTCATTTTTGCCCCCCTGGATACCGCGCAACAGGCGCGGCTTGGTCACGACGCCCACATCAACGCCCGCATCCGTGATGACGACCGGCAGATCAGAATTCACGGCCAGGTCGATCAGTTGATCCAGATCCGCGCCCTCGTCCGCTCGGGGCGCACCGTCGAGCGGCCCTGAATAACTGTCCACCGGCTCCATGATGGAATGCGCCTTGACCAGTTTGAGTTTTGAGATGCCCTGAACGAATTCGCGTACGTAATCGTCGGACGGGTTCATGACGATGTCTTCGGGTGTTCCGATCTGCACGATGACGCCGTCCTTCATGATCGCAATCCGGTGGCCGATCCGAATGGCTTCGTCCAGATCGTGGGTGATGAACAGCGTGGTCTTCTTCAGCTGTGCCACAAGCGCTTTGAACTGGTCCTGCAATTGCAGGCGGATCAGCGGATCGAGGGCCGAGAACGGTTCATCCATCAACAGGATTTCCGGGTCCGAAGCCAGCGCCCGCGCGATCCCCACGCGTTGCTGCATCCCGCCCGAAAGCTCTTTGGGCAGGCGGTCCTCGTAACCTGTCAGATTCACCAGGCTCAGCGCGTGATCGGAGACGGCCCAGCGCTTTGACTTGGAAACCTTTCGGATCTCCAATGGATAGGCCACATTATCACGCACGGAACGATGCGGCATCAGCGCCATGTGCTGAAAGACCATACCGATTTGCTGGGCGCGAATGCGGCGCAACTCGGCTTCCGACAGTTTCGAAACATCGTGACCCAGAATTTCGATCCGACCCGCCGTCGGTTCGATCAATCGATTCACGTGGCGCACCAATGTGGACTTGCCCGAGCCGGACAGCCCCATGATACAGAAAATCTCACCCCTCGGCACTTCGAACGTGGCGCCCTGAACGCCGACAACACAGTTGAACCGCTCCAGAACTTCCGGCTTGCCTATGCCTTCGTTTCTGACCGCTTCCATTGCCTCTTCTGCACGCGAGCCAAAGATCTTCCAAACGTTTTCTAATTTTACGACAGGTTCGTCCATTTATCCCCCACAGGGCGAAGCCCTGCCCGACAGAAAAAGGCCGCCGCGGTTTTGCGCGACGGCCCAAAGAGTGATTGTTTAGTTGGTCAGCCAGCCGATGACGGTGTCTTCATTCGCAGCCACCCATTCCTTGGCGAACTCAGCGGCTTCGATGTTGTCGACGGCCAGCGCCTTGCCCATCGCGCTCAGATCGTCGCCTGTCATCTGATAGTTGCTGAACAGGGCGGCCACTTCGGGATAGCTCTCTTCCAGTTCCTTGGCATAGTGCAGGTGAAGCGTTGCCCCGTTCCAGGCCGAGGACGCCTCGGACTTGGACAGCCAATCAGGATCATCCGTGGGCTGAACGATTGTCCAGGTGGCCGGATCGTGGGGCGGTTCTTCCAGAACCGTCAGATCCTGTGTCACGAAGATATAGTGCGGGCTGTAGCAAAACCCGATCCACGGATCGCCCGCCTTTGTCGCGTTCGCCAAATTGGCATAGGCAATGGTTTCCTCGTATTCCGTCAGTTCGAAGATCTGGTCATAGCCATAGGACTTGGCCCGGATCTTCTCGACGACGGTCGACGCCCAACCCGGTGCACCGATCCATACCTCGGGTGTTCCGTTGCCATCGGTATCAAAGATCGCAACCTTGTCGGGGTCGCTCAGATCATCGATCGACTTGATGTCATATTGTTCCGCGATGTAGGTCGGCACGCACATGCCCTGCTCGGCCTGAACCGGGTTTTGGTTCATGACGACGGTGCCGTTTTCCTTGACATAGGTATCGTGCAGGTTCTGCTGATTGGGCATCCACACTTCGGGATGGACATGCATCGAACCGCTGTCCATGGCTTCAAACACAATCGGGTTGGTGCCGTTTTGCAATTCCACGTCCAGGCCGAGGTTTTCTTCGATCACGACTTCAAGAATATGTGCCGTGGCGTTCACCGAGGCCCAGTTGGGCACACCGATCACGATATCCGCGGCCATGACCGGCCCGGCAATCGCGAAGGACGCGCTTCCAAGTAGCGTTGCAGTTTTTTTCATCTGATATCTCCGTGTTGGGTAGCTTCCGCGCTTGTTTTTCTCACCCTCTCGGGCCGTGGTGCGCTCTGGTTCAGGTCTTGAAAGGCCGTGCCTTTCGGGTTTTTTGGGGCCAGCAAAATCACAGGCTTACATGGCTCCAAAAGTGAAGCACGTGGATGCGTGGGCCTTCAAGAGATACGTTTTATTACCCCTTGAATGCGGAATTATCGCAACATGGTTTCGACTTTCTGCGATTCAAGGAGGTGCGTCCGACATCTCCAAAGCCGGAAGCACCCTCAGGTATAATGAGCACAAGAATTGCCCGGGCAGAAAGCGCACCAGTCTCAACGCGGTCGGGCAGGTTTCCCTTTCAGTACGCTAAGGCCCCTTTCGGCAAACACTGGTTGCGTCTGGTTCTTTGGTTTGCGCGCGCTCTGTCCGTAAAGGCGGCGTGGAGCCTCCTCTCAGTTTTTGTCCCCCCCACTTCAACCAGGTCCTTCTGACAAGACCAGGTTCCTGACAAGACCAGGTTCAACACTCTGTGAAAAGTGGCGCTTAATCGAACTTTGAAGCTGGCTTTTGCCTACCTACTGGTAGATAGTTTCCATGTCGTAACCATCAAAGAGAACTGACCCCATGGAAATCAATTCGGACTTCTCTGACCGCGTCGTCGTTCACTCAGACCAGCTGGAGTGGCAGGCCTCTCCCATGAAGGGTGTGGATCGCAGGATGTTGGACAGGATCGGAGGCGAGGTCGCCCGGGCCACCACAATCGTGCGTTATGCGCCGGGCAGTCATTTCTCTGCACACACCCATACTGGCGGTGAGGAGTTCATTGTCCTTGACGGTGTGTTTCAGGATGAGCATGGCGACTATCCTGCGGGGACCTATGTCCGCAATCCGCCCACCACGCAACACACGCCGGGGTCGGAACCGGGCTGCACGATATTCGTGAAGCTCTGGCAGTTCGACATGGACGACCGAACCCAGTTTCGCAAAAGCATGGTGGATGAGCTGGGCGCGCCCGCAAATGGTATCGCCACCGCAATCCTGCATGAGGATGCGCGCGAGGTCGTGACCTACTCCCATCTAGACGCGGGTGCGACGCTGCGCTCGGACGCCCCTGGCGGGATCGAGGTTCTGATCATCGACGGGTCGGTCACCGAAGGCGGGGATGAACTGGTCAAAAACGATTGGCTGCGCCTGCCTGAAGGCCACAGCCTGATGGCCGTTGCGGGGCCGGACGGGGCCAGGATCTGGATGAAGACAGGCCACCTGCCTTTTGCCCAACCGCCGTCGGTGTAACCGATGGGTGACCAAAAACCCCTGGCGCAACACCCCTGGTCGAGCGGGCCCCAAAAGCTGAACCTGCGCTCTTCAAGTGAGGGGTTCTGAACCATGCGCACGGATACGCTCATCATCGGCGGGGGGCTTTCAGGGCTCAGCCTTGCGACACAGCTTGTGGATCAAGGTCAGGAAGTGCTGATCGTCGAGGCGCGCAATCGTCTGGGCGGGCGCATTCTGACCGAGACTCTGGGCGACGGCCGTTTCGACATGGGTCCGGCCTGGTTCTGGCCTGGCCAACCACGGATTGCCGCGCTGATCGAACGGCTGGGCCTGCACAGGTTTGACCAATTCAGCTCCGGCGCGCTGAGTTTCGAAGATGAACAAGGCCGTGTTGAGCGCGGCCGGGGGTTTTCATCCATGGAAGGGTCTTATCGTCTGATCGGGGGGCTCGCTGCCTTGACGGATGCGCTGTCGGCACTCTTGCCGGATGGGGCAATCCACCTGTCAACGCAGATCACGGCCTTGGCGCGCACCGAAGGTGGGGTTCGGGTCACCACGCAATCTGGGCGGCATATTTGGGCGAGGCATGTTGTGCTTGCCATACCCCCACGTATCGCGGCCGAGTTGATCTTTGAGCCCACCCTGCCCGATGGCACGTTATCAGCCATGCGGGAAATCCCGACATGGATGGCAGGTCAGGCCAAGGCGCTTGCGGTCTATGACACTCCGTTCTGGCGTGACGACGGACTGTCTGGCGATGCCATGAGCCGACGCGGCCCCATGGTGGAAATCCACGACGCGTCACCTGCCAGCGGTGGTCCCTTCGCGCTGTTCGGTTTCATCGGCATCCCTGCGCAAGCTCGCCGGGATGAAGGGGCGTTGCGGCAGCAGGTTCTGGCGCAGCTGGGGCGATTGTTCGGGCGCAAGGCGGTCAGCCCCAGCACGCTTTTCCTAAAAGACTGGGCGTTCGACCGCTTCACAGCGACCGATCTGGACCTTCAGCCTTTGTATATCCATCCGCAATACGGCTTGCCGAAGGCCATGACGCGGATCTGGGAAGACAGGATCATTCTCAGCGGCACTGAAACAGCCGCGCAATTTGGGGGATATCTTGAAGGTGCATTGGAAGCAGCAGAGACCACCGCAGCATTGTTGAGCGCATTAAGGATGAACGCGGCATGGAAATAGACACAAAGACCGCTCTGCTCAATTCTGCCGAATTGGCCGTGCGCAGCAAAGGCTTCGACGGGTTCAGCTATGCCGACCTTGCCAATGATGTAGGCATCCGCAAGGCATCGATCCACTATCACTTCCCAACCAAAGCCGCGCTGTCAGCAGCTTTGATGGACCGCTACCATACCGAGCTTACCGGGCGCTGCGCCGAGATCGAGGAAACTTGTGACAAGGCGGGTGCGCGCATGCGCGCACTGATCGCGCTGTATCGCGCGGCTTTGAACGACGGGAAAACCCTGTGCCTATGTGTGTCATTGATCATCAGCCGGGAAAGCTTGTCGAACGAGGTCACCGACAAAATCCGCGCGTTCCGGCGCATGATGACCCGGTGGATCGAGAATGTCTTTGCGCTTGGCAAAACGGATCTGTCGATCACGGGGGTTGCGGATCCGAAAGCAGAAGCACGCGCGGCATTGGCCTTGCTGGAAGGCGCTCATCTGACGGCTCGGGCCGAGAGCAGCATACAAACCTTTGATGACGCCGTGGAAGTGCTAACAGCGCGATGTTTGTGACACGACCCAAACTTGCGCGCCCAGAATGGCCGCGTCGATTGTTGAGGCGCCTGCCCGCCTCAACCAAGTTTTTTTCATGCGAGGCCAGCAATTCAACCCGCAAGGCTGAAAACCACACTCCAGCTTGACCCAGGCCGAGTTTCTGGCCGAGCTTTGCGCGCATGCGGTCACGAACCGGACGCCCTCAAGCCCATCTTGGACCGTTGGATAGACCGCAGACGCGTCAGGCGAACTTCCGTTTCTGCACTCCGGATTGGCTTCGGCTGCTTCGTCATAAATATTGGCGAACCCTTCCCGGCAACCTTCGGGGCGTCCCGGCGGCACTTTGCCGAGCCGATTGGCCGCCCCCCCCTGCCCCAACCCATTTCGGGGGATCATCCTGGTGTGGTCTTTGTGGATGTCGATATTGCCTGCGATACAGCCCAGCAAGCGAATTGGCCGAGGCCGGATGTACTCACCTCCAGATTGCGGCCATCGCAGGTCACAAAAGCCTCTCTATGATTCTAGAATACTCGGCAGGTACCGGCCAAATGCGACTCGCAAAGCAGGTTCGGCCCAAGCGGGACCAGAACAGGAACCGAACATGGGAATCTTCCGGGAAAACCGTTGGTTCGGAAAATAACAAGAGACGGTCAGCGTGTGGTCGAATTTGCCATTTTATGGCGGGGAGACAGGGATTCGAACCCTGGGGACGCTCTCACGCCCAACGGTTTTCAAGACCGCCGCATTCGACCACTCTGCCACCTCCCCGTCGACAGCAGGGTCTAAGGCGAAGTTCGAGCGGAGGCAAGTCGAAATCGGGAAATCTTGCCGAAGCCTGTGCAGCGGTCTTTCCATGACACTTCAGCCACGTTATGATCCGCACGAAAGACCGCAACAGGCTGGCATACAGAACCAGCAGACCGGCAGCGGGGTTCGGAAAACGAAACCCCTTCAGGCAAGGGATAAGCAGATGAAGCGAGCGATCGAGACACGCCCGGGGCCGAAACGGCTGGCGTATCTGGCGTTGACTTTGACGATACTGGCCGGATGTGAAGAGGCTTTATCAACTTCTGAATCGGCTGAGAAACCGGAAGACAATTCGGGGAAGACGGAACTCCTGCCCGAGGTGGCCACCGGCTCTCAGCGTGATGTCGAAGCCCCTGAGGTTTTTCAGACAACCGAAGCAGGGCTTTGGGATGGCCGGCCGTCTCTTGGCGGGATATGGGTTGCGCACCCGGATGCGTCCCAACCTGAACGTGTCGTGATCAGAAACACGTCCAACAACAAATCCGTGACCGGCGCCCTGTTCCGGCGCGAGCGCAACCTGCCCGGACCCGCGCTTCAGGTCTCGTCCGCTGCCGCGAAAGAGTTGGGAATGCTTGCGGGCGCGCCGACAAAAGTCAGCGTCGTCGCACTGCGCCGTGAAAAGATCGAAGAACCGTCGTCGGAGGATGCGCCGGAGGCAGAAGAAACGGCAGCCGAAACCACGGCCGCAGGTGCCGATGAAGCTGCCGGCACTCAAGCGTCCACAGAGCCGGAAAAACCGGCCAAACGGAAGTGGTGGCAGAAAAAGGAAACAGCCGCCGCCGCGGCGGGTACGGCTGCGGTTGCAGCGGGTGCGGCCAGTGCATCGGATGAAACGGCTGAAGACGTCGAGCCCGCAAGCGAAGACGCCGAGACGGCCACTTCTGCGGACGATCAGGCCGAAGCACCTGCCGAAAAACCAGCCAAGCGGAAATGGTGGCAGAAGAAAGCCCCCGCAGCTGCGGCTGCGGGAACTGCCGTGGCCGCGGCAGATACAGCAACTGACAGCGCAGACGTAGCCGCCGAAGCCGCCGAAGCCGTGGCGTCCCCCTCTTTGTCGGATGCACCGGTCACGCCCCCCGCCGAGCAACCTGCCAAGCGGAAATGGTGGCAAAAGAAAGACCCCGCCGCGATCACCGAAACGCCACTGGACCCGGTAGAGGGGGCCGCAGCCGCAATTGATGCGTCAGAAGCCACTCCTGTCGCAGCCGCCACAACGTCGGCGACATCTCTGAGCAAACCGTTTGTTCAGATCGGAACCTTCAGCGTCGAGGCGAACGCCAAGTCAGCCGCCCAAAAGGTGCGTCGGAACGGCATGCCCACAGTTGTACGGGAACTGAAAACAGCAAATAGTACTGTCTGGCGCGTGCTGGTTGGCCCCGCCGCAACCCGGGCCGAGCGCAAAGCCTTTCAAAAGGACGTGAAAGACCTTGGCTTCAAAGACGCGTTCACGGTAACCGACTGATTAAGGGAGGCGTAACATGCTATCCTCAATACGAACATCCGTTCTGGCTCTTGGGCTTGCCGTTCTGGCGATACCTGCCCAGGCTTTTGATACATCCGCCCGCGCGGCTTATGTGATCGACCAAACCACCGGTACCGTGCTGCTGTCGAAAGAAGCCGACCAACCATTGCCGCCTGCGTCGATGTCCAAGCTCATGACGCTTTATGTTGCATTCGAAGCATTGCGGGACGGGCGCTTGACGCTGGACGAAACCCTGCCTGTTTCGGAACACGCGATGAGCTATGGCGGCTCGACAATGTTCCTGAACACGCAGGATCGCGTACGTGTCGAAGACCTGCTGCGCGGCATAATCGTTTTGTCGGGCAATGACGCCTGCGTGGTCATCGCCGAAGCGCTCAGCCCGGATGGCACCGAAGCAGGATTTGCGCGATACATGACCCAGCGGGCCAAGCAGATGGGCATGAACAATTCGAACTTCGCAAATTCAAACGGCTGGCCCGCCGCCGGGCATATGATGTCGGTTCATGATCTGGCCGTTCTTGCGGATCGGCTGATCTCGGACTTTCCAGAATACTACCCCCTTTTCGCCGAAGAGGTTTTCGAGTTCGATGGCCGCGCACCCTCGAACGCCCGCAACCGCAACCCGTTGCTGCGGCTGGATATCGGTGCAGATGGCCTGAAAACCGGCCATACGCAAGAAGCGGGCTATGGCCTTGTCGGGTCCGCCAAACAAGGCGACAGGCGGGTGATCTTTGTGCTGACGGGTCTCGACAGCACCGGCCAGCGGGCAGAGGAGGCTGAGGCCGTGGTTAACTGGTCGTTTCGAAATTTTGTCGAGAGGACAGTTGCCACCGCGGAAACGCCGATAGCCGAAGCCAAGCTGTGGATGGGCGAGAAAAAGTCCGTGGGGCTTGTTCCCGAAGGTGATCTGAATGTGCTGTTCCCGGTTCTGGGCACCCAGAATGTCGAGGCCGAAGTGGTCTATGAGGGCCCGATCAACGCGCCCGTCAAGAAAGGTCAGCAACTGGCCGAACTGGTGATTAAGCCCGAAGGTTTGCCGGAAATCCGGCGGCCTCTGGTGGCAGCCGAAGATGTTGCGATTGGCGGGTTTGTGGTTCGCATGCTGACCGTCGGCGGTATCGTATTGAAAGACGTGATAAACAACCCGCTGGAGTCGATGTGACGAAAGCGGGGTTTTTTCTGACCTTCGAAGGCATTGACGGTTCAGGCAAGTCAACACAGGCGCGGATGCTGGCGGAACATCTGCGTGCGCAGGGTCACGAGGTGGTACTGACGCGCGAGCCCGGCGGCTCTGCGGGGGCCGAGGAAATTCGCAGACTGGTTTTGGAGGGCGACCCGGATCGCTGGTCGGCCGAGACCGAGATTCTGCTGTTCACCGCGGCCCGCCGCGACCATCTGGAGCGCACCATCGAACCTGCACTGGCAGCAGGGAAGGTGGTGATCTGCGACCGCTTTGCTGACAGCACACGTATGTATCAGGGCCTGTCCCGGGGCGACCTGCGAAATCTGGTGGATCAGTTGCACAGCCTGATGATCGGGCGCGAACCGGACATGACGCTGCTGATCGACATGGACCCTGAAACGGGCCTGGCACGCGCCAAGGGGCGACAAGGCACCGAAGAACGGTTCGAGGACTTTGGCCCGGAATTGCAGAAGAAGATGCGCGCCGGCTTTCTGGCGCTGGCCGATGAGTTCCCGGACAGGTTTCACATCGTGGATGGCAACAGGGACATGGACAGCGTTGCGCAGGATGTGACAGAACTCGTCCAGGCAGCACTGCGGTAGACGATGAGCGACGATATCCCTTCTCCGGATCAGGTGCCGGGCGCACCACATCCGCGCGAAACCGGTCGGCTTTTTGGCCAGGACGCGGCGGAACAGGCCTTTCTGACCGCTTACACGTCAGACCGTTTGCATCACGGTTGGCTGCTGACAGGGCCACGCGGTGTCGGCAAGGCGACACTGGCCTGGCGAATTGCACGGTTTCTGCTTGCTACACCTCCGGCAGAGGATGACGGGTTGTTCAGCGCGCCGCCTCCGCCCAAGACGCTCGACATCGATCCCGACCACCCGGTGGCCCATCGCATTCAGGCGGGGGCAGAACCGGGTTTGGCGGCGATAACCCGGTCGCTGAACGATCAGGGACGGCTGCGCAGTGAGATCGTCGTGGATGACATCCGCAAGCTTGGGAAGTTTTTTGGTCTGTCCTCTGCCGACGGCGGCCGCCGCGTCGTGATCGTGGATTCAGCAGACGAAATGAACGTCAGCGCCGCCAACGCGTTGCTGAAGATGCTGGAAGAGCCGCCTGCCCGCACCACCCTTTTGCTGGTATCGCATCAACCCTCACGCCTGTTGCCAACCATCCGTTCACGCTGTCGCACGCTGCGCCTCGGCCCGCTGAACGCGCAAGACATGCAGGCCGCCCTGTCACAAACGGAAACCGAAATTCCCGCGCGGACAGAACACCTCGCCGCGCTTGCAGCGGGTTCAGTCGGAGACGCCGTGCGTTTGATCAATCTGGGTGGTCTGGACATCTATGCCGAACTGATCGCCATTCTGGGCACCCTGCCCCGCATGGACCGCCAGCGCGCGCTGGCTTTGGCCGAAGCGGCAGCGCAGCGCGGCGCGGCAGACCGGTTTGAACTTTTGCTGACATTGATCGACGTTGCTCTGTCACGGCTGGCCCTGACCGGGGCAACAGGCACGCCCCCGGTTCCTGAAGCCGCCCCCAACGAGGGTGAAACACTGGCGCGTCTGTCAGCATCGCCGGATCAAGCCCGTCGCTGGGCCGAGGTCGCCGCGACGATCACCGCCCGGGCGCGACATGGTCAGGCTGTCAACCTTGACCCTGCCGCTCTGGTCCTAGATACGGTGTTCAAGATACAGGAAACCGCCGGTCAGAACAGATGAGCGACACCCCCCAGATTACCGACAGCCACTGCCATCTGGACTTCCCGGATTTCGAAGGCCAGTTGGACGACATCATCGCGCGTGCAGCCCAGGCTGGCGTGACCCGGATGGTGACGATCTGCACCAAACTGCGCAACGAACCCGCTGTCCGTGCGATTGCCGAAGCCTACGCGCCGGTCTTCTATGCCGCCGGCACACACCCGATGAGCGCCGCGGACGAGCCATTGGCCTCGGTCGATGATCTGGTCGCCCTGGCACAGCATCCGAAATTCGTCGGTATCGGAGAAACCGGCCTAGACTATCACTATACCACAGATAGCGCGGAAGTTCAGAAACAGTCCCTGCGCGTCCATATCGAAGCAGCCCAGCGCACCGGGTTGCCCCTGATCATTCACGCCCGCGCAGCTGATGAAGATATGGCCGGCATTCTGGCCGAAGAATATCGCAACGCGCCCTATTCCTGCGTCATGCACTGCTTCTCCTCCTCTGCTGAACTGGCCAAGGCCGCCTTGGATTTAGGTTTTTACCTGTCGATGTCCGGCATAGCCGCCTTCCCCAAGAGCCAGGAATTGCGGGACATTTTCGCAAGCGCCCCGGTGGATCGCATTTTGGTGGAAACCGACGCGCCCTATCTGGCCCCGCCGCCCTATCGCGGCAAACGAAACGAGCCGGCCTATACTGTGCACACGGCCCAAAAGGGGGCCGAAATCTTTGGCATGGACTATGCCGCTTTTGCTGACCAGACACAGGCAAACTTCGACCGGCTGTTCACCAAAGCGGCATCATACAAGGCCGCCGCATGACCGGCTTCCGATTTACAATTCTGGGCTGCGGATCCTCTGGCGGCGTGCCGCGATTGGGCGGTCAATGGGGCGATTGTGACCCTGCGAACCCCAGGAACGTCCGGCGCCGCTGTTCGATGCTGGTCGAACGCGACGGGCCAGATGGCACAACCTCGGTTCTGATCGACACCACGCCTGATATGCGCAGCCAGTTGCTGGATACAGGTACAGGGCGGTTGGACGGGGTCGTCTATACGCATTCCCACGCAGACCATGTGCATGGAATCGATGATTTGCGCATGATCGTGTTCAACATGAAAACCCGTGTTCCTGTGTGGGCGGATGGCGACACCCAGAACGCTTTGTTGGGGCGGTTTGGATACGCGTTCATTCAGCCCGAGGGCTCCCCTTATCCTCCGATCCTCGAGCTCAAGTCTATCGACGGTCCTTTCGAAATCGACGGCCCCGGCGGCCCGATTCCGTTTCGTCCTTTCAAAGTGAATCACGGTTCGATCGATTCCCTTGGCTTCCGCATTGGGCAACTCGCCTATCTGCCGGATGTCGCCGAGATCTACGACGACGCCTGGCCCGAAATGAAAGGGCTGGACTGCCTTGTCATCGACGCCCTGCGCCGCTCGCCTCATCCGACGCACGCGCATCTGGAAAAGACGCTTGGGTGGATCGAAAAGCTGCAACCGAAGCGCGCGGTATTGACCAACATGCATATCGACCTCGACTACGCGACCGTCGACGCCGAAACCCCCGACCACATCACCCCCGCCTTCGACGGGATGGTGATCCATCAGGCACAGTAGGCCGCTGCCCGCCGCCCGCAAAATATCGCAGCAGGTCCGTCGCGGGAGGGTCACATGCTGCAAAGCCTGATCGACGTCATTCTTCCGGTTTTCCTTGTAATCGGGGCCGGGTATACGGCAACCCGCACGGGGTACTTCAAACAAGCGCATGTCGATGGGCTGATGAAGTTCACCCAAGGCTTTGCGATTCCCTGCCTTTTGTTCCTGGCCATCGCGCATCTGGACCTCGGCGCCAGTTTCGACCCCCGTCTATTGGCCAGTTTCTATTCCGCTGCCGCCCTGTGTTTCACGGCAGGTCTGTTCGGCGCACGCATCATTTTCGGGCGCGACTGGGAGGATTGCGTCGCCATCGGGTTTTGTTGCCTGTTCTCGAACTCTGTCCTCTTGGGCTTGCCGATTACCGAACGCGCATATGGGCCCGAGAACCTGACGGGCAACTACGCGATCATCGCCTTCCATTCTCCGTTTTGTTACGGCGTCGGGATCACGGTGATGGAGGTCGTGCGAAGTCGCGGTCATGGAGGCATCAGCATGGCACGGTCTGTTTTGTCCGCAATGTTCAAGAACGCGCTGATCCTTGGTATTGCCCTTGGGTTTCTGGTCAACCTGTCCGGTCTGGCGATCCCTGCCGTGGTCGACGAAGCGCTGGGGTTGATCACCCGTGCTGCCCTGCCCGGGGCATTGTTTGCCTTGGGCGGAGTGCTGGTCAAATACAAGCCCGAAGGCGACCTGCGCACCATCGCATATGTTTGCTGTATCTCGTTGATGCTGCATCCCAGCCTGGTGTGGATGTTCGGCAAATCCGTGGGCCTGCCGCAGGACCTGTTTCGGTCGGGCGTATTGAATGCCGCCATGGCTCCGGGTTTCAACGCCTATATTTTCGCCAATATGTATGGACGCGCAAAACGGGTCGCAGCGTCGGCCGTACTTATCGGAACAGCCTCGTCCATTCTGACCGTCTGGCTATGGCTGACACTTCTGGGCTAACTGTGGTGTTGACTTCAGGTCGACGTGAAACACCTATCGCGCAACGCAGCAGGAGATCCGAATGTCACATGCAATTATCGTCGCTCATGGCCAACCGTCTGACCCGGAACCGGCGGAAGCTGCACTTGCTGCATTCGCAGCCAAGGTCAACGCGCTGACCCAGCATGTGGCGGTGCATTCGGCCACTCTGGCCGCGCCGGGCGCGTTGGAGGCGAAGCTGGACCGCGCGCCCGAAAATTCGGTCATCTATCCACTTTTCATGGCAAAGGGGTGGTTTGTCACCAGCGCGTTGCCCAAACGGCTTGGGCACCATCCGGCAAAGATTTTGGACCCGCTTGGAATTGACCCGGACCTGCCGGCCCTGACCGCAGAGGCCCTGCAATCGGAATTGTCCGACAAACACTGGGCCGCTCGGTCCACCGATCTGGTCATTGCCGCGCATGGTTCCGGGCGCAGCCGGAACCCGTCGTCCGTGGCGTTGCAGTTTGCGAAACAGCTTGCGGGATTGGTGGCTTTCAAATCTGTTCGCGTCGGTTTCGTCGAAGAGCCACCTTCCATATCTGACGCCGCCAACGGCACCGAAGATCAGGCGCTGTGCCTTCCGTTCTTTGCCTGTGCCGGAGGGCACGTGCAGGAAGACGTCCCGCAAGAGCTGGATCGCGCGGGGTTTTCAGGCGTGGTCCTGCCGGTGGTGGGAGAGTTGCCTCCGATCCGGCAACAGATAGCCAAGAAGATAAATGAGGCATTCGATTCAGCCTGAAGCCCCGATACGTTGCCCATCGTGTTTTCCGGGCGAATTCAGGTTTGCGCCTTGCTCAACGCTGAATACATGCGATGGCATGACCGGCCGTCACGTTTGGCCTGATAAAGGGCCAAATCTGCTGCGTGAAGTATGTCGGCGGCGTTGGGGCAGTCGAACTGCGTGGACAAGGCGGTGCCAATACTGGCCGAGATCGTACAGCTTTGATTCTGAAACATCATCGGTTCATTCAACTTTGATATCAGACGCCCAGCAATGCAGGCCAGAGTATCTTCCCGAGTCAGATCTTTGAAAACAATAACGAATTCATCCCCGCCGACCCGGGCCACAGTGTCGTTGCTTCGTGTTTCCTCCTGCATGATGCGGGCGGCCTGCTGCAAGACGAAATCACCAGCCGCATGACCCAGCTTGTCATTCACGGCTTTGAAAAAATCCAGATCCAGATGCATGAGCGCGAAGGTGGAATTTCCCGAGATCAAATGCTCGAGCAAGTGATCCATTGCCCTGCGGTTCTTCAGTCCGGTCAACGTGTCGGTATAGGCCTGCTCTTCGGCTGCAAGCATCGCACCCTGTAGCCGAAGGTTGAGAGAGCGGGATGCCTCCATCGCGGCGGATTTGGCTTCGACCAGATACAACAGCTCGATCGCCAGATCCGTGCCTGAGAAATCAGCACTAGTCAGCGCATAGTCCCGTACCGCATCCAAAATCGAGATACCAAATGACAGATTGATGACCGCACCACCTGAATGCGGCAAAGGAGCAACCAGGCCTTTGAGGGTTGTACGGGGTTCATCATGGAACCTCAGGTGCAGCTTCGCCCCCGCCATTGACATCAGGGCGGGAACGGTTGTGATCGTTCTGGGGCGGATCAGTTCAAATACATCCAGAAAACCCTGCCCCACCAGCGGCAATTCAGGTCGCAACTTTTGCAGGGTCGGACCTGCTTGTTGAATATGCCCGTTTTGGTCCACCAACAGGAACATCGGGCAAAGCGTTTCCAGCAGACCAGCCAGTTCTTGGGTATCTGTCATCCGTTCCGAGCCCCCAGATCAAAATGCCGCCCCTCAGCAAATGCGCTTTCAACCAACATGATGGAAATGACGTCACTCCCTTGCTGCTGCCCCTCGTGTGACAGCATCACCAGCGCACCATAGTCATCCGCCATTGCGCGCAGGACCCCAACCATGACATTGGAGTACCCGGGCAGGCCCGGGGAACAACTCAGTTGAAATTCCGTGGCTGACAGCTCTCTCAGTTCCAAGGTCGGCAAGGTCAAATCAGACACCGCCAGCCGTACGCGGTCCGCCAGATCGTCGAGCGAATGAAGAAACTCGACATAGCTGAC